>JBMFLZ010000004.1:0-65747 GCA_049970935.1 Sulfolobales archaeon | reverse complement strand
TCATTTTTCTTTTTCTCAAATGCTTTTAGTAATTCTCTACTCATCTGGTTGTCTGCCCTCGGGAGATAAATTTAGATTTCATTATTTTAAGTCTAATAAATTCTTCTCTGCTTCTCTCCTCTAGAGTTAGTCTTATTCTCTTGATAGCACTTTGATATGTTGGTATCACATAGTAGTCTAGCGAATTAATTAGCTTCTGGGTATTCTTTAGTTCCATAATTAATCTATTTATTGTTGCTTCTAATTCGCTTAGTTTAATAAGATCCATTAAAAGATCCTTCATACTCTGAATTAAATGATCAATGTGTGGCGATGTAAAAAACATGCTAGAGACCGGTTCTTTAATTGATCTCTCATCTAATTCCAATACGGGCACTTTTATCCCGAAAGCACTTCTTTCACCTACAGTAATTGTTAAGGTTTTTGGTGTAGTTTTTGATAAAGTGGTTATATAGATAAATCCGTGTTCAGAAGATACTTCAAAAAATTCCTCATACACCTTATCTAGCTTATTAAAAACTCTTCTTCTTAATTCAGCATATTTTTCTAGAGCTACTCTAATGTTTAGTAGAAGAACTTCTCTCTTATCCTCGAGAATCTTCCTTACTCTAGTAATTATGGCAAGAGCTCTTCTAAGCATTATCAAATTAATTTTTGTAGGTAGTGTCTGTCTAGGGTCTAATGCCATCTCTACTCTGCGCCTGCTCTTCTGTATCGTGGGTGATATTTTTTAATATTAGCCTCTTTTATATTTGTTAGCTCTGTCTCGGGCAGGATAGACAGTATCTCCCAAGCAAGATCTAAGGTCTCCTCGATGCTTCTATTCTCGTAGAAGCCTTGACTCAAAAATCTTCTCTCGAAGGCTTCAGCGAATCTAAGATACTTTCTATCTACCTCGCTTAAACTCTCCTCACCAACTATCACGGCTAGACTTCTTAGTTCTTGAGCTCTCGCATATGCTGCGTATAACTGGTCCTTTACTTCGGCATGGTCTTCTCGAGTTTTACCAGGGCCAATGCCTTCCTTCATTAGTCTTGATAAACTCATTAGAACATTAATTGGTGGATATATACCTCTATTATAAAGACCTCTATCAAGAACTATCTGCCCCTCGGTTATGTAGCCTGTGAGATCTGGTATCGGGTGAGTTATGTCGTCAGCAGGCATTGTTAGTATAGGCATTTGAGTAATTGATCCTTTTTTCCCACGTACTTTACCTGCCCTCTCATATATAGATGCTAGATCGGAGTACATATAGCCCGGATATCCTTGTCTACCAGGAACCTCCTCTCTGGCAGAACTAATTTCTCTCAGAGCCTCAGCATAATTTGTCATATCAGTTAATATGACTAGTATATGCATATCTCTCTCATAAGCTAAGTACTCAGCTAATGTAAGAGCTACTCGGGGAGTAATTAATCTTATCATAGCGGGCTCATTAGCGAGATTTATGAACATAGCTGTTCTCTTAATAGCTCCAGTCTCCTCAAAGAATCTCCTGAAGAAAAGAGCCTCGTCATACTTTACCCCTATCGCAGCAAATACGACAGCGAACTCCTCACCCTCTCTTCTCACTGTAGCTTGTCTCGCGATTTGAGCAGCTAACATATTGTGTGGTAATCCACCGCCACTAAATATGGGTAGTTTCTGTCCTCTCACAAGAGTATTCATGCCATCAATAGCTGAGATACCAGTTTGTATAAAGTCCTCGGGGTATTTTCTGGCAGCGGGGTTAAGTGGTGCTCCATTAACATCTCTTTTCTCTTCAGCTATGATCTCTGGGCCTCCATCAATTGGTCTCCCTAATCCATCGAATACTCTGCCTAACATATCCTCTGAAACAGGGATCTCCATTGTTTTACCTAGAAATCTTACTCTGGTCCCACTAGGACTTATACCCAATGTTCCTTCAAATACTTGAACCACAGCATATCCTAATCCTACTTCCAGAACTCTTCCACTTCTTTTTTCTCCACTTGGTAGCTCTATTGATACTAGCTCATCATAAGCCACATCTGTAACCTTCTCCACTATGAGTAGAGGTCCTCTAATTTCTCTAATTGTTTCATATTCTTTTAGAAATGTCTTCATGCAGACCCCCTCTTTAACTCCTCAAAATACTTATCTATTTCTTTCTCTAACTCATCTAATTTGTCTAATTCATCATTTCTTATACTGAATCTGGCTTTAACTATACTCGTCACTAACTTCTGTGTTTTCTCTCTAATTGTAGCTACAGGAATCCCGGAGTCAACTAATTCTTTAGCGTGCTTATAATACTTAAGCAAGAGTCTTAGTAATTTAAACTGTTTCTGTGGTGAGGAGAAGGCATCTATAGGATCATATGCGTTCTGCCTTAAGAAACCATCCCTGATCATTCTTGCAACATCCATGATTAGCTTATCTGGTTCCGGTAGGTTCTCGACACCTATTAATCTCACAACTTCCTTTAACTCATTCTCTCTTAAGAGTATATTTAGTGCCTCGTCTCTTAATGTTCTCCACGAAGGATCTACCTCTTTACTCCACCATTCACTCACTAGGTCTGTATACGCAGAGTAGCTAGTTATCCAATTAATAGCAGGATAATGTCTTGAATATGCTAATGAAGCATCTAATGCCCAAAAGACCCTAATGAATCTTCTTGTGTGCGTCGTTACAGGCTCTGTGAAATCTCCTCCAGGCGGAGATACAGCGCCTATAACAGTTACGGAACCTGTTCTCTCCGGTCTACCTAGAGCTATTACTCTACCAGCTCTCTCATAGAATTCTGCTAATCTACTCTGTAGATAGCTTGGGTATCCCTCCTCAGCGGGCATCTCCTCGAGTCTTCCAGCAATTTCTCTGAGAGCCTCTGCCCATCTACTTGTTGAATCAGCGACTAGAAGCACGTCATAGCCGAGATCTCTATAATACTCTGCTAAAGTGATCCCCACATAGATACTAGCCTCTCTAGCCGACACAGGCATGTTACTGGTATTGGCTATTAATATTGTTCTCTCCATTAGAGGTCTCCCACTCCATGGATCTTTTGTCTCTGGGAATCTCTCTAACACCTCAGTCATCTCATTACCTCTCTCTCCACAGCCTATGTATATAACTACCTTAGCATCACTCCACATAGCTAAGCTGTGTAGAGTTACTGTGTTGTGAAATATCGATGGGATATAGCCTCCTACAAAATTATGTGTGCTAGGAACCGTAACATCGTATACCACCCACTCACCATATAGTAACTCAACTTCTTCTACAGGATCCACCGTTATTTTCTTGAAGATCTCAGCGTATTTCTTCAATAATTCCTGTTTCTTTCGTAATGTTGTTTTCTGCAGAACGATTGTCTGAGTGCCTTCTCTAGATGCAACTGTTTGTGGAGATATACTTAGATAGTTATCTAAGATCTCTGAAGGAATCACTAGATATTCACTCGGGATCTTTTTAAGAATCTCGTCTCTCTTAGCTTTTATTTCGTTAAGAACCTCTCTATAGAGTGTGTGAGGACCTAGAAGATAACCTACATCAAATAACTCCTTTGTTAGAACCTCATCGTAGAACTTAACTATATCATAATTATCAGAGATTATAATAGCATAGATCTTTTGTTCATATCCCTTATCATTTCTGTAAGAACCCTCAGTCACTATGAAGTTTCCTATACCAATTCTATTGAGAAGATAAGTTAGTTTGTCTCGCACATCTTTTGTGTAAGAGAGAATATATAACATACCATCTCTATAGAGACCCATTACCCTGAAGTACCCCGCTAAGAAATATTTAATAGCGCTTTCACTAGCTCTTAGCATTATACTAGGAATTCTTTTCTTAGTAAAGTATTCTGTTGCGAAACCCGTTCTAAAGAGTATATCTCTCAATATTTTAGACTTAAGTTGTATGACTACGGAGCTTCTTCCCAAAGGATCTTTATGATGTGTCCAGTAGATTATTTTCTCAATATCGCAGTCGCCGAAGACGCCTCTTATGACATCTTCGAGGAGTTCTTGATTTATATCGTCTCTCGGAACATAGATCCTTATATATTCTGAGGAGTAAAGCCGCCCATTACCTACTAACATTCCGAGTATATATGCGAATGCGCCATCAATTTCCTCAGGAATCTTTACACATCTAGGAGACCATCTGTAGGAGACTACTCTCGGGTGAGGAGGCTTTAAACCGGCCATTCTGAATACTTTCTCAATAAGCCATAGTGGAGGATAAGCTATTCTGTGAACCATGTTATAGAGTCTTCTATCTTCAATACCTAGTTTCTGAGATAATCCTTTTAATCCACCTTCGTATTTCTTTGCGAGTTTTCTTACTACCTTAATAAACTTCTTCTGGACCACAGGATCCTTTGATATAGCCTCGGGAATGTATTTATAAAGATTTATTCGAGCTTTCGTATTTATATCGATCTTTCTTGGAACTACAAGCAGATCTCCTTTTCTTAAACTTGCTGCAGGGATCTCTGCGAAACCTTTCTCGGGATCAAAAACTATTAGCCTATGTATTGGGGTAACCTCTATCACTCTGCCTCTTTTAGTGCGTATTCTAACTATCTTATCAGTTTTTCCTCTATAGACATGACTTATAGGCATCTTAATAAATTCTCTCCCATTGAAGCTATACACATAGATCGTCTTTGAACCAACCTCATACACCTCTTCATCTAGCTCAAGACTAGGTTCTCCACCTTTTATTCTCTTAAAAATCTTCTCTATCGGAACGAGATTTCCGTTGGCCAACATCACAGGTGTTCCTGGCAAAAGACATTTACCTGTTCCAAAAGCTCCTGGTATAGCTCCTGTTCCCCCTTTAGCCATTGGGAAGAATGTGTCAATAATTCTCATACCTGTTATTAGTGGTAGTACAGGGTCAAGCTTCACTTTATAGGGTCTGGGAACTCTTACAGGCCACTTACTAAGCATTTTTATACCTATCTTGTCCCCATCTTTCTCGATAAAGGCTATGGGTTCCTCAACAGTATAATCTCCTTCTGGGCTCAACTCAATTAATCTACCTCTTATATTAGGAGGAACAATGATAGGATGCTTTATAAGAGGTGTCTCATCTACATATCCTAAAATATCCCCTGGATTTAGCTCAGCACCAGGTTTAAGTCCTTGGAGAGGTGTGAAGTGATATTTCACGTCTCTAGGTATTGATGGGAGTTTTACTCCTCTTCTTACGAATATTGATTTTGTTGTCTCAAGGATCTTTGATAGAGGTCTCTGAATACCATCAAAGATCTGACCGATCAGACCAGGCCCTAACTCAGCTGATAGAGGCGCCCCTGTAGCGTAAACAAATTCCCCAGGTCTTAAACCTGAGGTTGTCTCGTATACCTGTATATATGATTTGTCTCCAGATATTCTTATAATTTCTCCTATGAGCCTCTCCTCGCCAACTTCAACAACTTCATACATCAGGGGAGAGGGTATTCCCTCCGCAACTACTAGACTTCCACTGATTCTTATTATCTTACCTCTTCTCTCTGTAATCCTTAATCAACCCCCAAAAAGTGTCTTATTAATAACTAACTTAAGCTCTTCCTCTAAACTATTTATTAAGGTAGCAAGATCATATCTATACACAACATCTTTTGTTTCTGAATAAACTATGAATCCTCCCCTTAATCTCTCATTTACTTCAACACGTAGTTTCTTGTTCCTTACTTCACTAACATCCTTGATCAATTCATTAACTATATCCCTGATTAATTCCACCGTTTCAGGATCTGTTTCAACTATTACATACTCCGATCTAATATCTCTAAACACTCTCTCAAGATTCTTTGCTAAGAACTTTCTATAGATCGGCTTATTACTAATCAAGAAATTAATGATTCTCTCTCTCGCCTCTCTAAATACTTCGTCTATAAGTTGATTTGCTTCTTTACTCAACCTATTTCTCTCCTCTATATCAAGTTTCGATCTATAACTCTCAAAAGAGTACTCTAGATTTCTAATATTATCTTCAAGTCTCTTCTCCTCCTCACGAAGGATCTTTTCTATTCTCTCATGAAATATTTTACTAAGATCTCTCTTATACTCACTATAGATCTCGTGTATTCTCCTAAGGGTTTTATTTATAACATGCTCAGCTAATCTAGCGGGATCCCCAAAAATCTCCACGGCGCACAATTAGATCACCCTACACCCAAAGCTTTTCTTAGTAGACTAGATACGTCTATCTCCTCAGCCCTACTCCAACGTGTAGGTAAAATAGTTATGACAGGCCATCTTCTCGTTGCAGAGATTTTATCAATATAATCTTTTAATAAGTCGCCCAGTTCCTTAGTTATATAGATGATCGAGAACTCACCTGAGCCTATGTAAGCATCAAGTATCTTCCTGATCTTCATAGGATCTCTGTCCTCAACAACTACGCCATCAATACCTAATAAATTAAACATACTGACAGTATATCTATCTCCAATAATAATTATTTTCTTCTTCTCCAAATAAACACCGTCTAAATATTTCATATGAATAATTAAAAACTAATCAAAATTATGTAGATAGGGGTTGTTCAGAGAGTGTTTATGCCGGAAAGAATGAGTCTTCTTAGAGCAATAGTACCTATTGAGTACATCGAAGAAGCTATTTTTGCACTTATTGAGAGTAGAGTTTTTCACGTTACATCGAAAACTGGTAAGGGATCTTTAGCAGATAGATCTAGAAGAAGTTTGGTATTAGTAGAAGAGGCTATATCCAGATTAGATCAGTATGCTAAAATAGCTAATGTAAAAATATCTAAGAGAGAAAGCGATAAAGTTGAGTTCAGACCTGACTCAGTTTCGGCATTTCTAGACGAGATTTTGGAGAAGAGCAAGATCATAGATTTAGAGTTTGAAGATCTACTAAATAAGTACAGAGAAGTCGAGAGTAAAATATCCGAATACGAAAATATTCTAAGAATACTTGATCCCTTTAAAAACCTAAACGTGAATCTAAGTCACTTACAAAGAGGTGAGCTCATTAAATTAAGGATTTTCACTCTTCCACAAGATAGAATACTTATACTGAGAAAAGATTTGGAGAATAAGCTTAAGAACTATGTATTGTTGTATGAAGTAAGTGAGAAAGAAAATATATCTTGTATACTTCTCTACTCATCTGATGAGGAGCATGTCTTAAATGATGTTTTAAGAGCTAACAAGGCCAGGATCTTTGAACTACCTATGGATCTTCCTATGAACTTGAGTGAGATTTTCAAGATAATTAGCGAGAGATTAGAGGAGTATAAGAAATACATACAGGAGCTTGAAGTAAGAGCCAAAGAGAAATTTGCTGGTATAAGAGATTTGTTTATCGACACCTATAAGGGCTTGGTTCTCTTAAGAGATTTTCTTAGGATAAGTAGCCATAGTTTCTTTACTTCATCTTATGCCTTCATAGAGGGATTTGTTCCTTCAAAAATGAAGAGTGAGGTATCCAAGAGACTTGTTGAGGAGACACGAGGAAACATATATGCAGAGTTTAAAGACATAGGTCGTTTAGATAAGGGAGAAGAGGATCCACCAACTTATTATAAGTTACCAAGAATTTTTGAGCCATTTAAGATGATCTTGGATCTTTACGGTACACCGAGTTATAGTGAGGTTGTGCCTATTTATATTGTAGCACTCACGTTTCCTATAATATTTGGTTTAATGTTTCCTGACGTAGGTCATGGATTAGCTATACTAATAGCAGGATATGTTTTTTGGAGGATCCTTGGGAGAGAGAATAAGAGTCTCAATGATTTAGGTCTTCTACTTATATACTTAGGAGCTTCATCAATAGTAACAGGATTTTTATCAGCAGAATTCTTCGGGCCTGCTACTCCAATAGCCAAATCTCTTGAGCACTTATATTTAGAACATCATATTAATCCACCTCTTAGTCTGCCTATATATAATCCTGAGGCAAATGTTATTGATGCACTATACTTCTTTATACTGCTTTCTATAAGGATTGCGTCTATCACAATGTTTATTAGCGCCCTCTTAGGTGTAGTAAACGGTATTATTAATAGAGAATTAGATTACCTATTAGCACTAGCTTTACCCAGATCCTTAATCTTTCTCAGTATATTAATCCCCGCTTTTGCCTCTAACAATATTGATGTTGTGGGATCATACTACTATTACATAAGTTTAGGACAATTACTCAGTTTTATACAAGGTTCGACGGGTTATTCAGTACCGATCTATATAGAGGCTTCTAAGTGGATACTTAACATATCTCTCGTATGGATCATATTTGGAGAAAGTATAATAGAAATAGTTCACGGAGAATTAAGAGAAAGTTTGAGAAAAATTGGTGATGGTTTCATGGAGATGTTCGATACCGTTATAATGGCTCTAGGAAACTCTATGAGTTATCTAAGGATCATGGGTATAGCCCTTGCTCATATTGCTGTTGTAGTATCTTTCTATGCTCCTGTGCTTAACTTACTATACAGCCCTAATATCGTGGAGCAGATATCGGCATGGATCATATATTCAATAGGGAATTTATTAGCAATGTCTCTTGAAGCTGTTATAGCCTTTGCGCATACCCTCAGGCTTCATCTCTATGAGATGTTTAGTAAGTTTTATAGAGGTCAAGGTCGATCCTATGAACCGATTGTTCCAATAAGTATAATCATTCAATAGAATATTACTTAAGTTAATTAACAGATCTTTATCCCGGATCTTTATATGGATAAAGATCTTCTTATCCTCTCGGGGGGTAATAGACCTACTTTACCTATGAGTATAGAGACTAAATCCTCTACATCAAGTTTCTTAATTAAGTAAACAGCCCATAGCTGAGAGTAAGTGAATGGATAAGAACTCATTGCAACAACTCCGTTTCTTCTAGCAATTTTTCTCAAGTATCCTCTTATTGATAATATACTATCAACTAGATCATGAGATATGAGAGTAGGAGAATAAAATCTTCTCAAAATAGCTAAGAGTCTGGTCTCATCAGAATCTAACATCTCGCTTATGACCTCTTTTGTGAAACTACAAGAAAAGATTCGGATCCTTGATAAAATACCCTCTAGTTTGTCTCTTAAACCTCTATAAACAATTCTAGAAATAAAGTTTAGTAGATACTGATCAACATCTGGGCAAATCATTGATCGAGTTTCGGGATACTCAACAGCTACATTATACAGAAGATTCATTATGGAGAGATCTAGAGAATATATTGTTGCTAAGTCACTAGAAATGCTTCTTGTAAATTCTCTGAAATAATACTCAAATGTTAAAAGACCTTCTCTCTTAATACTCTCAAGTATCCTAGGTAAAGTAGGTTCTTCCCTAAGAATCTCCTCTATAACCGCTCTCACATCTTGAGGCAATACTTCAGCTATATCTCTCAATCTCGTGATATCTTTAGATATTAACCCTCTTAATATCACTGAATAAATTTTTGCTACAGAGATCTTTCTCATTGAGTCAATAAGTGTCTTTGTGTCTTCACTTAATCTCTCAAATGATTTAGCAAGATTATAGAGATAGGTATCTAGAGAGAGCTCAAAACTCAATATATCTTTTGGTGAAATACCCTTGACATATTGATAATATATCGTTTCTTTTAGTATATCAAAATAATCTTCTGCAGAATTTGCTGAGAGAAGATCCTGGATATTCTTCTCTGTTAAGCAAGTGCTATAAAGAACTCTAAGTTTAGGTGCGAGATAAACAAGATCTATTGATAAACTCATGCTTAGATCCTCTCAAGATATTCTATTTTAATTCATAAATTTCTAAGAATCTCTCTAGAGCTCTGTTAATCGCTTCCTCTTTTCTGCTGATATAAATCTCTCTTAGACTTTCTAAAGCTTTCTTAATTCTTTTTTCATGCTCATCTTTTAATCTGCTTGTTCTCTCAGTAATATCCTTCTTAGCTTCTTCTATTAATCTATTGACTTCTGATCTGATCTCTTCTCTTAATTTCTCTATTAACTTATTAATCTCAGTCTCTAATTTCTCTCGATCTCTTATGGTCTCCTCTATCTTATTTTCTAAAAATTTCTCTGTTTCCTCTAACAGACTAAGGATCCTTAATATATTATCTTGCGACAATACTTATTCTCCAAATCTAAGTGTTTTACATATTTAAAATTTTTCTTGCGGAAACTATATAGCCTGTGTGTCCAATCATTTTTACTTTTGGTCTAATAGCATTTTTCTTAGTCTCATAGATCCTCTCTAGTATCTCCTCAATCTCTACAGCAATCCATTTAGTAGATGATGAAAGCTCATCAAATAATTTAATGACTTGATTCATCGTGGGTAAGAAAAACACTACTGGAGCACCAGGTCTAAGAGCACTATATAGCACATCTAAAACTCTCCAAGGATCAGGGAGATCTATTAATGCAGCGTCGAGATTTCTCTCTTCCACACCCTCGTTAATATCCCTAATTTTTATCTCCACATACTTCTCGAGACCAAGCAAAGAAATATTTCTCATAGCTATTTTAGCAAAATCCTCTCTGATCTCGTAGCCATAGATCCTGCCGTTAGGAGCTACGTATTTAGCTAAGAAAGCTGTTGAGACACCTGAACCTACGCCAGCTTCAAGAATTCTTTTCCCTGGGCCTACGTCTAGTTTAAGTATTATTCTTCCGATATCCTTAGGATATATCACTTGGGTGGGTCTCTTAAATAACTTAAATACTATATCCTCAGTTGTGGGATTAAGAACATATGCCTTAGCCCCTGAAGATAATGTGATCTCTGCCCCGTAGACTATGCCTAGTAGCTTCTCGTGATCGACAAAACCTTTATCACTAGAGAATCTGCATCCACTCCTGACCCTAAATAAATGTCTTCTCCTCTCATCTATATATAGCAAAACATAATCATCTTCTTTAACTATATGAGTGTTAGGTGTATCAGTGCTGGTGTCACTCCTCACCATTCAGTATTACCAGCCTTCATCACGTGAAAAATAATTATTTAGCGGCGGGAACATAGATCTTTATTCTTCTATTCCCAGAGTAAAGATATAAGAAACCTTCTTCGCTTAAGTATTTTAATAATTTACGAGCTAAAGTATATGATATGCCTAGCTTCTCCTTTACCTGATAAGGTGTTATATAGTCAAGTGAGACTAACTCTTTCTTAGCTCTTGCTATAAGAGAAGCATCTAGCTCTGCAAGTGTTCTCTTTGTCTTCTCTTCTTTTTTAGTGGTCTTAACCGCTTTCTCTTTTTGTTCTTTTAATTGCTCTCTCAATTGTCTCTTCTCCATTGCTGATAGAGGTTTCTTTCCTTTAGTACCCATGGTATCACCATATTCATAGAGAAATAAGAAGGTTATAAAAAAGATATTAATTGCTTAATAATAATATTGATCGAGACCTAATGCTTAGAAAACTGAAGGAGATCCTTAATAAAGGAATCGAGAAGATAGCAAATACCTTAGAGAAAACATTATCTGATAAATTAGTTAAAGAAATCAAAGAAGAGGATCTGGAGAAAATATCAGAGGAATTGATAATAGAATTAGTTGAAGCAGATGTTGCTCTAGAGGTAGCCGAGGATATGGTGCGAGATTTTAGCAAAAAAATAATTGGTTCAAAAATTGGTTTACTCGATAACAAAAGAGACTTTATAAGATCAAAATTCATCGAGACATTACATGATTATCTTAAGAGGGGTGAGTGGGACAAAGATCTCGTTGAGCTTATAAAAAACTCCCAGAAGCCTTACAAAATACTTTTCATGGGAGTTAATGGCGTGGGTAAAACAACCACTATAGCAAAAATAGCGAAATATTTAAGAGATCACGATTTTAAAGTCCTTGTGGTTGCAGCAGATACCTTTAGAGCTGGTGCACAAGAGCAATTAGAGATACATTGTCAGAGACTCTCCATCCCTATTTTCAAAGGAAAATATGGAAGCGATCCCGCAGCGGTTGTTCACGACGCGGTGAAACATGCTGTTAAGAATTTCTACGATGTAATTCTCGTGGATTCAGCAGGGAGACAACATACTGACAAGGATCTCATGAACGAAATTAAAAAAATTGTTAAAGTACTTAAACCTGATCTTAAGATACTTATACTAGATGCATTAACGGGAAATGATGCTGTTAATCAAGCACGTGAATTTGATAGATATGTTGGAGTAGACGCGGTTATACTAACCAAGATAGATGCTGATGCGTCAGGAGGGTCCGCATTAAGCATTATAGCATCCATAAATAAGCCGATTATATTCATTGGCACAGGTCAGAGATATGATGACTTAGAGAGGTATAGGGCAGATTATATTCTTAGCAGAATGATCGGAGAATAGATCTATTAAATCATCGAGAGGATTCAAAGAATTTTCTAATTATGTATATTGAACTTGTATATGGATCTTTCTCTCCTCTTATGACATAATCTATGATCTCTTTAGAATTTTTATTGAAGAATTCATCGAAGTATTTATCCAGTAGATATTTAGATATTACTTTGAGAGAATATATTCTGCGTTGATCAATAATCTCCTTGAATCTGCCGGTGTCTATAAGATACTCTTTATGCATTTCTATACCCGAAACAAGATCTTCTAGTCCCTGTCCTAAAATAGCAGAGACTTTGTATATTACGGGTTTCCAACCAGATCTAGACTCTACACCCTCTAAATTAAGTATCTCGTAAAGTTGTTTATACGTAATCTCAGCCTCGGGTTTGTCGGCTTTATTAACGACAAAAATATCTCCGATCTCCATAATACCAGCTTTAAGAGCCTGTATATCATCGCCTGCGCCAGGAATGAAGACATTAATTAATGTATGAGAAACTTTGCTAATATCTACATCTATTTGACCAACGCCCACACTCTCTATGATAATACGCTCAAAACCTAAACCATCAAACGCTTCTATGAGAAGAGGAACAGAGACTCCTAAACCACCATATACCCCTCTAGTAGCTGTGCTTCTTATGAAAACCCCTGGATCCTGTGAGTGTTGTTGCATTCTTACTCTATTACCCATGAAACTTCCTTTAGAGAATGGTGATGAAGGATCTACGGTAATAACAGCTACTTTCTCGTTATTTTTTCTATAAAAACTTATTAATCTCGATATAAGAGTACTCTTACCTACACCAGGACTTCCTGTGACCCCTATCACATGTGCTTTTCCGCTTCGTCGCATAAGATCTCTCATGATATTAGAGTAGATCTCAGGATCTGATTCTCCGGGAAATTCCACGAAAGTTATGAGTTTTGATAAAGCTCTCAGATCACCCTTTAATGCTTCTTCATATAACTCAGTTATACTGCTACTTCTCATGTTTTCTCCTCTCCTCTGCAAGCTCTCTTATTCTCTGAATAATATATTTAAGAGGTGTATCAGGTGGAAATACTTCTGCGACGCCTAATTGCTTAAGTTTCTCAGCGTCATCAGGAGGTATAGTGCCACCAACTACAACTTTAATATCCTCAGCATTTTTCTCTTTAAGGAGTTTAAGAACAGCAGGAACAAGCGTCATATGAGCTCCACTTAGAAGACTTATTCCAATAACATCTGCGTCTTCCTGAAGAGCTGTATTGACTACCATCTCAGGTGTTTGTCTAATTCCCGTGTAAACCACCTCGAAGCCTGCGTCTCTTAAAGCTCTTGCAACAACCTTAGCTCCTCTATCGTGACCATCTAAACCTAATTTCGCTACCACAATCTTATATCTTTTTTTAAATCCTTCTTTCACAATTTCTTCACTTATGTCTGTGCGCACAGATTCCTCCTGCATAAATCTGCGCCTCCAATGATATATAGAAGAATCATTTAGTATATTATGGGTTCACTCCATTCTCCGTAGACACTCTTCAGAGTATCCATTATCTCTCCTAAAGTAGCTTTATTTATCGCAGCATTATAGACATATGGCATAATATTCTCATTTCTCATGGCTGCTCTCTCTAACTCTATAAGAGCACTTCTAGTTTTGATGGGGTCTCTATTGCTCTTGAATCTTCTTAATCTCTCTATCTGCCTCATTCTAACTTTCTCCTCATCGATTTTCAGAAGTGGTATTCTTTTCTCTTCCTCTAGAATCTCTCCTACAAAAGCATTAACACCAACAACTATTTTCCTCATCTCCTCAATCGCTCTCTGCTTCCTATAGGCGCTTTCTGTTATTAGTGTCTGTGGATATCCTTTCTCAATAGCCTCAACCATTCCCCCCATTCTCTCAATTCTATCTATAATCTTCCAAGCCTCCTCCTCTATCTTATCTGTGAGCCACTCAATATAATACGATCCACCCAAAGGATCTACGGTATCAGCCACACCACTTTCATAAGCTAGAATCTGCTGAGTTCTTAAAGCTATCTTAGCAGAGAACTCTGTGGGTAAAGCTAGTGCTTCATCAAATGCATTTGTATGAAGGCTCTGTGTTCCTCCCAAGACTGCTGCCAATGCCTGTAGAGTTACTCTTATAATATTGTTATAAGGTTCCAGAGCTGTTAACTCAACACCACTTGTCTGAGTATGAAATCTCAGCCACATACTTCTCTTCTTCTTAGCCCCAAACCACTCTCTCATAATCTTAGCCCACATTCTTCTCGCAGCCCTAAATTTAGCCACGTGTTCAAATATCTGAACACCGGATGCGAAGAAGAATGAGAGCCTATGAGCAAAATCATCAGGGTGATAACCTCTTCTAATCATCTCTCTAACATACTCAATACCATCCGCTAGAGTTAAAGCTAGCTCCTCGACAGCTGTTGCACCTGCCTCATATATGTGATAGCCTGAGATACTTATTGGGTTCCACTTAGGTAGATTCTTAACACTCCACTCAATGACGTCGACCCCGATCTTCAGAGCTGGTTGAGGTGGAAATACCCAAGACTTTTGCGCAATAAATTCTTTGAGCTGATCATTTTGTGTAGTTCCACCAATCTTGTCATCAGGGACTCCCTGTTTTCTCGCTACACCGACGTAGAAACTTAGCATAACAGGGGCTGGGGGGTTAATAGTCATATTAGTAGTTACATCACCCATGTATATATCTTTGAATATTATCTCCATATCCTCGATCGTTGGTACAGAAACCCCTACAACACCAACCTCGCCATAAGCTCTTGGATCATCAGGATCTATACCTATTAGAGTCGGATAATCAAATGCTATTGAGAGACCTGTTTCACCATGGCTAATAAGATACTTGAATCTAGCATTAGTGTCCTCAGGTGTTCCATAGCCACTAAATTGTCTCATAGTCCATACTCTGCCTCTGTACATATTGTAGTGAATACCTCTTGTGAAGGGATACTCTCCTGGAAAACCTATTTTATCAAAATAATCTTGATAAGCAATGTCAAGAGGGGTATAGAGATCTTTCACGACTATACCCGATTCTGTTGAGAAGCTCTCTTTCCGATCTTTGTATCCACTTTCAATCATATTATTTTTCCACTGCTCAAGAGCTTTTGCTAAAGCATTTAAAAAATCATTATCAAAGAATGATGTTTTACTCAAATATCTCCCCAGAATATATAGGTATTAAATAATTTATTAACTCTCATTATCTTTGAAACAACATTGTGATCTTATACTAAAACTATTGATTCTTTTTTAATTAATTTTAATTATTTTATTTAGTTAGAATTTTATCTCAAATTGCTTAAGAGGTTAATGTCTTAATTGGTTAATCAGATGATGTCTCTGAATCTTAAATAATTACTAGATATTGCGAAGTTTTTATCTAATTGATTTGTGCTTAGATACCAAGCATAGAGCCTATTAGGTTTAGTTTTTAAAAACTAGGTGATAGTAGTAAAGATCTCTCGATGAGGTAGAGAGTTATGCCTCAAATCAAATTATCAAATTTAGTTGTTTTATTGTTAGGTCTCGCTATATATATGTTGTACATTTACTACATAGGTTTCGATAAAGTTTGGGAGGTGCTTAGTAGAGTAAGTCTCTTAGAAATTGCGTTATTTATGCTGCTGAGTTTGACAACGATCTTTCTTCATAGTTTCACGTGGTACCTGCTACTCAGAGGATATTCTGCTGAAAATAATATACGGTTCACAGAGGTATTTGGCATTGTCGTCATAGCTTTATTCTCTGGTTATGTGATCCCTATCGGGGCTGTTACGGAGGTTGTTAGAATAGCTTTTTCAATGATTAGGTATAGGCTCAAGTCTTCTGTAGCTATATTAAGTGTTATTATGCATAGACTTTATGTATCATCATCTGCTCTGATCATTTTTTTAATAATCTTTATTCTCAGAGCTTGCTTCAGAGGCATATACACCCTATCTTTTGGTGAGTTCATTATCATATCCGCCTATACTATCCTAGTTGTTTTACCTAATCTAAGTATACTAGGTATTATGAGCACAAAAATCTTCAAGAGGATCCTAGATAGTTTCAAGAATTTTATAGAGACTAAAATAGTTAAGAGAAAAATATCTTTTGAACCTGAGATCTTTATAAGAGACTATGTATCTTATCTCAGGAGAAGCATTTTCTCTATGAATTCTGTACTCGCTTACGCTATGTCTGTTGCTGAGTGGTTCTTTCTCTCCTTAGCTGTTTATGTGCTTGTATACGGATTCATTGGTAAATTACAGGATCCTATATACGCAGTGATGTCAGCTATTATTTTTCAAATGATCTATTGGATACTACCGCTATCTTTCATAGGTTCTGTGGGACTTGCTGAATTCATAATGACACTTGCTCTTCAAATAATTGGTTTATCACCGTATTTAGCCACTAGTCTAGTTATATTATATAGAACAATGACTTTCTTAACTATCGTCTTACTTTACTACCCTGTTATGAAGGTTTCTAATATAAAGGATTTGAGTAGGATAGTAAGAGAAGGTATTGATATGATCTATGGCAAAACCAGATGAACAACCTTAGGGCAAGAGATCACTATTAGAAATCTCAGGAGCTAATGCTTATATTCTAACTCACACGATATTTTTTAAGGTGTCAGGCAGTTTGTATGGATTTAAGGTAGATTTTGATCCTGAGGAGAGAGAAGCATTAAGAGAAGCATTACTCGACATGAGAAATATTGTTGAGGCACAAGTTTTCATAAGCGACGAGTGCGAGTGGTGTGAGGCTACGGTATCGATGCTAAGAACGATCTCAGAGGAATCTCCTACTTCACCTAATGGTAAATTATTTAGATTTAGCGTACATAAAAAAGGCGAAGATCTAGTGAGGAAGCTAGGTATCACAAGATTCCCAACGATCTATTTACTAAATGGATCTATACGATATTATGGTATACCCGCTGGAGAGGAGATCAGAGCTCTAGTTGAGACAATAATTAGAATTAGCCAGGGGGAGAGCGGTCTCGAGCCTGAGAGTATAAGAAGGATCAAGGAATTCAACTCAGTAGCTGTAATAGAGACTATAGTGACACCATCCTGCCCATATTGCCCATATGCTGTGCTCCTAGCTAATATGGTCGCATTTGAATCATTTAAAGCAGGCAAGAACAATATTATATCCGTGGTTGTAGAAGCCTACGAGAACATGGATATAGCTGAGAAATATGCTGTGACCTCTGTACCTACGATAGCTATTAATGAGAGAGTGGAGTTCATAGGTGTTCCTTATGAGGATCAATTGTTAGACTCAATTTATAGAGTTAGTGCTAAGAGACCTTCTAGGGCTGTGACTATTGCTCAAAAAGCTACTGAAGATACTGAGCTGAAGAAACTAATTAAGAAAGTTATTGAGGAAATAGATAAAAAAGAAGATAGTAAGTAAGGAGTTTTGGTTTCATTGAGGTTTGGCTGATTGATATCTCCGCTCGTCTCATCACCCCTATCTAGCCTCCTTACCCCTTCCTCCCCCTGTAATTGCTCATTGAGTTCGTAGTGGGCTCCTCAATACATTTATTATGGACAGCCATAAACAAATATAAAACCCAAAACAGTGGTCAAAGGCCTATGGTTTTATACTCAGGTATACTCTCAGGACGCTTAATATTAATTGTTTAACTCGATCCTAATATATTTATTAACTAGATTAAGCATAGTAATTAATTGAGAGTGTATTACTATGTCCTCCGGAGAAAAAATTAAAACTACGGTGTCTGTCATAAAAGCCGATATAGGTTCTTTAGCAGGTCATCACGTAGTACATCCTGACACTATAGCAGTTGCTTCTAGGATACTAGCAGAGGCAAAAATGAAGGGACTGATCATAGATTACTATGTGACTAATGTTGGAGACGATCTTCAATTAATTATGACACATAGAAAAGGTGTTGATAGTAGTGAAATACATGAGCTTGCTTGGAACGCTTTTAAAGAAGCTACTAAGGTGGCAAAGGAGTTAGGTTTATATGCTGCTGGACAAGATCTTCTCAGTGACGCATTTAGTGGCAATGTAAGAGGATTAGGACCTGGAGTAGCTGAGATGGAATTCTACGAGAGACCATCTGAGCCCATAATCATTTTTATGGCAGATAAGACAGAGCCTGGAGCATTTAATCTTCCTATGTACAGAATCTTTGCAGATCCATTTAATACTGCTGGACTAGTAATAGATCCTAGATTACATGATGGTTTCAAATTTGTGGTATTTGATGTTTACGAGGGTAAGGAAGTCACATTTAATGCGCCCGAGGAAATATATGACATGCTAGCATTAATAGGCACACCTGGTAGATTCATAATTAGAAGGGTCTATAGAAAAAGCGATAATGAAATTGCTGCGGTGGTCAGTGTTGAGAGACTAAGCTTAATAGCTGGTCAGTACGTGGGTAAAGATGATCCTGTTGCCGTGGTGAGAACTCAGAGCGGTTTCCCAGCAGTTGGAGAGGTTCTCGAAGCCTTTGCTCACCCACATTTAGTTGCTGGATGGATGAGAGGAAGTCACCATGGACCACTTATGCCTGTTGGTCTCAGACACGCAAAAATGACTAGATTCGATGGTCCGCCAAGAGTTGTTGCCTTAGGATTCAACGTTAAAAATGGTAAATTAATTGGTCCAGCAGACTTATTCGATGATGTAGCGTGGGACGAGGTCCGAAGAACAGCTCTTATTATAACAGATTACATGAGAAGACATGGCCCGTTCATGCCTCATAGATTAGGTCCAGAGGAAATGGAGTACACAACACTACCAGCTGTATTAGAGAAGTTAAAGAATAGATTCGTGGAGACCGGAGAGAGGAAGGCTGCTCAACCGAAAATTAAAACGGATCTTCTATCGCATCACGACTAAAAACTGATAAGGAGATCTTTTTTGAAAACACCTGTTCTAGTAATAAATTATAAGAATTATCGTCAGGGGTATGGAGAATCTGGTATTAGAATCGCAGAATATGCCAAGAAAATATCTGAGAGATACGACGTCGAGATAATTGTAATGCCGCCCTTCACAGAAATAAGAAATATTCTCAAAGTAGGTGTATTAGTGTATGCGCAACACGCAGATCCTTTAGGATATGGTGCTAACACAGGCAGTATCCCACTTGAGGCTCTAAAAGATATTGGTGTAAAAGGTGTTTTAGTTAATCATAGTGAGAAGAGAGTTGATTTGAGACATATAGCTAAGGTGATAGAGTTATCAAAGAAACTAGGACTAGAGACGCTAGTCTGCGCTGAAGATGTATATATTGCTAAGATGGTTGCTTTATTAGAACCAGACGCCATAGCTCTAGAACCTCCAGAACTCATAGGCAGCGGAAAGGCTGTTTCTAAGGTAAAGCCAGAGATCATAACTGAGGGAGTCCAAGCTGTGAAAAGTATTAATAATAGAGTAAAGGTTCTTGCGGGAGCAGGGATAACGAGTTACGAAGATGTTGCAAAAGCTATTGAGTTAGGCTCCGAAGGTGTTCTTGTAGCTTCAGCTATAATGACTGCTGAGAAGCCTGAGAAAGTGATAGAGGATATGGTCAAAGCCTTAAAAAACAACACTTAATCAAATCCTACTAAAATAAAAGCTTGTTTTTAGACCCTCTACTCAATTTTTATTTCTTGCCCTTCTTCAACAATTCTCTTCTTCTTAAGTTTAATCTCTAGAATACCATTCTTATAAGTTGCCTTAGCATTCTTAACATCTACTTCAACCGGAAGATCAACTTCTCTATAATACTTTTTACCGTTGCTACCCTCTATAATAAGTCTCTTCCCCTCAGCCCTGACTTTAATTTTTTCTTTCTCGACACCTGGCATTTCCGCAACAACTGTTATGGTATCATCTTCTTCGTATACGTCCACCAGAGGCTCTATCTCTTCTGAAATTACTCTCCTCGGTCTACCCTCCTCAACTATCACAGGTCTTCTATTTCCGAAGGTCTCTATGCGAGGCACACCATCTGGACCAATGGTTATTCTGAAACCGTAGTAGTAGCTTTTTCTCTTCACATCTCTAGATATTTTCTCCTCTGGTAAGTAGCTCTCCCATCTTCTGAGGAATTCATTCATCTCTTCCTCGATCTCTCTAAATAATTCATCAATCCAATCAAATATGTCTCTCCTACGTCTCATATAGAGAGACCTCGCTACCCAATATATTTTTACCTCAAAGAGGCTAAAAACCTCTCATATCATTATATTGACACTCTGATAATTTTTACTGCTGTTTCTCAAGATCTCTTTTAATTGATTCTTGCAATTCTTTGATTTTCTTGATTTGCTCCAATGCTCTATTAATCCACTCACTACTACACTCTATTCCTCTCCTAGTGAAGTAAGACACTGCCTCGCTTCTGCTCTTAAAAATTCCTCCTTCAACTAACTCATCTATTATCTTAAGATCCTCAGATCTTATTCTTACAGAAGAAATAACCTCAGTGCTTACGCTTGGCTGAATCCTGGTGATCCTAATTATTTCCTCACTGAGATCTCTTATAATTTTATCTAGGCTTCTCATAGTGGCTCCTATAGAAGTTATCACTAGATCAGGGATCCTTCTTATGCTAGTATAAATAAAGGGACCTATATATCTCTTCTCCTCCAAATACTCCTCTAAAAGATCTACTGTCTCGTTCAGTTTTATGGTGAAATCATCAATTTTTCTCCTAATATAGTCCCTTATCTTACTTAATTCTTCCTCGGATAACTTCTTCTCCTCAATCTGATCTCTTAAATCCTCCAAAGATCTTCTTAGATCTCTTCCTAAGATCCTGATCTCATGTCTCCAATATTTAATAGCCTCTCTGCCTGAACCTTTCTCGAATATTTTACGTGTCTCTTCATATATTTCTTTAAGCCTTTTTTCTGCATTATCAAATAATTCATTTACTTTCTTGACTAACTCATCAAATGACATATTACACACCAATATTGTAACTATGTAATATAACTTATAAACATTATATTAATACAAAATTACTTAGATTTCGAATATTAAGACAATATCTCTATTCCAGGTATTAAGTACATCTATTAAGGAAGATAAATAAGGACGCTTAATATAGTAAAACTCGGTTCCAGAATGAAGATTTATTTATTTATAGATCTAGACAACACCTTAGTTATTAACCCATTAGGTAGATATGTTCTACCAAAGATCTATGATCTTCTGAATAAGAAATACAACGTTGATAAAGTAGTAGTCGAGAACTATTTAGTAAAAAGAAATTTAGAGTTAATTAAAGAAGATCCGTTAAAAGCTTTTGATTGGGACTATATACTTCAAGAATTTGCTAGAAGATACCTAGGTCATGAATTATTTGAGATAGATTTGGTAAAAGAGCAACATAAAGAATGTGATAAGGTTTACGTATTTGAAGACGTGAAAGAAGTGTTAGAGAAGCTTAGAGAAGAGAGCTATATAATGATTTTAGCAACCAATGGTTTATACAAATATCAAGAATGTGTTATTGAATATAGCGGATTATACAAGTACTTTGAGGAGATACGGACCCCTGATCGGATGGGGTGTTTAAAAGACTCGAAGTGTTTCTATGATTTAGGGAATATAGATCCTAAGGAGAAAATAGTTAAGATCTCTGTAGGAGACAATTTTTACTTCGATGTTTATAGTCCATCTAAATATGGTATGAGAACTATTCTCGTAAATAGATCCTCTAGATCTGTGAGAGATCCGTATCTCGAATATTTTAATATTAATTATAGCTATGTTAAAGCTGATAAAATAATTACCACTCTAAAAGATTTGCCTGAAACAATTTTAGAAGTGATAAAATCATAGTGACTAAACCTCTTTAAGAAGCATGATCTCTTTGAAGATTTTCTTACAGAAAAATTTAAAATCTGAGCATATATTTTATCATAATGGTGGTGCCGGAGTAGCTCAGCTGGTAGAGCGCCGGGCTGTTAACCCGGTGGTCGGAGGTTCGAATCCTCCCTCCGGCGCCACATCACTTTTACGAGCCCTAATTTCTTAATCAGCTCTCTAAGTTTCTTATGTAAAAGTATCCACCTATAGCCATAGTTATGATAGCCCATATAAACAAGAATACTAGTATATGCTCTGGGGGGTAGGGGTACTGCTGTGAGATCCCAAAGATCTCTCTATAAAGAGATACGGTTAATGATATAGGATTGGAACTAGCGATATAGTATAGAGGTCCTGGGAATCTTACCCTAATCAGCTTTTCTGGGTAAAATACGTTGGATATAAAGAATAGAATAAAGTACGTGAAGCTTCTTAATGTTGCCTGCATATCAAAATTTCTCGTGGATGTTGATATAGCTATTGATAAACTAGACATTGTTAGTGTCATGAGGATTGAGGCCATAAGAATATAGAGTATTTCAATTGCTGAAGGGATCTTTATTAAGATCAGTAAAAGAATCAAAAAAGGCATCTCATATATCATACCTCTAACAACACCCGATAATATTCTCCCCATAGCAAGTTCTAGACGAGATATTGGTAGAGATAGGAGATACTGCGTAAACCCTCTTCTTATTTCTACACCAACTTCTCTACCTATAGAAAATGCTGAGGCAAATGCCGCGATAGCTGTTATCCCTGGTGCTATGAAGAGAAAGTAGTCTGGTATGAGTTCTCTATTAACGATTCTATTGAATAAAACCGCGAATATAAAGAGATCAGCTAGATTCATCGTTACTAAGCCAGCAAGCCACCATCTGTACTTCCAGAATCTACCGAGGTCTCTATTTATAATCATATAAATAGATTTAGGGTTCAGCGAGATCAGAGATTTTACTAAACTCATTTCCATCCTCCTCCCTCAACTCTCTTCTCAATAAATATCGTGGCAAGTGTTGTTAGTGAGATACTAAATCCTAGTAAGAAAAAGAGTATTTTTGCTGGATCATCTTGAATAAGATACTTACCTAACTCACTTGGATAAAAGATCCATCTGAGAAAATCAGCGAGATACGAGAGAGGATTTGATACACCAACATAGTAGTAGGGTAGAAATGATAGAAGAATTGATGCGGGATAAAATACTGTACTTAATCTCACAAGAAGTGAATCCATCATACCAAAAGCTATATCGGTGACATCACCTGATTTAAGCAAGAATACTATAGATATTGAGAGACCTACTACACCTATCGAGAATAAATAGGCGGATAGTGCTGCACTCAATATAGCTATGGGCTCGAAGCCTCCGAGAAGTATTATCACTATTAGAAACATGGGGAGACTCAAGAAAAAAGAACTTATACTTCCACCAAGAATTCTTCCTATCGCGAGAATTCTTCTTTTAATAGGCAGAGATAACATGTATTCTATGACCCCTTCCTCAAATTCTTGCGCTATCTCATATCCTCGAAACATTGTTATGGTAAAGAGAATTGATGTATATGCACCTAGTAGATAAAAATGATAGTAAGTCGTCTGGGCACCGAATCTTTGGCCCACGACTGCTGTTATAAGATATGCGAAGAACCCTACCTGAACAGTGAACCAAGCTACTCTCATCAAAATAAATATCTTGTATCTAAAGATCTTTCTTATATCATAGAGGATCAATAGATATAATTGTCTGAGGCTCTCCCTCAAGAACTCAATCACCTAAACGTGCTCCTGTAAAAAACATAAAGACATCATCTAGAGATGGCTCTTTCATTGTAATCATCTTAACCTTAACACCTGAATTATTTAAGATATTTAGTGCTGATACCATTTTCTCCTCGCCTCTGTTAACATAGATCCTTAGCTTCCCATTACTTATATCGATTTTTTGAGCTTCTAATTTTTCAAAGAGGATCTTCTTAATGTATTCACTAATGACCCCCTCTATTTCTGCCTCAATAATATCACCGCCAGGAATCTTATCTTTTAATTCATCAGGTGTGCCTAATCCTCTTAACTCCCCTTTGTATATGATCCCTATTCTCTGAGAGAGCACCTCTGCTTCGTGCATGTCATTTGTCGCCACTATAATGGTTGATCCCTCTTTAGATAACTCTTTGATTGCTCTCCAGACATTATGCTTAGCTATGACATCTAACTGAGCTGTTGGTTCATCAAATATGGCTACTCGAGGTCTCTGAATGAGGATTTTTGCGATCTCTACTTTTTTCCTATTTCCTCCACTAAGCTCTGAAAACATCTTATTTCTATGATCCCAAAGATCTAGTTCCTCCATAACCTCTCTAACAATTCTTCTCGCCTCAAATAACCCGTAGCCTACAACTCTAGCATGCCATGTAAGTATCTCAATAGGTTTATCAATCCACATAGCTTTAGGCTCCTGAAAAGCTATCCCCACAAACTTTCTGACTTCATCACTTTCTTTCACAACACTCTTTCCATAGACTTGTATATCACCTTCACTAGGTTTATACACCGTAGCTATTGTTAATAACGTTGTTGATTTCCCAGATCCATTAGGGCCTAATAATCCAAAGATCTCTTTATCATATATATCTAAGTTCAGATTTTTTACGGCAGTAAAATTACCGAATCTCTTTGTGAAATTAATGATCTTTATAGCAATCTCTCTACTCAATAATGACCCTAAAAATATTTTGTATAGTACACACATATATATCTTCGACAACATAAATGATGAAAATTAAAACAACAAGAACAAAACATCAACATTCTCTAAATAAGATCCATAGCAAAACTCTAGTATTTTAAAAATAAAAATAATTATGTTATCAGACCTCGCCCATATCTTCATATATCCGCTCATAACCCACTCATCACCAAATAAATCATTTATTTTCAAAAATATAATGATGGTTCATGAGTAGCTCACAAGGGTACGAGAAGAAAAGAATTTTTGAAAAGATTTCTGTTGCTTTAGCGTCTGGATTAGCTATTGAAGCATCAGTGCATAAACCAGGTACCTCTAGCCCTATTAAATCTGCGAAGGGTTTATATCACCATGGGTTTGTAATAGCTTCTATGATGATTTCTCACGCTATAGAAGATCTATTATTAAAAATAGATTCTGCAGAGAGTGAATGTTTTGATCTGGGACATATATTAAGAGAGTTATATTTGAGAGGCGAAGAAGTGCATGGAATGGGTAATTTACATCTGGGCTTCGTAATTTTATTAACACCTGTGGTGGCGGTTATACCAAAATTCTTAAGAAGAAGTATTTACTTCGACTCCTACAATAATATTAATCCTTCGGCATTAAGAGACTACGAGGATCTCTTGAGGAGGGCAACAGAATACTTAATTAAGTGCGGAAAAAAATCTCGTGTTAGTGAAATATTCAGTATACTAAAAAGAATCTATGGAACAAAAATATATCTACACGAGGGTCCTACACCAGATCTCTACAGAGAAGAAGACTCCGTTAAAAGTCTGTGGGATCTGGTGTGCTACGGCAGATATACTGACATAATTCTACGTGAGCTTTACAGTGGTTATGAAATAACTAGAAGACATTCTAAGAAGATTATTGCGAGTAACGACCGAGAACTATACAACGCTATTCAAGAGATTTTTCTTGAGATTATATCAACTTACCTAGATACAAATATTGTTAGATCAAGTAGTATTATTAAGGCTCTATTCTTCAGAAATTCTTTGAAGATGTGCATAGGGGTGAAAGAGGTTTCAGCCGATGCATACAATAAATGTATTGATTTCTTCGACGAATTATACAGAAAACTCAATATAAACCCAGGATCTATTGCAGATCTTGTAGCATTTATGATCTCTTTGAGAAATCTTGTTAAATTAAGTGGAGTATGACATAAAATTAATTTTATAATGGGGCAACTTGATTCTTGAACTAAGATTAACTATTAACTTAACTTATGAGATTATTTTAAGCTGGTATCTGAACCATTACATGTATCTTCTCTAAACCTATTTTCTTAGCAACATTCATCCACTCATTACCTATTGAGACTACAGAGAATAAACCCACAGGAATCGCTTTAGCCTCTCTTATTATTCTAGCTAGAGATGCAAGTGTTCTCCCGCTTCTTAATAAATCATCTGCTATTAATATTCTCATATTCTTCCTCAAGAGAGATTTTGGAACATAGATAGATGTGAGTACAGGAGGATCTCTCGAGAGATAAGTGTCTTCATAGAACTCATCGTAGCCTAACTCCTTTCTCTTCTTAGCAATTATTAAGTCTATATCTAAGATTAACGCTATTGACAGAGCTACTGGTACACCATCCACCTCGACCGTTATTACTGCATCTATATCCATATCTCTGAAGTAATAATAAGCTTCATAAGCAATTAATTTAGCTAGATCCTTGTTATAAACTAGGTCATATATATTTACTATATCTTTTCCTATGATCCTTACATGATCAGAAATTATTTTCTTGAGGACTCCTTTTGTGACTAACGAGGATATAATATATTCAGCTCTCTCTTTATTAGGTTTCATACTGTTAGAGATGTATCTCCACAAGATTGGAGGAGACAAACCTAAGTAATTCTGCAACTCTTTATACTTCAAGTATTTCTTAACTGTCGCGAGAAGTTCTCTAGAGATCTCTCTTACATCAGCCCTATTCATTTCCTGATCCTCTTTTTGAGTCTCGCTTCTTTACGTTCTCTCATTGATGAAGTATAGATCTCGAGTATCTCAAAGATCTCAGGACCCATGGCGATTATATCATATTCTGCTACTATACCCACTAATTTCTTCTCGGCATTTACAACAGGAATATGTCTCACCCCGTGCTTCATCATTAATTCAACGATTGTGGAAACAGGCGTATTCTCCTCTACATATATAACTGGTTTACTCATGATATCACTAGCTGTAACTATTCTGGGATCCTTTTCTTTGGCAACTATCTTAGATATGATATCGTAGCTGGTTACTATTCCTATAATATCTCCTCTGCTATTAATAACTACGACAGATCCTATTCTATACTCTGACATGATACGAGCTATTTCTGATGCTGTTGTGTCAGGATCTACTGTTATTGGATTTGGTGTCATTATATCGCTTGCAGTAATCATCTAAATCTACAACCCATTATCAGTTAAAAATTACAGGAATAAATCCCTTTTTACGATTTTAAGATATTAATATATTTATTAATATTTCTTTTTCGATAGAAATAATTTAGTGGGGGTTTGATTTTGTTTTCAAATCTCGAGGAAGTTATTCAAAGAACAGTTATTAAACTGCTTGAATTGGCCGCTACAGATCTTCCTGAAGACGTTGAGAGAGCTCTTAGAGAGGCTTATGAGAGAGAGACTAATCCTATGGCTAAGTCTATGCTTAAATCTATCTTAGATAACGTTTTAGTAGCTAGAAAATGGAGATACGCCATATGCCAAGATACGGGAACGGTCGTGTTTTACGTTAAAACGGATCCTAAGATCCCGGTGATCGGATCCTTACCAGGTCTGCTAAGAAAAGCTACCGCTGAGGCTACTAAACAAATTCCTCTCAGACCGAATGCTGTGGATCCCTTCACAGAGAAGAACTCTGGCGATAATACAGGCAGATATATCCCATGGATAGAGTGGGACATAGTAGATGGCTTAGGCTACATAGAGATCACAGCTCTACTAAAAGGCGGGGGTTCTGAGGCTCCTTCAATAGCTAAAACTCTCACGCCTGCAGAAGGTTTAAAAGGATTAGTTAAAGTAGTTTTAGAAACAATTTTTGAGAGCGGTGCTAAGCCTTGCCCACCAATAGTCGTTGGTGTAGGAATAGGTCCTACGGCTGATATAGCTATTAACTTAGCTAAGAAAGCCGCCTTGTTAAGACCTTTAGGTGTCAGAAGCGATGATCCTAATGCGGCGAAATTAGAGAAGATTCTTCTAGATGCTATAAATAAGATGGGTCTAGGCACGCACGGTGTGGGTGGTGTAACCACTGCGCTGGATGTTCATGTGGAGTATGCCTATAGGCATCCCGCATCTTTTAGTGTTGGGGTAGTTGTTAGTTGCTGGGCTCTTAGAAGAGCTAGCGCAAGAATTTATCCAGATGGTAAAGTAGAGTATCTCTCTCACAAAGTATTGTAGAGGTGACTCAGATGGCAGAGTATAAATTAAGAACTCCTCTGAGTGAACATGACGTGAGAAAACTGGAGGTAGGGGATATAATCTATCTCTCAGGAATAGTAGTCTCAGCAAGGGACGCGGCTCATAAGAGAGCTTTGGAGCTACTTCAAAGAGGAGAGAAACTACCCATAGATCTCAGGGGATTAGCTGTTTATCACGTAGGACCCGTTGTTAGAAAAACAGAGAGTGGTTGGGAAGTTATTTCAGCAGGCCCCACAACAAGCACTCGAATGGAGCTTTATGAAGCTGAATTCATTGAGAAAACAGGTGTGAGAATGATCATAGGTAAAGGCGGTATGGGACCAAAAACTACAGAGGCTTGTAAGAGATTCGGAGCTGTATACACTATTTATCCAGGGGGTGTGGCCGCCTTAGCCGCTAAGGCTATAAAGAGAGTAATTGATGTATACTGGCTCGATCTTGGAGTTCCTGAGGCTATGTGGGTTATGGAAGTTGAGGATTTTGGTCCACTAACTGTAATAATAGACTCTAAAGGAAACAACTTTTATGAGAAGAGATATAGAGAGATCCGAGAAAAATTAGACAGAGAGATCTACCCAGAGATCTTCTCAGCATTAGAGAGTAAATAATTTTGTAGATTTTTAATTGATTTATTAGAGAATCTTGAAGATAAAAATCTCTGCGGAGGGTCTATATTGATCAATTTAATTAAAAAATCTCTCTCAATGAAAAATGTGAATAGTGAAATAAATGCGATAGTCACATGGAATGAAAGAATCGAGGATGAAGTAGAGAATTTTCTAAAAAGAGATTTGGATCCTTATCCAATAGCTGTTAAAGACATAATCGATGTAAAAGGGTTAAGAGTATCTATGGGATCAAGAGTTTTTATTAACAGGATCTCTGAGAGAGACGCTGAAGTTATCAAAAGAATCAGAGCTTCAGCTGGTGTAATCATAGGTATGACAAATACTCACGAATTTGCCTCGGGAGTAACCACGACTTCAAGTGTTTATGGACCAACAAGAAATCCGAGGGATCCGAGTAGAATAGCGGGTGGGAGCTCGGGAGGCTCTGCGGCGGCGGTTGCGGCTGACATAGTGCCTGTTGCTCTAGGCACAGATACCGCTGGTTCTGTGAGAATACCTGCTTCATTAACTGGTGTCTATGGTTTCAAGCCTACTTATGGGGTAATTAATACTGATGGGGTTTTTCCCTTAGCTCCCTCACTGGACACAATAGGGATCTTGGCAAAATCAATAGATTGGGTAAAGAGAGTTTTTACTAGTATAGGCGATAGAGATGCTATGTACTATATGGAGAAGATTCTGAGGAGGAGAGAGAGTGTAGTTAGAGATATTAAAAGGATCAAGGTCGGGATCCCTAAGTGGTTCAGGGCCTCGGAAGAAGTATACAACAAATTTATGAATAAGATCTCCTCGCTAGATCATGTTATAATTGATATGGAGAACTTCGAGAAGAGATTAATAAAGTATTTCCCAGTGATAAGACTAGCCGAGGCTTCGAATATACACATGAGGTACAGAGATAAATGGGATCTTTATTTTCCGGATGTTAGAGAATTAGTTAAGAGAGGTCTAGAGATCCCAGCATACGAATATATTGAAGCCTTGAGAGTTAGAGAAGAGCTCTATAAAGAGTTTCGTAGAATAATGAAGGCTCATAATTTAATTCTTCTAGCTGTACCAACAACACCTATACCTGCCCCATCTTTAGAGGACACTATAGGAAGAGAACTAGAGATGAGAGAGATCTTATCAACTGTAAACGTGACTATTGCTTCCTTCCTAGGTCTTCCAGCAATCTCTGTACCTTCACTCGAGGTAAATAATTTACCTGTGGGTATCCAATTAATAGCAGATAGATTCTATGATCTCTTGCTAATTGATATAACGCAAAAATTGAGAGATGATAAGTTAATATAGCTTTTAGGTTCACTTCTCAAAATAGCATAGATATATTGTTTTTAAGTTTTCTAAGATAAATGAGAAACAGAGCACTTGTGAAATGTACAGAGAAATGAATCTTATATGTGATGAATTACTTGATAAAAAACAATTAGGAGTAGATATTTATAAAATTAGAGAAGTATGTAGAGGTTAAGTATATGAGTGAAAATCTTGAGGAAACTCTGTATCAAGAAAGATCTGAGCTTAGTAGTAGATTAAAGAGATTACTAGAGGATCGCGAGAAAAAAATAGATGAATTAAGAAAATACAGAGAAAAAAGAAGAGAATATGTAGAAGAGTTAAGAAAACTAAGAGATGAACTTAGGAGAATAAGAAATGTAAAGAATGAATTTAGAAATAGAATTAACGAATTAAAGAAGAGAAGAGCTGAGCTTCGTGAAAACATGAAGAAGTTGTTGAATAGATTAATTGAATTAAGATCCTCTGTACCTGAACTCTCTGAATTAAGTAAAATCTCCTTGGCATCTATTCGCGAAAAAATCGATAGGTTAGAGTGGAAGATCATGACAGGACAAGTAGATCTAGAATATGAACACATGATTATTAAAGAGATAGCTTCTCTAGAGAGTCTTTTAGAGAAGGCTATAAAGGCTAGAAAAACATCCTCTGAGTTAAAGGAGATTAGAGCTCAAATAATTAGCTACAGAATGGAGATAAATGATCTTTCTAGAGCTATGGATGAGATCTATAAAGCTCTTAGTAATGTAAGAGTTAATGAACAGGAAATTAAGAATAGGATAAATGAGTTATCTAAAAACATTCAAGAGATAGATAGTAAGATCTCAGTTCAGAGACAAGATCTGGAGAATTTAAGTAAAGAGATTCAAGAGATCAGAGAAAAACTTAGAAATATATCTCAGGAGTTGAGAAGAATAAGAGAAGAGAAAATGAGATCAAGAGAAAAAGAAATTCTCGATTCATTAAGGAAAAGAGCTGAGGATAAGCTGAGAAGAGGAGAAAAAATAACCTTCGAGGAGTTATATGCTTTATACGGTGAATCAAATGGCGAAGAAGCCTAAGACACTTCTAGTGGTAATTGATTATGATAATGATATTGGAAGAGAGGGTTTTAAAACTCCTATTAAAGGCTATCAAGAGACTCTAAGAGTCGCTGAAGAATTTGGTATTAGAAGACCCCAAGACTCAGACCTAAATGCTTTATTTGCAGCCTTAAAAATATATAGAGAGCTTGAGGCCAGAGGAATCGACACCGAGATCGTTATTATTAGCGGAAGTGAAAAAGGTGGTTTAGAGGCTTTTCAGAATATAAAGATGCAACTCACACATATATTATCCGAGGAGAAATATGATTCAGCGATAATAGTATCTGATGGAGGAGAAGACGAGAAGGTTTATCCACTGATTCAATCTATGATCCCTGTGGAGTATATAGAGCGAGTTGTTGTCGAACAACACAGAGGTATTGAGACAACTTACATAATCCTATGGAGATACTTTAGAAAAATATTGGAGGAACCCAGATTATCAAAGATCCTCATAGGCTACCCAGGCATTATTCTCTTGGCTTTCTCTGTGCTTGCTTTATTAAATCTCTTGCTCCAAGGCATATTAGTTTCGCTACTCATACTCGCTTTATTAATGATATATAGAGGATTTAACATAGAAGAGTTTATTGTTGTTTCTTGGCGTAAAAAACCTGCTAGAACAATATCTTATTTAAGTGGATTAGTAGTTGGTTTAATAGCAATTACAATAACATATATTCTGGTATCCTCAAAAATAAATGCTGGTGCATCAATACTCAATATCTTAGGCAGTTTATTTATATCAGTCATATGGCTTTACTCTGTAAGTATCACTCTTCCTTTAATAGGTGAAGCTCTAGATAAGATCTTTAAAAGATCTTTTTCAGCGTGGAAATATATCATAGCTATAATAACAGTAATTATAATAACTGTGTTGTTAAGTGATCTAGGTAATATACTGCTTGGGCTACCAGCTAGTGCAACAGCAGATATTCTTATCTCTGCTCTCGTTAATAGTAAGATTATTGAGAGAATATTAATAGCACTGATCACAATAATTATTGTGTCATCAGCATTAGAACTTCTCTCAAGGGTCTATCTCTCTCATAAGAAGAAAAAGTTTTCCTAAGCCCTCCGCATAGATATAGCCTCTGAAATATTTTTAAAATTACTATTTTTCGTGATCTTATCAGCGACTTCATATAGCTCTAGTAAATCTTCTGGTGAAAGTTCTATTACCCTGCCCTCATCAATATTTAGGGCATACAATTTATGTAAATATGCTTTATGCATAGTCTCTATTTCAATAGGAGGATTCTTGTAGTATTTATCTACTAAAGTCTTTAACTCCTCTATTACTTTGGGGCTTCGCTCAGAAGGTCTTCTAAGTAATACCCTAGGTATAGGGGGAATATAGTATGTTGGAAATGCCAATACGAAGACATCAGCTAATGCACTATATCTAGCTATCTTACTAGCTAGTCTCGCCTTCAGGTATGTTAATGGCTCCTCGGCATACTCCGCTGGAACAAAACCCGTTTCTATCTCAACAACTACTCTGCCTCCCTTAAAACCAACTACATCGGCTGTGAGCACATCATTTAATTTCACTTCTACATCAACATCACTATAATTCTGCTCAATAAGATATTTAGCCACTACGAGCTCCATGATTGAGTGATTTAGTGATACGGCCCTAATTTTATTTAGCTCAAGTAACTTGTTCGCTAAATCGTGGAGCCTCAGACGAATCTCTGTCTCGGAACCAGCGATCTTGTTTATATAATTTACTAAGGAGCTATATATTAATTCATCATTATTTATCTCTGTACACACCCTAACAATTAATATAGGTCAAGAGAAAATATTTCATAACGATCATGCATCATATATTGTTTTAGGATCAGATCTCTCTCTTTCTTATAAGTATTAGCTGATTTGTTTCATTTACAATATATCCATTGCCTGTTGCCACACCTATAATAAACTCTAGAATAAATCTCCTGTAATCATTATCAAGAGATTTTATGAAAACCAGATCATCTCCCTTCTTGAATGATACTCCTAGTATCTCACCTATTTTCTCCACTAATGGATATACATCAATCATCATCTCAGATAACACTTTACCGATTCTCTCTCCATGATTTCTTGCCCTCGATATTTCTTCATCAGAGAATCTTTTATCTAACAGCAGATCTAATGGAATATACACAAACTTCAGAGAAGACATAATTAGGTTATATCTTGCCTCCTCAAGCAGTTTAGGTGCAAATATTCCTTCCTCCTCTAATGATATGGTTATCTGAAGAAGTCTCCTCAGATATTCTGATAGAGTCATTCCTCTTCTCATCGCCACGGTCTTTATTTTCTCAACTAATTCTCGATCCAGGCCCAGTGTCTTTCTAACTCTGGGCATATCTGATCACTATCGACACAACACCTTTATCAATATAAGAGGATTCAATAAATACTTCAAAAGATTTTGCTACACCCTCAATTATTGAACTAACAAGTTCAGAGAATAAATATGATTGATTAAATAATGAAACAACAATTTTATAAGTATTCTTACTGTTGGGAACAGGAATAAGATCTATTTTAGCATCCGGAACCCACATTCTCAGAATCTTCACGAAATACTCTGGGGATGAGCCTCTTTTAGTCTTTGTTAAAATACCGATCCACTGAGCTGATCTAAATAACTCTTCTCTTAACTCATTAAAATCCTTATCGCCTAATTTCTCTAATAGTTTTCCTAGGAAATTACTCGGTATAATCATTCCACCGATTCTCTTGATATCCTCCATAAGATCAAAATCATATATCGTTTCAATAAGATGAGGATTCATCTTAGAGACCTCGAGAAAAGAAGATAATATCTTCTCAATTAATTCTCTGAAAGGTATTCCTAATCTGCCAGATAGATCCATAGCCTCCCTGACGATACTCTCAGATATTGGAACAAGTCTTCTACTCTCAGGAGACAAATCTACACCTTCAATAATTTTGTGTGCACATATATAAATCAGAAGCTTCATAGATACTCTTTTGTACACATGTGTGATCTTTTCGAAAGTTCATAAGAAAAACTTATCTACTGATACTGAAGATTAAATAAGTCTCTTCTAAATACATATATATTCTATGATTAAAGATCTATTATGTAGTGTATCAAGGTTAGCAATTGAATTAATTAGGTAGCAATATTATAGAGAGCAGTTAAATTTTGTCTATAAAATATATAACTCTCAACATGATTAATTTCATGAAAAATAATATGATTAAACGATTATTTAAGGTTATTAAATTCCGTAAGAAGACTGAGTCAAGCAAAGATTCAGGTCCGCAAGATGTTGATATAAATAAGGTATTTTCTAAGGAGTTAAGAGCTCAGGGTTTTTCTGAAAAAGAATCAGATATTGCCTCATATGGGTTTGTTGATGTGGTTTATGAGAATGTAGAGGGAAAAATACTTGAGAGATATCCTGTAAATGATCCATGGGCTCATGTACTTATTGTAGAGGATGAGAGAACAGGTGAGATCGTCTATAAAATCGATGAAATCCCACTAAATAATCTAGAGAAGAAACTGTTTGTTAGAATACTAGATTATGTTATGTGGAGCATAGGTGAGATATCCCCAGAGATTGATCCTGTTGAGTATCTTAATAGAAAAGCTAGGCAAGCAATTGATCTATTTAGAATGAGATTAGGCTCTACACCAACTGTTAGTTGGTCTAAGATCCTTTATTACGTTGAGAGAAATGTTTTAGGATACGATGTTCTCGATCCATTAATGAGAGATCCTTACATAGAGGATATATCGTGCAATGGCGTAGGATACCCTATATATGTGTGGCATAGGAAGTACGAGTACATAAAGACAAACATGTGGTTTAGGAAAGCAGAGGATCTGGATAAATTTGTTATGAAGCTCGCTCACAAAGCCGGTAAACACATCTCGGTAGCTTTCCCAATACTAGACGCAGCACTTCCCGAGGGGCACAGACTTGCTGCCACGTATATGAGAGAGATTTCTACTCATGGATCAACATTCACGATAAGAAAATTCAGGGAGGATCCCATAACAATTGTGGATCTAATGAATTTCAAGACTATATCACCTGTGCTAGCAGGATATCTCTGGTTCATAATAGACAGAAAGGCGCCTATAATGGTTCTCGGGGTCACAGGAGCTGGGAAAACAACTCTGATCAACAGTATACTTAACTTAGTTAAGCCCACGTACAAGGTCGTGACAATCGAGGATACACCTGAGCTTAGATTACCAATTGAGAATTGGGTTCAGCTAGTTTCGAGACCAAGCTATGCAGCGGGTGAGAGTAAAGCTGGGGAGATTACGCTCTACGACTTAGTCAGAGTCTCACTGAGGTATAGACCAGATATAATTGCTGTTGGAGAGATCAGAGGTGAGGAGGCATATGTACTCTTCCAAGCGATAGCCACAGGACACGGCGGAGTGACCACTATACATGCGGAAGACATTGACTCAATGATTAAGAGACTTAAGAGTCCTCCAATGAATATACCTGAATCATATGTACCCCTTATAAACACCGTGCTAGCAGTCAGAAGAGTCACTATAAAGGAGGGAGACAGGGTGAAGACTGTTAGAAGGGTGACAGATGTCTGGGAACTCCGCAAAGACGGTGGGTATATAAAGGTTGCGTACTGGAGTGCTTCCAGGGATCTGTTTATACATAATCTCCGTGAAGGTGTTTCGCTAAAGAGATATTCTGAGTTGGAAGAGAGAGATGTAAGCGATCTTTATAAAGAAATTCTTGAGAGATCCGTAATAATGTATTGGCTCTACAAGAGAGAAATTAGGAATTATAGAGAGATCGCAAAGTATATAGCCATGTATCATAGAAACAAGAGTGAGCTTGTTACTAGAGTATTAGGAGATGTTAAAGCAATGATCGTGGGAGAAACCGCAGTATATGACGAGATACTAGACTACGTAAGAGGTGCTTAAAATGAAGATCCCGAGACTAAAATTTTCTAGAAGAAAAGATCAGTCTCTTAGAAGTTTAATGCAAACTATAAGGAGAAAAGCAGAGGTCTCTAGAAGAATTTCGAGAAAAAGATCTATCGTATCGAGACTACAACTTGTAGACTTCATATCGCTACTACTTTTAGAGCCTCTTGCCCGAAAAATAATGAAAACATTTGAATTAGAAAGAGTTATTAAAGAGGCGAGTATAGGTATACATCCACTTATATACGCTGCGAGAGTAGCTATACTTCTAATATTCTCTATCATCGTGGGAGTGTCATTAGTATTAGTAGGGGTATATGTATATGCCTCAGTTCTTCCCATATTAATAATATTCATTATATTAGGTGTAGTGATACCCATAGTAACACTTGCTTTCTCGTTGTTATATCCTCTCTCAGTAGCTTCTTCAAGAAGACATATGACTGAGAGTGAACTTCCTTTCTTCGCAGTTTACGCCTCGTTTATGGCTAGAGGAAATATCTCGTTGCCCAAAGTCTTTGAAAGATTTGCTGAACTTCCGCTCTTCAGAGGTATGAGGAAGGAGTCTAGGATCTTCATTAGAGAACTAAAGATCTATGGAAGAGATCCTGTTTCAGCTCTCGAGGCGGTTGCGTCTTTAAACCCCTCACCTCTCTTCAGAGATTTTATAATGGGATACACAACCATCCTTAGAATAGGTGGTGATGTAGTAGGTTATCTCGAGTCAAAAACAGAGGAGTTATTTACAAAGATCGCTGAGAGAATTAAGAGTATTATTGAGAGAATGGGACTTATCGTAGAAATATACATGATAATCTCTGTCGTAACATCACTTTCTCTCTTTGTATTATTTGTATCTGCTGGTGGATTAGAGATCTTAGGAACTAGAGGAGGTATAAGCAATCTATTCATTGGAGCATATCTATACGTGGCATTACCTCTTATGTCTATAATAACGATATTTTTTGCTCATCATTCACTTCCTAAACAACCAGTGTATCTAAAAAGAACATATTCATATTTACCCTATACTATCGTTCTCAGCATCTTATCTGGCTTCTTGTCATTTGTAATATTGGGAGGATACCAATATATTTATGGAGTAATTAGTAGAAACTCTGCTCTAGGTCTCATATCTAGTATAAGTATAGCTCTTCTCGTGTTCTCTGGAGCAACCTACGTAATCTATAGAAAAGATGTAAAAACACTTAAGGGTATAAACGAGAAAATAACTCTGTTTCTGGAAGATGTGAGCGAGACAAGAAAAGTAGGTTTATCACCCGAGAAAGCTATTATACAAACAATTAAGAGAGACTACGGACCCCTAACCCCTGTGATTAGGAGAATAGGAGTTGCTCTTAGCCTAGGAATAGATCTTGAGACAGCCGTAAGGAAAAGCGTTGCTGAGATAAGAAACTGGTTCGCGAGAGTAATGTTTAGATTCTTAATAGACTCTATTAAGGTTGGTGGTGGTAGCCCAGAGGTGCTTTATTCCTTAGCTAGATACTCTAAATCACTTGCAGAATTAGAGAGTAAACTAAGGACGTCTTTAAGAACCTACGTAATGTTGCCGTATATAGCATCCATAATGCTTGCTGTATCATCGATAATGTTTTTAATGATGATACTTCAAGCACCTACAGCACTAGGAAGTGCTCAAAAAAGAATTGAGCCAGAGGCTGTTTATAGTTTCATAACTTTTCTAAGCATAGGGATCATAATAAACACATGGATCATGGGTTTCGTGGCTGGTAAGACAGCAGAGATGAGTCTTGGTGAAGGCTTGAAACACTCCTTCTTATTAGCTTTAGTATCGCTACTAACGATAGTTATATCGATGTTAATCTATGTAAATGTTTAATTTACTACTTCAAACAAAAAGCAAGATTTATATTATTTTACTATTTTAAATTACTTAAATTATTTTAGAATGAGGCTCTGATAAATTTATTGAGAAATAACCTCTAGCCATACCTCTTGTGTTGTAGTACATAACTAACTCACCCTCATGAGATAGAATTATGGCTCCTGCCGTATTTACACCAAAGAAGTATTCAAGTTCACCGAAACTCTCTAAAACTGCTTTTTTTAAGTCTCTGAGATATCTGTAATGAAGCGCAATTGTTCTACAGAGAGAAATACTCATTATAGTCTCTCCAACACCCGTAGCTGAGCAAGCTATTTGCTTATCCGCGTAGAAGCCTGCTCCGGGGATGGGTGAGTCTCCGATTCTACCAACTAATTTAAGCCACATACCTCCTGTGCTTGTTGCCGCAGCTAAATTCCCTCTTCTATCTAAGGCTACAGCGCCTACTGTGTCTGAGAGGAATATACCTAAGCTTTTAATTAAATCATTATTCTTTCTGTAGTATGGGGGAAGAGATCTTTTTGATACAAGATCTCTGTATCTCCTGATAACATCTATATTAATGACTCTGTTCTCCATATTAAATATTCTGCTAAGAAGATCTGCTCCATATCCTCCTATCAAGACATGATCTGTTTTCTCCATTACTTTTCTGGCTAATTTAATGGGGTTTCTAACTCTCTCAACAAGAGCAACGGCTCCGGCTCTCATTGTTGATCCATCCATTATTCCAGCATCCATTTGAGCATTACCCTCTATATTGAGAGAACTACCGCTTCCAGCGTTAAAAAGTCCTGAGTCCTCTAATTTGGAAACAGCATATTCAACCGCGTCTAGAGCTGTATAATCTTTATTAACAAGGAGATCTAATGTGTCCTTAAGTAAATTATTCAGAAAACTCTCAATCTCTAATCGAGTTTTCTCATCCACATCCCAATTACCAGCGCCCCCATGAATAGCTATGGCTGGATGAGATAATTTAGCGACTTCAATAATTCCCTTTGGAGAGTAATTCATCAATAAATTAAACACCGACTAATTTTAATTTATATGAGCTTATAATTCTACTAAAGAATTATCTAGGCTATTAATTATCAATAGTTTCATGAAGCCCTCGCAGAGCTACTGATTCGAATCTTTAGCGCTCTCCTCTAATTTCCTTAAAGGTGCTGGAAGTCCTCTTCTCCTAAGATTCCTTAGGAATCTATTTATATTCTCGTAATAATCAAGAAATTGTTTAACCTCAACAACACTTGTCCCTGAACCCATAGCGATCCTCTTCATTCTAGATCTATCAATTAGAGAAGGATCTCTGACCTCTTCTTCCGTCATAGAGTCAATAATATAGATCCACTTCTTCATTGTTTTTTCACTAATCTTAAGATCTTCCTCAGCCAGTGGTAGAGATGATAAACCAGGTATCATTTGAAGAATCTTCGCTAGAGGACCCATTTTAATGATGCTCTTTATCTGATGATATATATCAGCTATAGTGAATGATCCTCTGCTAAAAGCCCTTATAAGTCTCTTCTCGATTTTTTCACTTTCCTCCAACGCTCTAAATTTCTCTATGAGACCTTCAATATCTCCAAGCCCCAGTAATCTCCCAACAAATCTACGTGGATTGAATACCTCGAGATCATCTAACCCCTCGCCTACCCCAATAAATTTTATCTTAGCTCCCGTAGCTACTACCGCTGATAATGCTCCACCTCCTCTGGCACTACCATCTAACTTAGTGACTATGATTGAGCCTATTGGCGTTCTCTCGTGAAATCTCTTAGCGAGTTCATAAGCTTTTTGCCCCATTGTGGCATCAATAACCAAAATTATTTCATCAGGACCCACAGCCTTTGCCATAGCCTCCATTTCATCTAGAAGAGCTTTCTCCTCTCCGTAACCATGTCTACCAGCTGTATCTATGATAACTATATTGCATCCCAGATTAAGAGCTGCTTTAACACTTTCAGAAGCTATTTTAATAGGATCATTTATATCTCCCTCTCTAAGAACAGGGACTCCTATGGCTTCTCCTAATTGTTTTAATTGATCATAGGCACCAGGTCTATAAGTATCTGCTGCTACTAGGCAAGGCTTATATCCAAGTTTCTTATAGAACTTAGCTAATTTTCCACAGGTAGTTGTTTTCCCAGATCCTTGGACACCAACCATCATAATTATGTAAGGCTGTTTTGCGGGTGATACAGAGGGGACACGATCTCCGCCAAAGAAACTAGCTATGTTATCATACACGATCTTAATAAAATACTCTCTCTTAGTGAATCCTGGCGGAGGTGTTGATGAAAGTGCTTCATCTCTTATTTTCTTTGTTAAATCATATACTATTCTAATATTCACGTCTGCTGCTATAAGTGTTTTCTGTAGCTCTTTTATAAAATTATCAACTGCTTTCTCGTAGAGATCTGTTCCTTTAATGAATTTATTAACGAGATCTCTGAGAGTCTCAAATCCTTTCATTGATTATAAGCCTTTAAGTAATTATCCTCTCACGTTAACAATGATCCTGTTGTTCATAACGACCCAATACTCAACGTCTTTACCAACAGCTATTCTAGATGCTAATTCTTTGTCTGTGGGCATAGGGATCTCGAATGTCTCATAGGTCTCTGTATCCATCACCTGAACACTATTTCCGCTAACAGCAATTACATGACCTGTTCTTTTATCTATTATAGGAACTTCAACACGTGTATCTACGGGAGCAACAAGTGTTTTTCTCGCGCCAGATATTATTGAAACTGCTACCACATGTGCTTTAGCAGACCCGTGCTTACCAGTTTTTGCCTTAGATATCTCAACGATTCTGCATGGCTCTCCATCAATAATTATATAACTTCCCTCTTTTAACTCGCCTAATTCAGCATATGTTATACTCATTACTTATCTCCCAATATTCTTAGATATAATCTAGTTAAAAGATTATTGCTGTTCATAATAAGAAGATCTAAACTAAATTATTTTTAACTTGAACCAGAATTTTTCATTATGGAAAACTGAATTAATAGATCCTTGTATCGCTAAAGGTGCATTAATTGAGTAATAAAGAAGATCTCTATGAAGAACTAGAAAATAAGCAGAGCCTTAAAGTAGCGCTAGTAATACTTAATAAGGATAATGAAGAAGGTCTAAACAAAACTCTTGAGAGCCTGTATAACCAGTCGTACCCACCATGTAAATATTTTGATATCTTTATTATGGACGGGGGTAGCAGAGATCGTTCTAGAGAGATAGCCTCTGAGTACTCTAGGAAGATCCCATGTCTTCACTTCATTGAGCAAAGAGTTAAGGGAGGTACAGGCCCGGCTAGGAGAGAAATAATTGATCTATTGAGAGAAAAGAATTATAAATTGATCATATGGGGAGATTCCGAGAATGAGTACCACCCCAATTATGTAGAGAATATTATTAATAGATACTTGAGAGAAAGATCGAGATTTAACCGAAATGCTAAAATTATTTTATCTGGAAGATCTATTGTGAAGAAACAGAATATTTGGTCCAGAATGTTTTATTGGTACCATGGTTATCATCAGATCTTTCCTATTGGAGTAGGAGATAGACACGCTCCTGGTAATAATAAGGCTGAGGAGATTTCATTATATGATCTCTTTAACTATCCTCCGTGTAGTAGAAGTGAGGATTTTATTTTCTCATATCAGCTATATAAGAGACATAGAAATGATGTAGTGTACTTACACGAGAAAAATGCTGTTGTATTTGTCTCAATGCCCAGATCTCTGAGAGAGATCGTCTCTTGGCAGAGAAATAGAGTAAAGGGACTAGTAGAGTGCTCTAGATACATAAAATACTCATATCCCCCGGATCTACCTTATTGGACAGGTTTTCTCCTATATAACATATTAATGCCTCTTACAGCATTAATTACTCAGAGTATTATAGCGCTAATAATCTATTTACTTACTATAATAGCAGGGTGGATTTTCCTTTATATAAGAGGAAAAACATGTTTAGAAAAAATCGATTTATTATCCGGCTTAACTGGGTATATAGGCATGATTCTGCATGCTTTCTTTACATTATTCTACTCTCTATACTATATAGCTAAGCTAAGAGATTAAGATCTCTCACCCGAGAATATATAAATGAGAGAACATGCATAAATAATGCTTTAACATATAGACAGATTTATACTTAAGATTACTAGATATATAAGGGTTCAGACATAATCTAAATTTGACAATACACTTATCTAGCAGGGGGCAACTAGGTGAAAATTCCGCTAGACTACATATGCGTGAAAACAGGTGTCTTGTGCCCGAGATGTAGAAAATTAGTAGAGAGTGGTGTAGTATCAGAGTTTGAGGTGGATTTAATGAGACTTCTCATCGATCTTGAGAGTGATCCTGAATTCAAGAATTTTCTTAATAACTTCACTTATGTAAAGGCTTATAAGATATCTGATACAATTGTGATCCTAGGAGAATATCCCCAGAGAAGTGATCAGAGAATTATACAGAGGATCTCAAAAATTTTAGGAGATAGGCTAAATGCTAAGGTAAGGATCATATCAGCAGGTGCTAAGAAAGATATAAAATCCATAGTTTCTCAACTAGTTTTTCCTGCTAGAATAATTGGTGTAAATATTGTCTGGCTACCTGATGGTTCTCATCAATATGTTGTGAGAATACCTAGAACAGATCTTAGGTACATGCCAATGTCATCAGATAACGTAGAGAAATTAATTGAAATGATAAGTGGAGAAAGTGTAAGGATCAAGATAGAATAAAATAGATTTACCAACTAATTCAATAGTTGATTCTTGATTACTCTTAAAACAATTCTTTGATATTATACTTAAATAACTCTCTGAGAAGATTCGTAGCGTATCCTCCTTTATCTAAACAAAAACTAATCTCTAACCGATTTCTGACCCTTAGATCATATATGGGAGATATTAAATTTCTTCTCATGACTATTTTATTTACACCTATTATATCTCTGATTTTATCGGGGAACAAGATCATATTGTGCTTAGATAGTTCTTTTTGAAATATTTCGCGTAAGATTTCTTTATGACCACTATAGATCTCGAGTTCACCGCTACGCTTAATTACAAAGTGTAGATAAGGAATACCTTTGTCAATAAAGAAACCCTTCTCCGTGAGTTCTCCATCTATGGCATCATAACCTAAACCATAAAACCTCCATCTCTCACTTAAATAGTGATTAAAAATATACGATATATATGCTGAGGCATAGAGTCCCAAAATCTCTCTTGGGATACTGCTTAGTATCTTTAAATAATCTTTATCTCCCTTTAGCAGTCTTCTACATACTATTCTCTCAACCCACATCCATCCTCTCATGTTTATCACAGATCTGCATCTCTCAGCCAGATCACATTTATTATCAGGATAACAGATCAAAGTAGAGATGAAATTCTCAAGATCTCCTACGAGAAGATATTTACCTAAAATGTGAGTTATGCTTCTCTCTACCCCAAATCTTTGATATGAGTAATAATTCGGTAAAAATCCGATTTCAGAAATTTTATTCATTATCTCCTCTAACACCTCGTTGTGATCATTTGCTAGCCCATTTAAGTCTATGTTGAAGCAATTTCCAACAAGAAGATCTCTTAGATCATTTTTATTCCTCTTAGGTAGTAAGGCTACGAATATTAATTCAATAGATCCTTTATTAATATAGGGAGTGAAGTATTTGTCTCCCTGAACAAAAATAAATTGATAAGTCTCAGCAGCCTTATCTTTAAGACCAAGATAAATAATTTTTTGTGTACCTAAGATTCTTCTTAGAGCTTTAACAACCTCTAGAGTATCCATATTTCTTTTTCTTAGTAAGTAGAGGTAAAGTGGTTTACTATGATGGTAATAATTAACATTATACTCGGATTTATATATGTATTTTGGCGAAGCTAATCCTAGCTGATTCAATAACTCATATACTTTGAAGATGCGATCATTAAGTTTTCCAGATGGTTTTATGTACAATTCTGGATATGTCAAGTAGCATTTCATTCCTAAACTTTCATCAAGATCATATAAAGTCTCGAAACATTTCGCATTCTTCACGAGCAACCCTCTAGAGAAGAGGAAGATTACCAGATATTTTATCAATAATTTTTGAAGGCGCTGGTCCCACACCTACGGCGGTTAATGTTCCTGGTTCCAGCTCTGTTCTTCCAGCGTCTCTTATTAATGAACAAGGGATCTCTAGAGATAAGCATTTCTCGTATAGATCTAGTAGCTTTCTCTCATTATCAACTTTAACAACTACTTTCTTCATTCCTTGAACAATCCACTCATTAAGCCATTTACGCCACTTATCATTATCGAGACTCTTCAACACAGCGTCAACTGATGCATGAGCTACTTGAACAGCTAATTTTCCAGGGCTCATCTTAAGATCGCTTCTAACTATTATTGTTTGCTTATACTCCTCCTCTAGACTCAATTCCTTTCCTTTCTATATATCGTAGCAAAACTTATTATTCTCTTCTCACTAAAAATCTATAAGGGTGTGTTTTTATATTGTCTTCTTCTGAAGATTTAAAGAGAGTCGTAGTTAGGGTTAGGGGAATTGTTCAACGTGTAGGATTTAGATACTGGATATATAAGGTAGCCACAAAGAGATCCTTAAAAGGCTTTGTTAAGAACGAACCCGATGGCTCAGTTCTCATTATCGCGGAGGGGCCTAAAAAAGATCTTGAGTACTTAGTAGAGTTAGCTCGTGAAGGACCTCCAGAGGCTGTAGTAGAAGAGATAGATGTTAAGTGGGAGGATTATAGAGGAGAATTTAAAGATTTCTCAATTGCTTTCTAAAACATCAAGAATATCTCGATCTTTTTTAAACACCTCATTTTTTCTTTATCTAATATCTTCACTATTTACTATATTTAGTGTAAGATTTCATTTAATGGTTTATTTCTTAACTCATTCTCAACTAAATTCTCAAGTTTACCTCTTGCTTTATTAATTAATTCCCCGAGTTCGTAATCCCATAGATCTTTTTCGACAAGATTCTCTATCTCCTTAACGAATCTTCTGACACTAGTGCTTGCATAATCGATCTTATCTCTAAGTATTAGAGCTCTACTACCTACGAGATATTCTATGGAGACTATGTACATACCCAGATCTAATGCCTCAAGCATTTTTAAACTAGAATTATAAGAATTACTCACATGATCCTCTTGAGATGCTGAGGTAGGTGCTGTGAAAATGCTTGAGGGATAAAGTAGAGAAGATATTCTATTCAATAGAGAAACCATAGTGTATTGCGAGATCATATATCCAGTATCAGGACCCTTAGTCAAGAAAGGGGGTAGGCCTCTATTCAATTTAGGATCAAGCATGCTAAAAACTCTTCTCTCACTCTGAGCCAGTGCTTGGAAAAGAGGTGTTGAGAGACTCTCTACAGCACTTGTTATATATATCCCATAGAAGTTGCCTCCACTAACACATTTCTCACCGTCGAATATTGGATTATCTGTTGACGAATTCAATTCTGTATTAATAATATGTCTCGAGAATCTAAGAACATCATAGAAGCTTCCGAGCACTTGTGGGATAGTTCTGAAACTATATCTATCTTGGAGAATAACACTTCTATTAATTGAGGAGTCTCGTAGTAGTTCTCTTATGATCTTAGATACTAATATTACTCCTGATTGTTTTTTCGCCTCATTAATAGATTTCGAGAAAGGCTCAAGTGGAGAGGCCATTGCCTCAAGAGATATTGTAGAGGCTATTATAAGTGAAGCGAGTAGTTTATCAGCCATGTATAATACGTGTGAAGCTATCGAGAGACTCATAGCGGTATTATTGATTAAGCTTAAAGGATCTTTCACATCTATCTTAGGGATCCTAATATTCTTCTGCTCAAGCACTTCCTTAGAAGATCTGACAAGTCCTCTATCATCAATAACAGAACCCTCGCCGTAGATCGCTAAAGCGATATAAGACATTGGAGCAAGATCCCCACTAGCACCTAAGGAACCGTATCTAGGAACCAGAGGAGTTATATTTTTATTGATCATTTCCACTAGAGTATTTATTATCTCAGGTGAGGTAGCAGAGTAGCCTAGGCTAAGTTGCTTAGCTAACACTATCATTGCGCCTCTAACAAGTTCTTTAGGTAGGTAGTCTCCTACACCGGCTGCGTGCTGCTTCAGCATTATTCTGTAAATCTCCGAGAGATCTTCTCGAGGGATCTTTGTTTCCACTTGAGCACCTAAACCAGTTGTTACACCATAGCACTCACCTCTATCTATATACTCCAAGAACTTTTCTCTTACTCTTAATACTTTTTCTATAATAGAAGGATCTATAAGTATTTCATAGGTATCGCAATTTGCTACCAAAACCACGTCACGATAACTTATTTCCTTGCTTAAATTAATCTTCTCCTGAGAGCAAGTGACAATCATTAGATATTCCTAGATAACTTTATTTACATATCTAAAAACATTATTCTATAGACACAGCGTGTATTTTAACTCCAGTCGCATAGGGTGCTACTCAAATGTTTGACTGGGGAGATCTTAAATATTTTCTGGTGAGGGAAACAAGATCTTTTATAAAGGATCCTGAGGATATTAGATTAAGAGATATAATTAAAAAACCTGAGCAATGCAACAGAGATTGTGTATGTGTAGTAGGATATCCATGGGACTGGACGACAGCGGGTTACCCAGGGGCGAGATACGCCCCCAATGTACTCAGAAGATATTTGTATGAGATCTGTGCATCAGAGGACTTATGTATATGTGATCTCGGAGATGTGGATATTGCTTCAGGCGATCAGAGTATTAGTGAGTATAGACTACGAGAGGTTCTGAAGAGGATCATAGGTTTTTGTAGAGGGTTCCTCGTTCTAGGAGGAGATCATTCCTTAACCAGAGTTGTTCTCGAAGAAGTACTTAGAAAAATAGGTAAAATAACATTTGTTATGTTTGATGCTCATTTAGATTTAAGAAAAATTAGTGAAGGGAGATCCTCAGGTACTCATCTGAGGGATATAATAGATCGATATGGTGAAAATATTAAAGCTATTATCATAGGTTTTAGACGGAGATATAATCCAAAATATATGATAGATTATGCTGAGAATAGAGGTATTTATCTAATTGATATAGACATGATCAAAAATGATTTTAAGAATACCAAAAATCTAATCTCTGAGAAAGTGAGGGGAGACAGCGTCTATATATCCGTAGACGCTGATTCCTTAGATCCCTCACAGTGCCCAGGTGTAAATGCGTTGGTTCCCGATGGGTTATTTATTAGAGAAATTCTAGATCTAATTAAATTAATTAGTTCTGAGAGTAAAGAGCTTATTGGAGCAGATCTTGTTGAGATCGTTCCGAGTAGAGACTTAAATGATATATGCTCTAGGAACATGGCTTATATAGGATATGAGGTTATTAGAGGTATTCTCGGTATTAGGAACCGCTAGAGTATATTATCTTTCCTTTTTTCATCACGTATTTTATTAAGTCTCTTCTTCTCTCATATCCAATGAATCTATAGCTTGGAAGATCCCAGATAATGAGATCAGCTAAGTATCCGTTTTGAATAGATCCTCTGTATCTCAAATTCAACGCGTAGGCAGCATTAACAGTGACACTAGCTATCAAATTAGCTGGTGGTAGAGAGAAGTATATAGCCCCTAGATTCAAAACATCGATCATGTCTAGATTCATTATCGCGGGCGAGTGATCTGTTGCTAACGCTATTATTACCTTATTCTTCATCATAGTCTCTACATCTGGTCTTCTCTTAGCTATGTATATGGCTGTTGTCGGAGATAAGGTAGCTACTATATCTCTCTTACTTATTTCTTCAATAATGTTCTTAGGTGTGTGATTAAGATGATCAATTGTTCTACATCCTAACTCTACGCCTATATCGCTACAGCCAATATATGATAACTCGTCGGCGTGTAATCTAAGAATAAAACCATTCTCCTTAGCCACTGATAAGATCCTTTTGGTCTCCTCAGGGGTGAAAGCTCCTATGTCGCAGAAAACATCAACGAAAGATACTCCTAGTGATTTTGCCTCGGGGATCAGCTTCTTAGTAAATAGATCTATGAAGATTTCTCTATTGGCGCCTGGTGGTGGAACATGGGCTAGCAGAGTAGGCACTACATCAATTTCTGATAATTCCTTGAATAGATTTAATGTCTCTAGTAGCAAGATCTCGTGTTCAACGTCTACTCCATAACCAGACTTAATCTCAACTGTTGTGACACCACCTTTGATCATTCTCTTACTTCTTTTAAAGAGAAGATCTAGTAGTTCCTCTTTTGAAACATTAGAAGTTTCTCTCATTGTTCTAATGATTCCTCCTCCACGAGAAAGTATCTCATCGTATCTTTTGCCGAGAGCTAGTTCCTCAAATTCATCTTCTCTAGATCCTTTGTAAATTAAGTGTGTGTGAATATCTATTAAACCAGGTGTGACGAGACTATTCTCGGCATCAATTACTTGTTTAGCGGAGAATTTGGATAAGTCTTTCTTCTCGCCTACGTGCACTATTACTCCATTTTTGATTGCTATGAAGCCGTCGTAGACTACGCCTATATCCTCAGCTCTAGCGTAGCCTCTCACGATTCTTGGCAGAGTAGCTATTTCCGAAATATTAATTATGAGAGTGTCTACCTTATAGAATGTTGGCACCCACTGAATCGTTTACTTGATCATTGGAGCCTTGATCTTCTTCTCCTTAACTATCCTAATAGACGTCTCGTAGCCTGCATCAGCGTGTCTCACAACACCTATACCAGGATCCACGGTAAGTACTCTTTCAGCTCTTAGATCACTTTCTCTACTTCCATCGAGTACTAATCCTAAACCAGCATGTATGCTATAGCCTATTCCAACGCCTCCCCCGTGGTGGACACATACCCATGTCGCGCCTGCTGAGGCATTTAATAAGGCATTTAGTATAGGCCAGTCAGCTATTGCGTCTGATCCGTCTTTCATACCCTCAGTCTCTCTATATGGCGATGCGACAGATCCTGTGTCAAGATGATCTCTACCGATCCATATAGGTCCTATAACACCTCTTCTAACGAGTTCATTTATTCTTAGACCAAATCTCGATCTCTCTCCGTACCCGAGCCACACAACTCTTGCTGGTAATCCTTGGAATTTAACGAATCTCCTAGCATTCTCGATCCATCTAACTAGTCTCCTATTATCACTAAACATATTAATAACCTCGTCGTCTAAAACCTCTATATCTTTAGGATCTCCGATCAGAGATGCCCATCTAAATGGTCCTCTACCCTCCTCAAACATTGGTCTTATATATGCCTGGACAAACCCTGGAAACGCAAAGGCTTCTTGGAAACCCGCTTCGTAAGCCATTCTCCTGATATTGTTTCCATACTCAAAAACAACAGATCCTCTCTTCATGAAACCTACCATAGCTTCTACTTGTCTCCTCATACTCTCCATACTCATCCTCTTATATCTCTCAGGATCTCTTTTTCTCAACTCTTCTGCTTCCTCAACACTTAATCCCGAGGGAACATAGCTTAATGGGTCATGGGCGGGGGTCTGATCTGTCACTACATCTGGTTTAAATCCTTCTTTATATAATTGCCAATATATGTCAGAGGCGTTTCCCAAGAGACCTATTGAGTATCCCTCGCCTCGTTCTAGATATCTATGTGCCAGATCAAGAGCTTTATCTAGGCTATCAGTCCAGGTATCTAAGTAGCCGAATCTTATCCTTCTCTCAATCATTCTCTTATCAACTTCAACAACTATTGCTACACCGCCATTCATCTTAACAGCTAGTGGCTGAGCACCTCCCATCTCGCCTAAACCCGCTGTTAAGACTAACCTACCCTCTAAACTACCCCCGAAATGTTTTTCTGCGGCGAAAGCAAATGTTTCATATGTTCCCTGTAAAATGCCCTGAGTACCTATATACGCCCAACAACCAGCTGTCATTTGCCCAAACATCGTTAGACCTTTTGCCTCGAGTTCTCTGAAGTAATCCCAATCAGCCCACTTGGGAACCAGTAGAGCATTAGCCATAACAATTCTAGGAGCGAGTCTATGAGTCTTGAATACAGCAACAGGCTTCCCGCTTTGAATAACTAGCGTCTCATCACTCTCCATAGTGAGTAAAGTATCGACTATAGCTTCAAAAGCCTCCCAACTCCTACAAGCCTTGCCAGTACCTCCATACACAATAAGATTCTTCGGATCTTTAGCAACATCAGGATCGAGAACATGAAATAACATTCTCAGAGCTCCCTCAATCTGCCAGTCCCCACTATCAACATGAAGATCTCTTCCCCTTATAGCTCTAACAGTTCTCGTAGAAGGATCATAATAACCTTTCTCAATAAGTCTTCTTATAGGTCTCTCAGAATACGGGATCAAAAATAACTCCCTAAGATAAATATCTTAATTAGAAAATATAGATAAAAAATAAGAGGATCTTTAAACCATTTAATTAAACATATTAAATTTATGCGGCGGCCGGGATTTGAACCCGGGATCTCCGGCGTGGCAGGCCGGCGTCCTAAACCAGGCTAGACTACCGCCGCTAATTCCAATCTATTAAATACTTAGGGGAGAATATATATTTATTTTCTAGTGATTCACGCTAGAATAACTGTTACTAGGTAGTGAACAGCTACTTGGGTTATGGAGTATCTCCAGAAACTATGTTTTCTGTATTTTGATACGTAACCAACTGGTATGAGTCCAGCTAACATTACTATTGTTGATATAAGTGCATAGTGCAGAACATCTAGTGCGAAGTTGATCCTAATGAGATCATATATCCATGCCGTTATTATTCCGGCCAATACTCTTATTAGATAAAGTTTGTAATCAATTTTAATCATTTTCTTTCACTAGTGACTTATTTATTTGGATATATAGTTGAAATCAATGAATTGGATTGATCTGGCAGTATTAATCAGAGAGGTATCTACTGTTTTAAGAGATTCTATAATAGATAACGTTTATCTAGATAAAGTAAATGACGTAATGATTCTTAAGCTCCGACTACACAGTGGCGACAAGAAATATCTTGTCATAAAACCAGGATCATTCGTATATTTAACAGATCAGTATTTGTACAGAGAGAGTTTATCAAAAGAAAAATCCTCATTAAAGAGAAATATTGTAAATTGTAGGTTAAGAAATATTACTCAGATACCATGCGAAAGAATAATTGATCTCGAGATTAGTTGTGGAGCTAGCAACTATATTCTAACGATTGAGATTATTCCCAGAGGAGTAGTTGTTCTCAGAGATCAGAATAACAAGATCCTTTATATATCAAGGTCTTTAAAAACTAAAGATAGAATTCTTCGCATAGGAAGTATCTACCAGTATCCACCGAGACCACAAGGTTCTTTATGTGATCAAGATATAAATTCAAGAATCAATAGTTTGAGAAAAGGCTATGATTTAATTAGAGGGTTAGTAATTGGGTTAGGAATACCTTCTTATGTTGCTGAAGATTTCGTTAAGAGATATAACATAGATGCGAATAAAGATCCTAGGAAGATGAATAGTGAAGAGCTTAAAGATCTGATCTTGAAGCTCCAAGAATTCATAGATCAAATCATGATAAGTCCTAACCCATGTATAGTTTATGATAAAGATAATAGACCCATTGAATATTATGTGTATAAACCTCTAGACAAAGAATGTGTATCCACGCTGAGATTTGATGAGACTTTGAGCAAGTATTTTACCTGGTATTTAATCAGCGGATCCGTTCATGATAAGGATATAGATGAGGAGAAAAAGATCCTAGACAAATTATCTATGGACCGCAGAGTCGCAGAAGAGCAGCTTAAGAGACTAAAACGATTCAAGGAGTTTATTGAGAATAACTATCTCGATTTTGAGGAAATATTTAATTGTTATAGAAGAAGCTTAGGTGATAAAACAGTAAAATGTGTTAATAGGTTCAAGGATCTTGAGATAATTCCACAGGGTAGAAAGATTACAGTGAAATCAGATGATTTAGTGTATGAAATGGATCTAAGCAAGGAGTTTAAAGATAATTATATAGAGATCGCTAAGGAGATATCACAGCTTGAGAGAAAATTAGAGAGAATAGAACTTGAGCAGACCAAGATAAGAGAGAGAATCAGAGAGTTAGAGGAGAGAATTAAACTAGAGCAAGAGATTAAGAGGATCAAGAGTGAAAGAAAAATTCAGTGGTTTGAGAGATTTCATTGGATAATAACATCTGAGAATCTATTAGCTATAGGAGGGAGAGACGCGGATCAGAATGAGATTATTGTGAAGAAATATATGGAGGACAAAGATCTGTTCTTTCACGCAGATATTCAAGGAGGCTCAGTATTTATATTAAAAAATGGTGTATATGCTAGTGAGAGAAGTATTAAAGAAGTAGCTCATTTAGCGGCCTGCTATAGCAAGGCTTGGAAAGGTGGTTTAGGTTCTATTGATGTTTTCTATGTAGAAAGTTCACAAGTTTCTAAAAGGCCTCCTTCGGGAGAATATTTATCTAAAGGATCTTTTATGATCTATGGGGAGAAACATTGGGTGAGAGGTGTTGAATTAAAGCTTGGGTTAGGTATAGAGATCGTTGATAATAAATACCCGAGAGTTATTATTGGACCACCGGAGTATGTGGCTAATAAAACAAGAATTTACTCAATTATTGCTCCAGGAGATCATAGCGCTAGAGAGATTGCTGAAGAATTGATTAAGAGCTGGCTGAATAAACATAAAGATTACTCGATAATGATTAAAGCAGTTGATCTCGAAGAGATTATATCGAGGATCCCAGGTAAATCCAGGATCATATATGTGAATTAGTGAGACTCACTTCTCACTTATACCTATGAGGCCATATCTCCTTAAGCTTGCCGTGATCTATGTTCTCTATCTCCAATAGGAATAGTTCTAGAAGAGGATAAACCTCACCCTCTATCAGGTGGCCAGCGTAAGTAGCGTAGGAGCCATCTCCTGTTCCTAACCCTAGAGTTACGTGTATATGAAGACTATACCTTCCATCATCTCGATATATCACGGACCCCAGAAGAGATGTTACTTCAATAGCCTCTTTTTCGGATGCTCTTAACTCGATTTTTTCATATCCCTTCTCTAGATTGAAGTAGCCTATCACTGCTCTTCTGAATCCTCCTATGCCTAATATTACGGCGTTTCTTACATCGGTCTCTCTCAATAGATCCATGAACCTACTTGGGAGTATATCGCCTTCTTTTAACCCAAATAATAAGATCCTTTTCACATTTGTGAGAAGAAACATTGTATAGACACCTATATATTTCTATAGGAGAAAAATTTTAATTCCAGTATAACCAGAGATTATTAAATGTTGAGACCAGTTGGTTAAATACGTCTTCGTTACAGGAGGCGTCATGAGTAGTCTAGGTAAAGGAGTTTTAACAGCTTCGATATCTCTTCTCATATCACGAATGGGATATAGCGTCTCTGCTGTTAAAATAGATCCTTATTTAAATGTTGATGCAGGCACTATGAGTCCTTATGCTCATGGAGAAGTTTTTGTCACAGATGATGGTGGAGAAACTGATCTTGATATTGGGCATTACGAAAGATTCTTAGGAAAATCTCTCTCTAAGAAGAACAATATTACAGCTGGTCAGATCTATCAGAGTATAATCGAGAAAGAGAGAAGAGGAGATTACTTAGGTCAAACAATTCAGATAATACCTCATGTCACAGATGAGATAAAGAATCGTTTACGAGAAATAGCTAAAGAACAGCAGAGTGATGTATTGGTTGTTGAAATAGGGGGGACAGTAGGAGATATTGAGGGTTTACCTTTCCTAGAAGCTGCCAGACAAATGAGACTCGATGAAGGCTACAGTAACACTTTATATATACACGTTGCTTTAACACCTTATCACAGATTAATAGGTGAAATAAAGACAAAACCTCTTCAGCATTCAGTTCAGGAATTAAGGAGAATTGGTATACAACCAGATGTTATTATAGTCAGAAGCGAGAGACCTATTGATATAGATACTAAAAGGAAAATTTCTCTCTTCACTAATGTTCCTATAGATTACGTGTTTGAAGACTATGATCTTTCTGTAGTATATGAGCTTCCATTGATTCTTCATCAACAAGGTTTTCTAAAAAAGATCTCTGAGAAATTATCACTTAACTACAAAGAACCTGATTTAGGTGATTGGTACTCCTATGTTGAGAAAATGAAGAATCCTAAGAGAAATGTAAAGATCTATATGATAGGTAAGTATACAAAGGTTAGAGATAGTTATGTAAGTATTATTGAGGCACTAAAACACGCCTCTGCGGAATTCTTAGTGAGACCAGAGATAGAGTTTATTGAAGCAACAGATATTGAAACAGGAGAAAGAGAATTCGTATACGAGGATAAAGCAGGCTACATAATTCTTCCAGGATTTGGTAGGAGAGGTGCTGAAGGAAAGATCAAGGCTATAAAAACCATAAGAGAGAATAATGGCGTAGTGCTGGGGATATGCTTTGGTCTTCAACTAATGGCTGTGGAAATAGCTAGAAATGTCGTGGGTTTAAGAAATGCTAATTCTACTGAGATAGATCCTATGACACCTCATCCAGTAGTGGATCTCTTAGAGGAGCAAAAGAAGATTCAGAGAATGGGTGGCACAATGAGGCTTGGATTAAGCAAGAGTATCTTAGTTAAAGGAAGCAGAGTTTATGAGGCTTACGGTACACAAGAAGTGTATGAGAGACATAGACATAGATATGAGATAAATCCAAAATATGTGGATAAATTAGAGAGTGTAGGATTTATTGTATCAGGCTATAATGAAGCTGGCTACGTAGACTTTATGGAGATGAAAGGCTACAAATTCTTTATAGGGACTCAAGCACATCCCGAGTTCAGAAGTCGTCCTCTTAAACCATCTCCACTTTTTGTAGAATTTATTAGAGAAGTAATCAAAATATCTTCCTAATGGCTATTTATTCTACTCTCATAAAAATCACTTGGATGCTTGTTTATGAGGTCTAGTCAAAGACCCTTAATTCAGTTAGCCCTAGATCTAATAGATAAAGAATTAATAAAACAATTCTCAATGTACTCAGCTAAAGCAGGGATTGACATTATTGAGGTAGGTACACCAGCCATAAAGAGGTTCGGTAGTGACATAGTTAAGGAGATTAGAGAATTAATTGGGGAGAGACAGACAATTTTAGCTGATACTAAGACTCTTGACGCATCCAAGATAGAAGTTGAAATAATGGCATCTGCGGGAGCTAATATAGTAACTGTGATGGGATTCGCGTCAGACGAAACATTTTACGAGGCTCTTGAGGCAGCAGATAAAAATAACATCGAGATTTGGGCTGACATGATGTATTTAAAAGATCCAGTTGAGAGAGCAATACAACTCAAAGAGATTGGTGTGAAAACAGTTATTCTTCATGTAGGGATTGACGTTCAGAAGAGAAGAGGTGTTTCAGGAGAGATTTTGGTTGATGAGGTGAGGAGAGTATCGTCTCAAGGTATTAGGGTGGCCGTTGCCGGAGGCTTAGATCCTAGCAAAGGAGAATATTTATTCAGAAACGGAGCCTCAGTAATAATAATAGGTGGCTGGGTCACCAAGAGTAGTGATTGGATCAATAGAATAGATGAAATCGTTAAAACATTTAATAAGTATCGCTAGGTGAGAGAAATAAATTTTGTTGAAGCATGCAGAGACTTATCAGGGTACGTAAGAGAGGTTTATAGTGAATACAGAGAATGTGTTAAAGGAATAGATCTTGATATAGTGGCTCTAGAAAAGTTATGTGATGAGAATAATTATCCTAAATACATAGTAGAGACCATATTAGTAAAAGCCCAAGAAAGACTTAGAAATATTAGAGAGTTATGTAGCGAGGTAAAAAAAGAGTTAAGTAGTGGATTATCAGATGTAGCTAAGTGGAGTAGATATGAGGATCTCTATTTATCAATTAAGAGATTCAATGAAGCACTACGAAACACGATTGATCTCTTAGAAAAAACTTTTAGTAAAATAACTTATATAGGGATCTTAGCAACAATTCTATCTCTAGTGCTTCTTCTGGTTATTGTAGTAGAGGCAGGTCTATTTTTAGATGGTCTTCTCTATGGTTTACTGTATTCGGTTGCCTTAGTATTCTCTTTTAGATATCTGAGAAAAAATACAGTGCTTATGTTCATTATCCAAATAATTATTCTCTCCACATATCTTATCATAATGATTTTGGGAGAGATATACGATGTAATGTTGATCATAGCTTATATACTTCTTCTAGGCTCTCTAATATACACAGGTTCTGTAGTTAATAAGCGCCTAGGGATATTAAGGAATATTCTCAGGGATCTATGGTGATTTTATTAGTTTATTTGAGAAAGTTACATATGAAATTGTGGTGTTGAATTATGCGCGGTTGGTCTGGTAAGATTCTTTACATAGATCTAGACAAGAGAGAGCATAGATCACTTGAATTACCTGGGGAAGTATATAGGATGTTTCTCGGGGGTAGGGGCTTAGCAATAAAACTTCTCTGGGATCTAAATCCTGTGGGAGTAGATCCTCTTTCACCAGATAATCATTTAATATTTGCAGTAGGTCCTCTAACGGCTTATCCACTACCTAGCTCAGGAAAAATGGTGGTGGCTTCCAAATCACCTTTGACAAGAGGTTATGGTGATGGTAACATTGGAACTAAGGCGGCTGTAGAATTAAGGAGACTTGGTTATGATGCTATAGTTATTAGAGGAAGAGCCTCTAAACCAGTAATTTTATATGTATCATGCGAAGAAATACAGTATGTAGATGCCGAAGATCTCTGGGGAAAAGACTCTTATGAGACGGAGAAGAAATTAATAGAAAGATTCGGTAGGGGAGTAGGCGTTTTATCTATTGGTCCTGCAGGAGAGAATATGGTGAGATTCGCGACCGTAGTAAGTGAATTCGGGAGATCAGGTGGGAGACCAGGTATGGGTGCGGTAATGGGTTCTAAGAGGGTGAAGGCTGTGGTTCTTAGAGGTTGCAGAGATCCTGAACCTTCTGATAGAAAAGATCTTGTTAAGATAGGTCTAGAAGCATATGATGCTGTTAAGAGTTCCTCTGGGTATAACTTCTGGATGAGACAAGGAACTATGGCAACTATTGAGTGGGCTCAGATAAACTCTGTGCTCCCCACCTACAATTTCCGGGAGGGTATTTTTGACTTCTATGCAGGTATTGACGGCTATATGCTTGAGAGTATGAGAATTCGCCAGAAAGGTTGTCCTCTATGCAATATGCCATGTGGTCATATTGTGAAATATGTCTCTGACGTAGCATCGGGGGAGGCCGAGCTAGATTACGAGAATGTTGCGATGCTAGGCTCTAACTTGGGTATAGCGCCTTTAAACAGAGTCGCGAGACTCAATTACATAGCTGATGCATACGGTTTAGACACCATATCTCTAGGCAGTGTGATAGGATTTGCTATGGAGGCTTCCGAGAAAAAGTTAATTGATTATAGAATTGAATGGGGTGATTATAAAGAAGCTGAGAAACTAGCTATGGATATTATTTATAGAAGAGGAGTAGGAGACCTCTTAGCAAACGGGGTTAAATACGCGTCAGAAAGGATCAAGGGATCAGAGAGCTTTGCGATGCATGTTAAAGGACTTGAGATCTCAGCATACGACTGTCATGCCGCGGAGGGCATGGCTCTAGCTTATGGAACATCTCCTATAGGTGCTCATCACAAAGACGCTTGGTTTATTGTTATGGATATTAAGATGGGTCGGGGAACATATTCTAGAGAGAAAGTAGAGAGACTCATATGGATGCAGAATATTAGGGGAGGAATGTTTGAGAGTTTAACTACATGCAGATTCCCCTGGGTTGAGTTATCAATAGATCTCAATTACTACCCCAAACTACTAAAGGCGTCAACAGGAGTATCTTATTCCTGGGATGATATCTATGAAATAGCCAACAGAATATATACTTTGATAAGAAGCTTTTGGATACGTGAATATTACGCAGAAGGTAAGCAGTGGAGTATAGATATGGATATTCCACCACAGAGATGGTTTAAAGAACCTCTGACAAAAGGCCCATTAAAAGGATCAAGACTCGACATAGATCGATACATAGAAATGTTGAAATACTACTACGAGTTGAGGGGATGGGATAATAGAGGTATTCCGCGAAGAACTACACTAGAGAAATTAGGCATATCATACGTCACAGAGATCTTTGATAAATTAAATATTCCATACACCACATAAATCTTCTTTTTAACTCATTTTACTAAGATCTTTTCTAATAGTATATGTTAATACCAGCGAAATCGAGAGTGAGATCAATAAGATAACAGTTGTAACAGCATTAATCTCAGGAGAAATACCTCCTCTACCAACCATACTCCATATCAATACTGGTAGAGTCTTAAAACCTGGGCCACTTGTAAAAAGTGTTTTTATTAAATCATCGAAGGATAAAGCAAATGTGAGAAATACAGCTGATAAGATAGCGGGGATCGTCAGAGGCATAACGATTCTTGATAATATGTAGAATTCACCAGCTCCCATTACTCTCGCTACATTAATAATCTCTTTAGGAATAAGATCAATTCTAGATCTAATTATAACAAACGCGTAAGCAATATTAAAAGTTAAGTGACCTAATAGCACGGTCACAAAGCCCATCTCAATGTTCAGAGTGATATAGAATATAGCTAATGTAAATGCCTCAATTATTTCAGGAATTATTATAGGGACGTATATTATCGTGTCAATAAATCCTCGGGGTTTTCTCATGACATATGCGTACCCTACTAAAAATCCTGTTAGAGATGATATAACAGAAGACGCTATGGATAACTGAATAGAGTTTGTAGTAGCTGATATGATTACTTTATCAGAAAAAGCCTCTATAAACCATCTGAATGTGGGATTATACAGATCAATTATAAATCTTCTCGGAGAAAAAGATCCGAGAATACTCACTACTATAGGTAAGTAAAGAAATATGAGATAGATCGTCACTATCGAAAGAGCCAAGACTCTTCCTAAACTCTTCATAGAATAATCTCCCTCGAGCCAAATTTCTTGGTTACATACCACACCACAATAAGTGTTAAGATAAGATACAGGAGTGATAAGAGAGAGGCATCACCGAATCTTTTGAATGTAAATGTTAATTCATAGATCCATTGACCGATCATGTATCTTGGAGATCCGCCGAGAACCTGGGGAACAATCATTTCACCTAGAGAGCTAGTGAACACGAGTACAAAACCCGCTATCAAACCTGGATAAGATATTGGTAAAATAACTCTAAATACAAGATCTAGTGTTTTGGCACCTAATGTTTTCGCGGAATCTATATAGATCCTATCAATTCTCTCCATAGCTAAGAAAATAGGGATAATAGCCATAGGCGTATAGTTATAGACCATTCCTAGATATATAGAGGTTTCAGTATAAAGAATTCTTTGACCAGTGATTCCCTCTAGAATATATAAGAGATAAGCTAATGAATACATCTTCAACAGAGTCCCAACCCAGTAAGGGGCTATAATAAGAACTGAGATAATGATTTTCTCTTTTTCTCTTAGGTAGAATGAGAGAGAGTATGATATTGGGATAGCTACTGCCACGGAAATCAGAGTACTTATTATAGCTACTTTAAAGCTTCTCCATAGAACAGGAAGAGAACTACTCACAATATCAATACTGATCCCTTGCGAAATAATTCTAGAAATAGATACTAGTAGAGGCGTATAGAGAAAAATTATGATATATAGCGCAACGATCCCTATTACTAAGTAAAAGGGATCCTTGTAATTAATTGTGTGTATAATTCTTCTGGTTCTTAACATTAGAGAGAATATCTTACTCAACTACTCAACTACCACAGTTATATTATCTGGTAGAGAGATACATACTCTCTCATTTAGACCGAATCTTTCCTCCACGTCTCTGACTAAGACCTCAGCGGAGTTAATCTTTACTCTCAGATAATTATACGATCCTACATATATCTTATCTATAACATCGCCACACAAACCCTTATTCTCTCCATCTCCCTCGTATTTTATTAAATGTATTTTCTCAGGTCTAATAGAGACATATAATTGTTTATTGCTAAACTCTCTCTCTCCATTTAGAATCTTGATTGGATCTATGAATACATTTAAGGACGGTATATAGATCTTCCCATCAATAACCTTAGCTTCAAATAAATTGTTATCTCCCACGAATGAGGCTACGAATAAATTAGCTGGTTTTTCATAAATCTCTTTAGGTGAACCTATTTGTTGAATAGAACCTTTATAGATCACAGCTATTTTATCAGCTAACACCATACCCTCCCACTGATCATGAGTTATGTAAAAGAATGTTTTCTTGAGTTCTCTGTGCAATCTTTTTAACTCATAGATCATCTCTTTTCTCAAGACATAGTCTAAGTGACTTAGGGGTTCATCAAGTAATACTATGTCAGGATCTGGGGCTAGAGCTCTTGCTAATGCTACTCTCTGTTGCTCTCCACCACTTAATTTCTCCGGGTTTCGAAACATGTATTTAGAAGGATCTAGTCTTACAAGCTCTAACATCTCTTTAACTCTTCTATCAATATCCTGCTTAGACCATCCCCTAAGTTTTAAACCAAAAGCTATATTCTCATAGACATTCATATGAGGAAATAGAGCTGGTTTTTGAAATAACACTCCAAGATTTCTCTTATGAGGAGGTAAGCTATTGACAATTACATTATTTATCCTAACAAAACCTTTTGAAGGTTCTTCAAGACCTGCTATAATTTTAAGAAGAGTAGTCTTCCCCGATCCCGAGGGCCCGATCAAAACAAAAAATTCTCCTTTCCTAACCTCTAGAAATATGCTTCTTAAAATAACTTGATCTCCATAGATTTTCCATATGTCTTCTAGTTCTAAGTACGCACCCACCCCCCTCATCCAATTAAAAGCATTATAAAAGACTTTTAAAATTACAGGTCTTTTTAACTTGTATCTATGTAGAAATTCGTAGTAAACGAGGATAAGAGGATCATGTAATACGTAAGCATGTTTAAAGCCGAGATAAAGTAATACATCACTCGGGGTATATAAAGTGATTAGCAGAAGAGATCTTTTAAGAACAGGTATTGCATTGCTCGCCGGAGGTTTAATAGGATATGTAGCAGGTAATTATGTACCTGCTACATATAGAGAATCTCTTATTTCAAAAGAGTTAAGAGTGTATAATTGGCAAGCATACTTAAATAAAGAGATCGTTCTACCACTATTTACGGGGATGATATACAATGAAAAGAAATTAATCGTAAACACTATATATGATGAGTATAATAATGCTGAGGAAGCTTACAATAAACTTTCTCTAGGAGGGTATCTCTATGATGTTTATAATTTAGGTACAGAAGTTATTTATAAAGCGATTAAAAATAAACTTATTATAAAACTTGATCATAATAAGATACCTAATCTCAAGGAACTAGATCCATTTATAAGAGAATCTCTGAAGATACAGTATCCCGAGAACATAGATCTACTAGACTACGGAGTACCTTATATGTGGGGAACCACGGGGATCGTCTATAATAAGAAGAAGTTAGGAACTGAGATAACATCTCTTAAACAATTATTTGATACAGATTTTCTAACCAAGTATAGTAAAAGAATATTCATAATAGATGATCAAATAACAACTGTTATGGTAGCTTTAATCTATTTAGGTAAAGACTTCAGAGATCCTCGGAGCTACACCGAAGAATCACTTCAAGAGGTATATAATGTTCTTAGTAAGATTGCGCCTCACGTAGTTTTTCTAACAACTGATCAACTTATACAGGAGTTGGTTAGAGAGAGTGTATACGCTGGTGTAGCGTGGAATGGTGATGCTTTACAAGCAATAGCTCAAAAAGAAGATCTTGTTTATGTAGTTCCTGAGGAGGGTTCAGATATGTGGATCGATATGTGGAGCATTGCTCATAACTCTAAAGAAAAGGATTTATCCTATGACTGGATCAATTTTACACTAGATCCGTGGGTTGCTGCTCTTAACACCACAGCTATATGGTATGCGAATCCTGTTCCAGCATCAAATGAGTATATACCAGAGAAAATATTGGGGGATCCTGCTGTTTATCCTGATAACGAGACTAAGAAAAGACTCAAGTTATTCAGACCTCTAACGGAGGAGGAGACCAACAATATTCTTAGAGTTGTTTGGGCTCCGCTGACTGGTAAAACATAGGAAAGGAAAATTATTTTTAGGCTTCTCATAATAAACTTTTTGGTGAATAAATGAGTAATCAAGCAGGCAGAACAGAAAGTCCTCTTAAAGTCCTTAGAGTATCGCTCTCAAAAACAGTATTAGTCAAACTAAAAGATGGAAAGGAATTAGTTGGTCTCATGGACTCGGTTGACTCTACAATGAATGTTGTTTTAAGAGATGCTGTTGAGGTTGATGAGAATGAGAGACTAGTTGCGAAGTATGGGAAGATAATCGTTAGAGGTTCACAAATACTTTATATAGCCACGAACTATGGAGAAACTAAAGTTTTGAGCATGAAATAATCTATGGGTATAAGTCTTCACAAGATCATTCCTAAAATAGATGAGATAGACTACAAAATTCTTGGTGTACTAGTAAAGAATTTAAGAAGATTTGAGTATATTCCTCTAGAAGTAATAATTGAGGAGTCAGGTATCCCCAGAGATACTCTAGCTAGTATTTTAATGAAATTATCAGAACTTAAGGTAATAATACCATCCTCGCAGAACCCCTTAAGCTACAAATTAACTTTCACAGGTTTAAATCTTTATTCACTAAAGAAATTAGCCGAGAGGGACATTATAAAAGCTATTGGAGTACCCATAGGGGTTGGTAAAGAGAGTGTAGTTTATATAGCGAAGAACTATAAAGATGACTTAGTCGCGATCAAATTCTATAGAATAGGTTGGTCTAGCTTCAGAGAATTCTCCAGAAGGCGAGGCTATGGACTAGATCTTGGAGGATCGACGTGGCTACTCCGGAGCATAGTGGCCGCAGAGAGAGAATATAGTATAATGAAGAAACTAATTAATATAGTCCCAGACAAGATTCCTCAGATATTTGCTAGAGAATTGAATGCTATAGTTATGGAGTATATAGATGGTAAGGAACTTCACAAAATACGTGAATTAAAAGATCCTTTGAAGATATTCTCTGACATAATTGATGTTATCAGAGAAGTTTATCTTAAATTAGGTATTATTCACGCAGATCTAAGCCCATATAATATCCTGGTAAAAGATCCTGGAACGGAGTACGAGAGAGCTTTCATTTTCGATTGGCCTCAGTGGATAAATATTAAAGAAGCATCTGCCGAAAAAATTCTTCTTAGAGATCTTAAAAATATGGTGAGATTCTTTGAGAAGAGATTTAACTTAGAAATAAACCTTGAGAAAATATATAAATATGTAGTAGGTGGTGCTGAGACACTTGATTACAGGTAATGATCCTCAGCAAGAAAACCTTATCGTTGCGGGAATAGATCTATTTAAAGGAAGTGTCTTCTCAAAAGAAGGCGCAACATACTCTATTTCTATACTCTCACGTGAAAAAACTCTCTATGAGGCGCAAGATGTTTCTCTTCCAAGAATTCTACGTATACTTCACGAATATAAACCAAGATACATTGTTTTAGACAATATATATGAGCTGGCACCAGATAAAAGAACATTTAACAAGATTCTTTCTTTACTTCCAGAATCTACGGAGATAATACTAGCTACATATGATCCTGTAAAAGGTTTCAGAGATCTAAGAGAGATCGCTCAGGAGTACGGAATCTATGAATCTAAGAAAAAACCTGATTCTTTATCCTCAGCAAGGATCTTAGCTAAATTAGGTCTCTTAGGAGTAGGATACAAAATCAGAGTATGGGAAGAGAGAGTCAAAATAATTGTGTCAAGAAATAGAAGCTCCAGAGCTGGTGGTAGCTCTGAGGATAGATATAAGAGAGCGTCGAGAGCATATGTTTATCGTATAGCTCGCAAAATAAAAGATGCTCTTGAGAGAAACGGCATATCTTACGAGCTACTGATCAAGAGATCTAGTGGAGGAATCGATAGAGCCATATTTATTGTAGAGGGATCTCGAGAGAGGCTTAAAGGTGTTGTTAAACCTATGAAGGGTAGATACGTTAGAGTTGTAATTAGACCATTGATAAGATCTGTGATTAATTTACCTAGAGAAATAGATTCAAAGAGAACGCCAGTGATAGTAGGAGTAGATCCTGGAATAAATTATGGTATAGCTATCATGGGTCTAGATGGTGAGATTTATACTACTGGAACAATACAGGGTGGCGATTTAGGAGCTATATTAAGTATAATACAAAAATACGGTGTTCCTCTTGTAGTAGCTACGGACAAAAAACCTGTTCCTGAGTCGGTTAAGAAGATAGCTTCTCTATATGGAGCCAAGATCTATGAACCAGATCACGTACCTTCAGACACCGAGAAAGAGGATCTCATCAAAGAATTAGGCTACAAGGTTTCTACAATTCATGAAAGAGATGCTCTCTATTCAGCACTATCTTTCTATCGAAAAATGTTACCTAAATTTACTCAGATTGAGAGTATAGTTAATAAATTAGGTATTGACGTGGATCTAAACAGGATCAGATCTGATTTAATAAAAGGACTAGATCTTGCTACAATAATCGAGAATATTTTCGCAGAAATCTTAAGTGAGGATAAAGCGAAAAAAGATCTCTTTATAATAAAAGATTTTATTAAAGAATATGTAGCTAGTGAAAATAGACTAAAAAGATTAGAGGAGGAATACCATAGACTCCTCTCAGAAAATACTCATCTACGAAGTAAAATATCTGATCTAGAGAAAAGCTTGAAGAAAGCCCTTGAGGAGTTAGATAGTTTAAAAAGAGAGTTTAAGCATGAGGTTTATAGAGATAGAGAATTAAATGTGATGCTAGAGAGGTTAAAAACTTGTCAAGGTAATATAAAAGAGCTAGAGGCGAGAATTAAAGATCTAGAGACAATATTAGGTAGTTATAAGAAGATTCTTATGGATCTAATCGAGAATCGATATATTCCGATTAAAAAGATCTCTGAAAAAGACCTCAGACTGGGAATAGCGGATCTCTCAAAATCCTCGATAAGCTTAAGAGGAGACTTGAATCTTATTTTACTATCAGAGGGAGTTTCTAGAGAACTTGTTAATCTACTCCTAATGAGATCATCTAAAAATAAATTGGTTCTAGCAACTTTAGATAAGTGCTTTCTCAACTGCTTAGGTGATGAACTGAATCATGTGTGTTGTGTGTCTCTGGTGGGGAGTGGTATAGAGATCATTGATCTTGGCGAGTACATACTCGTAAGATCAGAGGATCTCGACAAAATATATGCTGAGTATAAAGAGATGAGTAGAGATCTACCTAGGAGAATCATATATTCCGTGGAGGAGTTAATGAAATTAATAGACGAGTATAGGTCTTCTAGAAAATCCTAGAAAATACAAAGATCAAAATAGTGTTAATTTACCTTCTACGAATAG
>JBMFLZ010000003.1:52464-82294 GCA_049970935.1 Sulfolobales archaeon | reverse complement strand
AGATCTGTGTAGGATTCATATAATCGAATGAGACTCGTCCTCTGGCTAGCTTAAATAATTTTTTACTAATTTAAGCTTCATGTGAAATGGGTATACTAGGTTTTTCTTTCACGATTCTTAGAATCACGTTAGTCACAGATCTCTTTATATGTGGATTCTTGAGGATCCTCTTAATGAATTTATCTAGCTCCTCAGTGTCTCTGAAGGTGGAGACGATGGCTATATCGTATTCACCTGTTATATCATATACTGCTCTCACATTAGGTTCTGAAGCGAGTAATTTCTCTACCTCTTCTATGTATCCTCCCTCTACTTGTAGGAGTGTTAATGCATTTAATCTATAGCCTAATTTACTACTATCAATAAGTGCTGTGTATCCAATTATAAATCCTTTCTTCTCTAATTTCTTTATCCTCTCAGCCACCGTTGACGGAGCTCTCCTAAGAAGTCTTGCAATATCTCTAATACTTATGCGAGCATTTTCTCTAAGTATCTCTAGAATCCTAAGATCTAACTCATCCAATGACTCTCTGTACAATGTATCCAACCCAGAAAACTACTTATATTCACAATATTTATTTAACACCGATCTATTTGGACAATATATCCAAAGATCTTTATAAACTTAAATACTGCACAAACTAAGCGAGAAATTGTGATATTTTGAGCAATAATCGTACAAAACTAATAATTCATTACACAGATCTCGGTGGTTTTCTGAGGAGTGTAGAGACTAACTATATAGAGACTGAAAACAATGAATTCATAGCCTCATTTGATGGTAGTAGTGTCACCGGTTTCGAAGATATTGAGAGTAGCGATCTTCTTATCCAACTGGATCATAGTACACTCAGAGACATTCCATGGATTAATGACATGAAGAGAGGTATTGGAAGAATCTATAGACCCAATAAAAAGAGGTATGAGAAAGATCCTAGATATGTTGCAGAGAGATTAAGTAGTTACCTGAATGAGTTGGGTTATAGAGCTTTAGTAGGAGCAGAATTAGAATTTTTTGTGTTTAAGTCCCTCAAGATAAGTTACGATAATCCCACCACGCATATTTCCTATAGAATAAAGCCTCTTGATAGAGTTAGATTAGAGAAGAATTATCACGCTTCTGACACATTAGATGCTTTATTTACATACAGACTAAAAGTCTCTAAATATTTAGCCTTATTAGATTATGAGGTGGAAGTATCGCATCATGAAGTCGCTAGATCTCAGATAGAGCTCTCGCTAAGAGCCGGAGACCCTGTCTATATAGGTGATGAAATAATCACAGCCAAGTGGGTTGCTAAATACGTGGCCTCAGAGATGGGTCTCAAAGCTATTTTCATGCCGAAACCAATATACGGTGAAAATGGTAGTGGTATGCATTTACACATAAGCTTGTGGAGAGGAGACGAGAATCTATTTTATTCAGCAGATGAAAAAGGATTAAGTGAGTTTGCTAGGTACTTTATTGGTGGATTAATTCATCACTGCAGAAGTTTAGCTGCCTTAGTAGCCCCTACAACAAATAGCTACAAGAGACTAGTGCTGGGATACGAGGCTCCTGTATATTGTTTATGGGGATACTATAACAGAAGTGTAGGTATCAGAATACCTGTTGCCTCAAATATTACGAAGACAAGAATCGAATTTAGGGTTCCAGATCCCTCCGCGAATCCTTATCTAGCGATCTCGGCGACTTTAATGGCTGGTTTAGATGGCATCAAGAAGAAAATAGATCCTGGAGAAGAATTCGTGGGAAACGCCTATGAATTAACACTAAATGAAATTAAAGAGAGAAACATCAAGACCTTACCGAGAGATCTCTACGAGGCTCTAGAAGAGCTTGAAAACGACCATGAATTTCTCAAACCAGTTTTCAATAAGGAGTTAATAGAGAGCTTTATAGAGATCAAGAGAAGAGAACTAAACGAGATCTATAAAAGACCCCATCCATACGAGTACATTCTGTACATGGATATATGAGAAATTCGCTTGTGGTGGGGCCGCTGGGATTTGAACCCAGGACCACGAGGGCCCAAGCCTCGCATCCTACCAAGCTAGACTACGGCCCCACCACTAAATTATTTAATAGAGTAAGTGCCTTATAAAAATTCACCCGACACATAACTTATTCAGTGTGTTTGTTTCTTTAATGGTGATCTGGTTTAATTTATTAAGCTAAATAATTGTATTGCTTAACTTAGATTAGGAGATGCCTAAGTACCTCATTAGATTATCTGGGGAAATGTCTCTTAAGGGCACTCATAGAAGAAGACTTGAGAAGCTTCTTGAGAGGAATATAGTTGCTGGCTTAGGTGGTAACTGCTCTATTAACTGGATCGATAGTGGTAGAGCTCTAGTGGAGTACTCAGGTGACGCAGTAGATATTCTTCGAAGAGTATTTGGCGTTTTAGAGGTTCTTGAGGTAGCAGAGTTTTCTTTTAGTGATATTCAGGATCTATCTAATAGGATCAGAGATCTATTCTGTGAGGAGATTAGAGGGAAGATATATGCTCTCAGGGTCCACAGAGTGGGTACTCATAGCTTTACATCAATTGATGTTGCTAAATTAGCTGGGGAGAAGCTTAGAGAGTGTGGAGCTGGTGTAGATCTTGAGAATCCTGAGATCGAGATCTATATAGAGATCAGAGGAGACAGAGTCTATGCAACAACTAATAAGAGAAGATATAGAGGTTTTGGAGGTCTCCCACTAGGCTCTCAAGCTAGAGTACTTGTTCTATTCTCTGGAGGATTTGATTCTACTGTGGCTACATGGCTTATGCTTAGGAAGGGTTCTCCCACAGATCTATTACATATTCGTATGGGTTCTCTAGAAAATTTATATCGAGTAATTGAGGTAGCAGAAAAACTTGCTCGCAATTGGGCATTAGGACATAAAATGAGGTTCTTTATAGCTAATTTCTCAAGTATAATCAGAGAAATTAAAGAGAAAATAGACCCTGTGTACTGGCAAATAGCTCTCAGAAGAAGTATGCTTATTTTAGCGCAAGAATACGCTAAGATAAATAGATACGCCTCGATAGTTACTGGTGAGAGTATTTGGGAAGCGAATAGTCAAACTATCGAGAATATAGATGCTTCATCGAAAAAACTTGATGTGATGATTATTAGACCAGTGATTGGTTTATCAAAAGATGATATAATTGATCTATCGATTAAAATAGGTTTGTATGAGGATATTAAAAAAGTCAAAGAGACCTGCTGGCTAGGTTCATACACACCTCTAAAAATAAATGAGAGTAGATTTATGGATCAATTCTCTAAGATAAGTGATGAGGTCTTCAAACAAGCTATTAAAGAGATCATAGAAATAGATCTATATGGGGATTGGAGAAGAGATATAAAAGAGAAAATTGGTACCTCCGAGGACATTGAGATAGATACTGTACCTGATAGAGCTGTTATAGTGAATTTAACTAAGAGAAATATTAAGAAGAGATTCATTGGTCATAAAGTAATTAATTTGTCAGAAATCGATAAATACAGAGATCAAGAGCTAGTTTTGGTGTGTGAAGAAGGCGAATTGAGCGAGTTACTCGCTGAGAGTCTTAGAAGAGCAGGTTTCAAGACTTATAGTCTCAAAGGAGGTCTCAAAAGATTCTTTGGCCACGAATAATTATATTATCTCTAAGAAATACTTACTTAGGAGGGAGATAAAGTGGGTGGAAGACAAAAAACAACTATTTTTATGGGGCTAGAGGAGAAGAAAGAAGAAGGAACAGAGAGAAGTAAAACTGAGGGTAAAGAGAGTAAGAAAGAGGAGAAAAGTAAGAAGAAGAAATAGTCTTTTTCTGGGGATGATAGAGGCTGGGTTGACTGATTCTTTATATGATGTGTTCACGAACCGTTTGACCCGCTATATCACCTTCCTTAGTTCCTTAGTTCTATAAGAAATTTTATTAATGAAACAGTCTCTAAGATGTGTGGGCTTATCTAATGCCAAGTATTAACTATGGTAAAGCTTTCACAGCAGGTTTCTTAGTAGGCTTGATCATGGGTCTGGTAGATACCTACGGCTACGCAACCACAGGCTATACCACAGCTGAGTTAAGTATTATTACAACACCTCTTCTAATTAAATTAATCCTAGGGAGAAGTGGAAATATAAGAGAGGTAATTGTTGGAACTGTTGTCGCCTACGGACTATCATACGCTACAATAATAACTTCAGGAATGCTCGTAACATTTGCTTACACAAAAATGATCTACGAGAAGTATTTTTATGGAACAGATTTTCCCTCGTGGCTCTACAGTGAAAAATGTTTTCTTAATGTCTTATGCCCATATATACCTACATATATATTCATTGGGCTATTGAGTCTCCCGGGAATATTACTGGCTTATTTATACAGATACTTACTTTTAGATAAACTTCAGCTCCCTTACCCATTTGCAATCACATCATTTATTACATCGGGAGTTGTTAGCAATCTAAAATCATATAAGGAGATCTATTTACTAATAATCTCTGGATTAATCTCTCAATTCATAATATTTTATTTAGGAGAACCATCAATAGATCTCACAGAAAAATTAAATACCGTACTAAAAGGCTCTGTGATGAGTCTCTCAATATCATTTATTATGCTCTATCTCTCGATAGTGCTGCCCGCGAGAACGTCTTTTAGTATAGGTTTTAGTAGTTTATTAACCTCACTATTTATTCTTCCGTTAGGAGCGTACGTCTCTCTATACAATCTGGGGAGAATATATACAATAGATGAGATCCTCTACAGAGCCTCTTGGTACATAGCCTCAATCGTATTTGGCTCTGTTCTTCTCCTGGGCACATTATTCATATATAGAGTAAGAGGATCTCTGGTAATTATATGGAGAATATCTAGAGAGAAGAGAGATCTCTACTTAATAGCATTAACCTATTTAGGTTTCGTCTCTTTATTCCTCTCAACACTTATTTATGGAGCATCACTCGATATAATCCACATCATAGCCTCATTAGTTTGGGTTCTTCTACTGCTCCCAATACTCATAATATTGACTACTATAGCAGTTGGTGAAGCAGGTATAGCTGGACAATCACTTTACCCATTTAATACCGTGTATCTATACTTATTAGGTTTCAGAGGTTTCACACCTTACATATTCATGGATCACTACTTAGGTATACCTATGCCAGGTAGTCTAAGCTCAGCGAGTGCAAATATCATGAAGATCTCTAGACTCAGCGGGACTCCTCTATCGAGACTTCTTATTTTGTTTACTTTCTCATTCACTCTGGGATTAGCGATAACAATGTTCTACGGTATAATACTCTTAAAGGTCTTTGGGTTAGAATCACCTCAATTATCTCTCTTGAGATGGCTTCCATACGTTAACTGGTCTATTATGGTTTACAAAGGATTACTTGACTACGCCACTATTGGGGGAGGATTGATCATAGGAGCACTCTATATGGCAACTATTTTATTGATCAGCATGATCTCTCCAATAAAAATATCACCAATACCATTTATAATTGGAATGTCCCTGACCCCAGACTACGGGATCTTATTTATAATTGGTTCATTCATAAGATGGTATTTATCAAAATTCGGTGTAGAGGTTCAGGAGAAATTATCAATTTACTCAATAGCTCTGCTAGTTGGAAGTGGTTTAGCCATACCCACTTACATTATATATAGTTTATTCACAGGCTAGGTGATATTTTATTGATCAACGAAATTCTTCTATTGATCTATGTATTAATCATTACCACACTATACTTGCTTTATAGAAGAGTAAAAGAAGAGACTGCGGAGAGCAAAGGATATACAGAGGTATTTAATAGAGAATTTAAAACCATATCAATTTCAGCACGTTTGAGAATTATTTATATACAACTCAAATTATTTCTCTTAAGAGACTCTACTTTATATGTCCTGATACTAACAACTTTATTCTTCACAATGCTTATGAGTTGGAGTATAGAGCCTTCAGTAAATATCTTTAGAGAAAGTGTTGTAAGTGCAGGAATAAATTACGCTATCACAGAAGACAACTATTCTTTAATAACTCAATTAGAGTCCTCAAGACCTCTTCTCTACATATACGAGGTATCCTCCGATGAACCTTATATGATTAAAAAAAGCGGAGCTTCGAGCGATATTTTATTCCTCACTGACACTATATACCTTATTGAATGCCTTGATCAAGAAACTATATATAGGTTAAATAATGTACTCGGAGAGATATGTAGTGAACATAAAGTCTTTGTTTTTGGTAAGGAGATGCCTAGTGAAGGAGTCTTGATTCATGGAGGCAAGATCTTAGATATAAATATTTCGTCTCTAATTACAATAAGCAATCCGTACATAGTTTCTCGTTTTTACACACTTTATGACTTACTAAATTATAAGATTTATAATATTGGAACCCTGAGTTATATTCCTAGATCAATTATTCTCATCAACAAAGATTATGCTCTTAGTAATGAAATGGTTACCTCATCAGAGTTAAAAGTCTTCAGATCTGTGGTTCAGATAAATCTCTCCGAGAATCAATTAATGAGTTTATTAAGCGATTTAGAAGAAGAAATGATACATAATAATATTAGGCAGATAGTGTTGGTCATAAATAACTATTCGTATATATTTAGCGTTAGTAATTTCAATATTATTTCGTACTCTATTGTGTCTGGAGTATTAACGCTAGTGTTCATCTCTGGAGTATTTATTCTCTATATAAGATCTTTTGAGGATCATCTTGTTAAATACTCGGAGTCAGCCTCGTACTCAGGCGGTACAGATTGGATCTCGAGAACTTCTCTATTAATAGGATATTTCTTCTATGGTTTATTCATTATGTTCCTCTCAATTGCCCTAAGCATTCTCGTAGGTTATTTTACCGAACAAACATTATATATAGGTTTTGTTCAATTCATAGGGATTTTTATAGGATCTTTTATAGGTGTGATAATTTCACTAGTGTATCTTTTTAAAGTATTGTCTGAAAGCTCTATTTATCAAATAGAAAAATTACCAACAAAAACATTTCTTGAAATAAAAATATCCACTAGAAGTATTGCTATAAACGAGATAATAGACAAGATCCTAAATTCTCTAGGAAGATCTGAGTTCTTTCAAATACTGGAGAAGCATATAAACACGTTTGAACACGTAGGGAAGGCTTTTCTTAGGGTGATATATACTTACACTATAGGTATTGGTGTAGATATATACATACAAGTTAGTAGACATAAAGAAGATTTAATTGTGTCAATAGATCTAGATCCGTGGAGTATAGAGGAACTACCACCAGAGGCTCTTAGCTCCGTATCTAGAATGGTTTTAAGTCGTATTCAAGGAGTATTGCAAATAATTATCTCTAAGGAGTCTCAAGAATCTATTCTTAGGTGAGTCCTCTGAGCTACGATCTAAGTAAGAACCTATTAAAACTTTGGTGGATCAAAAGATCTCTGATAGTTTCATTAACTACTTCACTATCACTTATAGTAATGATCTATTTAACTAGATATAGCAATGAGTTGATTATAAGTATTATGGTGCTAGTTTTATCTATAAAAACTATAGCGAGTATGAGATCTGTTTTACGTAAATTCTACGAGGTCCTAAATCTAGTCGGTGCCCCTAGAAGAATTATTACTACTATGATTAGTCTGAATACGCTATTATCTTTAATTCCTCTACTTATAGTTTCTTTACTATCTCCACCACCAGCGCCAATTATAACAATTATACTACTTATTGTTTTAGTATTAAATTACTTGTTAGCTAAGAGGAAAAGTTAAGAGAATAGGATTAAACGTATTCAAAAACTAGGAATATTAATCGATGTAGACACACTATAAATGTAAGGGAGAAAGTATTTATGTCAGAGGAGAAAGTAGTTATTTTAAGAGATGTGTGGAAAGTATATAGATCAGGTGAGGTAGTAGTTGAAGCCTTGAAAGGAGTCTCTATGGATGTAAATAGAGGAGAGATAGTACTGGTCCACGGACCCTCGGGATCAGGTAAAACAACTCTTCTGAAAATAATCGCAGGTTTAGAAAGACCTGACAAAGGATCTGTCGTTGTTGACGGATACGAGCTTACATTATTAGATGAAGAAGGTTTAGCGATGATTAGAAATACCATTGTGGGATACATACCCCAGGACTATGGATTGATAGAAGATTTCACCACCTGGGAAAATATTGAGCTCCCACTATTGATAGCGGGGTTTCCAAGAAAGAGAAGAGAAGTCTTAGTTAATGATATTATGCGATACGTTGGTATACAAGCCAGAGCTACTGTACCTGTCAAGAAACTGAGTGGAGGGGAGAGGCAACGAGTCGCTATAGCCAGGGCCCTTGTTAATACACCTAGTGTATTATTAGCTGATGAGCCAACAGCTAATTTAGATTGGGAAAACACTCTAGTAGTGATGGAATTGTTTAAGAACATAAAGAGAGATTTCAACACCGCAATAATAATTGTCTCACACGATCCGCGCATAATTGATTACGCAGATAAAATGATTATGCTTCAAGAAGGAAGAGTCAAAGAATATAAAGAGAGACCAGCTCGGAAATAACAGCTTTCAAACCTACTCAGCAAGAAGTCTTCTCTAAATGATTTTATGTATAAATAGATACCGCACTTATATCGCTGTATTCATCTAAACATTTAATTCTTGAGATTAATGATTCTTTTGAGGTCTCTGAAATGATTACTATAGTGTCAGGTAGAGAAACTGTGAGCAACCCCCCAGATCTGCAAAACTATATAAAGAAGTATATTAACTCTAGTGAAGAATTTCTAGTAGTGTTAAGAGAAAGTTCCTTAGAGAAGCTTGATAGTTTTCTTGATAAAGATCTTAGTAAGGAGATAAGGGACTATATTGAATGGAATGTCGATTTCTTTGCCGATAAAATAAGTGATTATGCTGAAATAATGTCTTTTAAGATACCTGTTACTTTGTCGGAGTTTGCTAAAAGTTTCTACATTAGATACAAAGTTATGCATATTTTGATTACGCCTAAGAACATTAATGAGGAAGATTTTGCAAGAATCATCGATCGCTTGAAATTTTCTATAGCAAAGAGACAAGGGAAAATACTCAATTACTTAATTGAGGAGATAATTAATCAATACAGTAAGTACTTATCTTTAGTAGATGAAATAATTGATGATCTAGAAAGTAAGATCTGGGATGAGGAGACCATATTAGTTAGAGGTAGAGAAGCCACAAAAATTTATTATCTAAAGAGATCCTTGGTAGAGATGGAGAGATCTCTTCTTAGACTAAGAGATCTTCTAGTTTTACTCGAGCAAGGAGAGTTCTTCAAAGGATCGGTGGATTACGGAGAACTTCAATACAGTAGAGTAGAAATAACATCGTTAATAGAAAACATTAGCGTCTTAAGGGATCTTGTGATTACGTTAGTTGATATAGATGTTGCCTTGGCCTCGTACAAAATCAATGATATAATGAAGAAGTTAACAGCTATAACACTAATACTTATGCCTCCAACGCTAATCGCGTCTATCTACGGTATGAACTTCGATACCAGTGTCTCCCCGTGGAATATGCCTGAATTAAAACTCCCCTTCGGCTATCCAATGGCTCTAGCAATGATATTTTTAGCGATGTGGCTCCCATACGTTGTTCTTAAGAAGCTGAGATTTTTATAGAGTTTAATTCTATTAGTTTTTGGGCAGGAGTATTGATTAAAGCAGTCTATAAATCATTATGTCCAAACTGTGATACCGAGAATATTTCTTCAGAGAGACTATCCAAAGGATTAGCATGCGAGAGATGCATGCCTGAGCCTGATCACCTAGTTGTTGAGGGTTACATGAGCAGAGTGAGAGATATCGAGAAAGAACTCGAGGAAATTAACAAGATCTTTATTAAATATGTGAAGGCTCCTATGTGGGGTCTACAGAGACTCTGGACGAGAAGATTTCTCAATAATGAGAGTTTTTCTATGATAGCACCTACGGGAAGTGGTAAGACAACAACTCAGATTATTTTATCAGTTTATGCTGTGAAGAAATACGGTAAGAGGATCCTTATTCTTCTCCCCACCAGTCTCTTAGCGCATCAGGTTTATCAGAAGTTAATAGAGCTTATTAACTTATTAGGGATCAATGATATATCTGTAGTCGCATATCACTCTCTTCTTAAGGAGAGCGAGAGAAAAGAGAGTTTATCCAAGATCAATAGTGCTAATATTATAGTGACAACTACTATGAGCCTCATTAAGAAATCAGAAATTAACTCTCAGAGAATCGATATAGCCTTTATCGATGATGTAGATAGTTTTCTTAAAAGAAGTAAGAGTATTGACTATGTATTAAGTATGCTAGGTGTAGATAAAGAGCTTAGAGATAAGGTTGAGGAATTAATTAATTACGAGAAGAGTATAAGAAAACTCATCAAGTCTGAACCTGATAAATACGAAGAGGAAATGAAAAAGATCATAAATGAAAAAAGTGAGATCAGGAAAAAAGTTTCTTCGCAAATAATAGTTAGTGGAGCAACACAGACAACTATTAAAACTAAGAGAATAATGATTCTAGAGACATTATTTGGTTTCACATTAGGTAGAAGAATAGAGGTTGGTAGAAGAGTTATTGACACCTTCATAGATCAAGTTCCAAAGGAGTCTCAAGAGGATCTTGTCGCGGAGTTAATTAAGAAATTAGGGAGTGGGGGAATACTATTTATTCCTCTTGACAAGGGATCAGAGTATGTCTCCTATTTAGAGAATAGGCTAAGAGAAAAGGGTTTAAATGTGGAGGGTTTCAGAAGAACTGATAAGAAAATATTCGAGAGATTTGTTTCAGGAGAGGTAGATGTATTAATTGGTTTAGCAACTACCAAGAGTCCTCTGACCAGAGGAATCGATCTTCCCGAGAGGGTTCGCTACGTAATATTTTTCGGTGTCCCAAAATTCAGAATAAATATAGATGTTAACGAGTTTCACCCGACTAAATGGCTTATGCTTATTAATAGTATAAGAGATGCTATTCCACGAGAATACCAAGACGAGATCGACTATATAATTGGTTCATTATCCAATTTAAAGTTCCTGAAGAAAGAAGATCTAGCGAAAATAAGAGAAGCTATTAGAACAAACACGACCTTAGAAGGATTCTTGGAGTATGCTAGAAGAATTGCTGATAGAACTCTTAGATTTCTCCAGAAGATATTGTCAGACAAGGATATTGTTGAAGCAATGAAGAAAAGCCCCTATATCTCAATGTCCTCTGAAGAAGGGAAATTCTCATTTGTTATACCTGATGTAGCCGCGTATTTACAGGGTAGTGGTAGATCCAGTAGATTATATGCTGGAGGTGTTACACTGGGATTAAGTGTATTGATAATAGACGATCAAAAAGCTTTCAACTCTTTAGTTAGAGAAATGAAGTGGTATACTGATGAGGTTTCGTGGAAGAGGTTCTCGGAACTAGATCTGGAGACCGTGTTATCGGAGATTGATAAGGATAGAGAGAGGGTTAAGGCTATAAAGAGTGGAAAATTAGTTGGTGAAGCAAAAGATCTTGTTAAAACAAAACTTTTAATAGTTGAGTCACCCAATAAAGCAAGAACCATTGCAAGGATCTTCGGTAGACCTGCGGCTAGAGTAATACAAGATCTGCAGACTTACGAGACAGTAATCGAAGACTCTCTGCTAATAGTGGCAGCGAGTGGTGGTCACATAGTGGATCTCTCTCAAGGAGATGGTTTATTCGGTGTGTTAATAGAACATGTGAAAGATAAGAAACATAATATCTATGTACCAGTTTATGTCTCTCTAAAGAGATGTGCTAATTGTGGTAGAACTGTCCCAGAGGAGGTTGATAAATGCCCGTACTGCGGCTCAAGAGTATTTAGAAGTGTTAAGAATGTTATAAATGCTCTCAGGCTCCTAGCCAGTCAAGTTGATGAGGTACTTATAGGAACAGATCCTGATAGCGAGGGTGAAAAAATTGCTTGGGATCTATATCTTTTGCTGAGACCATTCAATAAAAATATTAAGAGAATAAAGTTCCATGAAGTCACTAAGAGAGCTATTCTAGAGGCTCTGAGGAATCCCAGCTCAATAGATGAGAATATGGTTAAGGCCCAGATCGTTAGAAGAATAGAGGATCGATGGATAGGATACTCGCTGAGCCCAATACTCTGGAAGGAATTCGGTTTGAATTATCTCTCCGCCGGTCGTGTACAAACCCCTGTTCTAGGATTTGTTGTTGAGAGAACAAAAGAGGCTACTAAGAAGATTGAGTTAATAGAGATCGAGACTGAGGACGGAAACAGATTCATTATTAAAGCGCCTAGAGGAACATATAAGAAAATTCTGGATAAGAACTACGTGGAGATAAAAGATCTCGAGATTAAAGAAGAAGTAGTCAACCCACCCCCACCCTTCACAACCGACACCATGCTAGTAGCAATCACATCTTCTCTCAGGATCTCCGCAGAGAAAGCTATGGATATTGCACAAAAATTATTTGAGCTGGGTCTAATAACTTACCACAGAACTGATAGCACTACTGTAAGCACATTTGGTTTAGGGATAGCGAGAGACTACATATCTAACTCATTTGGTGAGGAATACTTTACACCAAGAAAATGGGAGATGCCGGGAGCACACGAGTGCATTAGACCTACTAGAGCAGTAGATACTCATAGACTAAAAACGTTGGTGGCAGCAGGAATACTCAAGCTACAGCAACCTCTGACAGATGAAGATCTGAAGGTATACGATATCATATTTAGGAGATTTATCGCGAGTCAAATGCCTCCTGCTAAAATAAAGAGAGTGGAATTCACTCTTGTAGCAGGGGATTTCGAGCAGAGGTTCTCATTTATAAAAGAGATTCTTGAGCCAGGCTTTACCTTGGTTACTCCCGTACCAATTGAGAAAAGAGAGTTTAGAGAAGGTAAGCTATCTATTAAAAGCCTCAGATATAGGTTAATTAGTGAGAAACCTCTATATGGCTACTCAGATCTTGTTGCTCTCATGAAGGAGAAAGAGATCGGTAGACCATCAACTTATGCTGTGATCATTGAAACATTACGCAGAAGAGGTTATGTTGTAGAACTTAAGAAAGCAGGTTCTAAGCTGGTCTCGACAAAACTTGGTGAGAAGGTATATAGTTATCTTATATCAAATTATGAGCCTTATGTGAATATCAATAGAACAAGAGAATTAGAGAAGAAAACAGATCTTATTGAGAGAGGAGAAGCAGATTATAATGGTGTTCTTGACGAGTTATATGATGAAATTAGAAAGATCCTTGTCGACGCTATAAGAAATAAACATGTTAAATATCCTGTTTTAGATACAAAGTATCTTCATATGTGAGTAAACTCCAGATCTTAGTATTTTATTAAATACATTTTTATTAGAATTAATTAATTGGGATATTAGTATTGATCCCTTATATACGAGATCTGGAGAAACAATTAAGAAAATTAGGGGTCAAGATCTCAAGTATAGACGGTGTGAATAGTGTTCTTATAGAAACTAAAGACAAAGAAATTATTCTCGAGAACCCCCAGGTTATAGTGATGGAGTTTAAGGGTCAAAAAATTTATCAGATAATTGCTTCTAGTGAAAAGACTATAGATCTGACTCAGCAAAGTAGTGGTTCACTAGAGATAACAGATGAAGATGTAGAATTTGTTGCTCAACAAACAGGATTAAGCAGAGAAGAGGCTAAGCAACTTCTTATAAGAGCTGGGGGGGATATTGCCAAGGCTCTTATGCTTTATGAAGAGAGTAGAGGAAAAAGTAAGTGATCAAACAAATTAGATCCTTTATATATATCTACTCAGCCAGTAATGAGATTCTCAATGCCCTGTATAACTCGCTACTCCCAGAGACTATAGAGCCTCCTAATCCACAGAGAACACAAACCAAGATATATTCCAAAGAGGATGCGAGAGTAGTTATTTTAGAGATAAGTTCTAAAGATTTATCATCTCATAGAGCAGCATTAAACACTTATCTCTATATACTTAACTCAATCATTAAGACACTCGAGGTCATTACAAGATCAGGTAGAAGTGATTAGAACATCTTTATTACTAAGGATCACTTTTTTAATTCTTAACACAAATCCACAAGTATTTCTCTGGGATGTTCTCATTCTCAATTCCACAAGATCTTTTTTCTCCTCAATAGTAATATACAATGTATGCTTAATATATCTATCGGCTATGGAAGTATCCTTGGTAAAGTTAATTATTTTTGTTATTAGCTCCCTTAATCTCCCGCATATCTCTGATATGCAACGATCTGCCTCTATCTCTATATTTCTCACCCCTACACAGGGAGGAGATTTTCTCTCTCTAGCTAAAACAACTCCTGCTAGATAGATTTTGCCTAGGAATTCTAGTTGGTAAGAGTCTAGCGACTCTTCCTCGGATACTTTCTTAATTACGTAGAAATCTATAGAGCCAGGATTACCTTTGTAAGTATTAATTATTATGATTCCTCTACAATTATGAACCAGAGCTTCCGCTAATAAACCTCTGAAAGAAAATTTTCCTCTGTTAACTCTGTAGGATCCTGGGAGTATTAATGAAAACTCTTTTAGAAAAGATCTTGTTCTTCTACTAGGTCTTCTACTAGTTGTTATCAGAAACATAGAGATTTCTCTAAAGATCCTTGTTAAAATTATTTTCTCACAATACCTGATACTGTCGTGGTAGCTCCAACCTCAGTAAAGGGAGTATATGCTCCACCAGCCCACACAGCACCGCATCTAGGGCATCTCCATATTCCTACAGCAATTCTTTCTAAGACACCTATTTTTCCACAATACGGACATTTATACTCAGCATATCTCTTCTCCATAACGGCCTTCCATCTCTTTCTAAGAGAAGATCCGTATCTAGCCCCAAATCTTCCTGCTATTCCAACTACTTTCTTTCTAGGCACTATCCACACCCTTTTTACTACTGTCCTCTTACTAATATGTAATAAAGATTTAAAAACTACCTCTTATTTTCGGTGAGAGAAAATGCTACCTCTAAGTGATTCATTAGGGCTATGCATAATCTTTTTTAAACTACCTTGAAGAATTATTAACCGACATCGTTAATATATTATACAAAATAAATATCCTCTTTCAACATATTAAATTGGGGAAGCTATGGTTAGTTTATCTGATCCTCTACTATGGATCGGTGTATTAGTACTCTTACTTCTGCTGGGACCAACAAAGCTGCCTCAGCTAGCGAGAGCTACAGCAGAGGCTATTAAAGAGTGGAGAAGAGCCTTTGAAGAGGCTTCAAGTCCTCATCAAAAAAGTACTCAACAGCCCCCGCCACCGCCGCAATATAGTACTCAGTATTCTTCAGCAGAGACTTCTCAAATAGATTATACACATCCCATTGTCGCGGCAGCTATTAAGGAAGGTATTGATGTAAGAGGAAAAACCCTAGATCAAATAGCGGAGGAATTAGCTAGAAAGCTTAGGGAGAAGAGTAGTAAGCAATCTATCTAATCACTTCTTTTCTCTTTGTAAAGATCTATTAGAGCAGGTAGTAGTTTCTCTATTGCTACTAATCTTTTCTCAAGATCACTTTCTTTACTGCTGAGATTAAGTATTTTACCTCTTATATCCTCAATACTCTCATCATATTTTTTCATTACAAAAGCGTAAGCATCAATTATATTCCTTATCTTATAAAGCGATTCATTGTAGAGATTTAGTTTCCTTGATAGATCATTTTCTAAGATCCTTATAATAATGTAGGAGACTATCGAGGGAAGAATGGGTAATAGAATAACTATGTAAAACATTCTTTGATCTGACAGAAGTCGCTGTATAAATTCACTAGGTGAGCTCATGGACACTAGAAACTTATATAATACAACCATTAACACACTGAACACATAAGTGATTAGAAGAGATCTTCTTGCGACACCCACTACTCACTACACCATCTTTATAAGACTGATTTCTATAATAAAAACTATGGTTATTAGAGATGCCAGTTGTTTCAGAGGCTATGACAATAGTTATTGAGAGAGTTCTTAAGAAGAAGATATGTAGAAAATGTGGCGCAATTAATCCACCAAATGCTACTAAATGTAGAAGATGCAAAAGCACTAATCTAAGAATGAAGAATATCGAGCCCAAGAGAAGAATATAGTGATTTAATAATCCGATCTAGCTTACTCTATCTTCTTCCCAGTGTAGACAAAATTTTAGAAATTGATACTGATATTTTTAGGTGCTATATTAATATTTTTTAAGATATAGAGAGAAGTGTGCAAATTGAGCAATATAAAGATCAGGGTCTTAGGTTCTGGAAAAGAAGTTGGTAGAGCCGCGGTAGCGGTTGAGAAAAATGAGAGATTTATATTATTTGATTATGGGGTCAGCTTTGATGAGAGAGATATTCCGCAGCTTCCACTGACAGTGCCGCCCTCAAAGATAGATGGTGTATTTATATCTCATCCTCATCTAGATCATGTTGGTGCAGCACCTCTTCTCTACATATCTTCTCGTCCGATGAGTTATGCAACACCTGTCACAAAAGATATTTCTAGGGTCATGCTCGAGGATTTCCTAAAGTTATCATCTTACTATCTACCTTTCGAATATAGAGAGATAGAGAACTTTCTCCTCTACACAAGAACTATCAGCTATTCATCAGAATTAGATGTTGGTTCATGGAAAGTATCTTTTAGAAACGCTGGGCATCTACCTGGTTCTATGATGATCTCTGTTGATGATGGTAGAAGAAAGATTTTATATACAGGAGATGTGAATACCATAGACACTAGACTAGTGTCCGCAGCAGACGTAAGTAAATTAGAGGCTGATACCCTTATTATTGAGGGAACCTATGGAGACACAGATCATCCTGATAGAGAGGAGGTGGAGAGAGACTTCATAGATTCTATTAAAGAGGTTGTGGAAGATGGGGGAGTAGTGCTAGTGCCCTCCTTTAGCTTAGGCAGATCCCAGGAGATACTTATGTTACTCGCCGAGAAAGTACCTAATCTAGATATTAAATACGATGGAATGATCAGAGTAATTACCGAGATCCTTATGAGCTACAGAAATTACATTAATAAACCAGAGCTTCTAGAAAAAGCTATCAAATTATTCACCGAGGTATCTGATTGGAGTATGAGGAGGAAAGTTTGGAGAGAACCTGGTGTCATAGTAGCTAGCGCAGGAATGTTGAAGGGCGGTCCAGCACTTTACTATTTGAAGAGAATCGCTGATAAAAAGAACTCGGCTGTTTTTCTCGTGAGTTTTCAAGGAAGAAATACACCTGGTAGAATGCTTCTAGAGAATGGTGTTTTCGTAGAGAATGGTCCAAGAGTTGTTTCTCGTGTACAATGGTTTGATTTCTCTTCTCACGCTGGATTAAGTGGTTTACTAAGTATCATAAAGAGTGTTAAGGGCTTAGAAAAAGTAATTATTATTCACACAGATCCTGATGTAGGTGAGAATTTCAAGAGAATTATTGAGGAAGAATTAGGGATCAGAGCTATACTTCCATCTACTGGAGAGGTTATTGAGCTTGAGTAATAGGTCATATTTGATCGAGGGTCTCATCACTTCTCAGAGATCACCTCCTAAATCATCCATATAAGATAATTTCATAACAAAAATATATGGTTTAAAAGAAGGGGTCTCTATTGAAACTCACTTTAAGAGCCATATACGTAAAAGGACTTGATAAAGCTAAATACTTTATGACCTTAAAACCTTATAAAGATGTGTTCACAAGATTAATCAATAAAGAACCTTTCGAAGGAACCTTCAATGTGGAGATCACTAATCATTTATCATACAAAGATCTTCTTAATAAATGCGGGACTCATTACATTATACCAGATCAGTACTATGACGGAAGAGTACTTGGTGGAGTATACATATGGCTTGGAGAAATTGATGGCGTAGGAAAGGTGCTGATCATTAGACCCTTCAGATCAGGTCATAAAGAGAACATCTTAGAGATTGTCTCAGACAAGAAAATTAGGGATATCTTAAATCTGAAGTATGGAGATCAGGTAGAGATAAAGATTTTTTGCGAGGAAAACTCTTCCTAACAAAAAGCGTTTTCATTAGGCATTGAGGAGTATTAATTAAGTTATTTTAATTCTATAAAAGAGTAGGTGAGTTGAATAGTCAAGGTTTATTCTCCAGAGATCGGATATGTAGATATTCCGGAGAAGCCTACTAGAATCATTAGTTTATCTCCTTCTGCCACAGAAACCATATTCTACCTAGGCGCTGGAGACAGAATAGTTGGTGTTGATGCATGGTCTTATAGACCTAGAGAGGCTCTTAACATAAGGAGAGTTGGTAGCTACACAACCATTAATATAGATTTAGTAAGGGAGTTAGATCCAGATTTAATAATTACAACAACAGGAGTTCAGAGACCCTTAATTGAGAAGCTTCGCGAAATTACACGATCTATTTACCCAATTCCTGTTCCTACGAGTATATACGAGATCTTTAATAATATTCTTTTGATAGGAGGTTTAATAGGGGAGTATAAAAGAGCACAAGATTTAGTTCAGGGGTTGCTGAAGAGACTCATCACTATGATCGAAGATTACTCATTACCAAGAAGATATCGTGTTTATATTGAAATAGATCTTGGTGGACCAACAATACCAGGTTATTTCTCTCATATAACATCAGCATTAGCTTTATTTAATCTAGATAATATATTTGGAGACAATAAACAATCTTATCTCTATGGTTTCAAGGTGGGTGATTACCCAATACTAGATCTCGAAGAGGTTAAGAGAAGAGATCCTGATCTAATAATTTACGAAGGTAGATTAAAGAAGCATTCTAGAGAAGAGATCCTGGAGATCTTCAGGAGAAGAAACTGGTTAGATATGAGAGCTGTTAGAGAGAATAAGTTTATTACAATACCAGTTGATACACTAGCTCATTATGGTCCTAGTTTCTTAGATAATCTTGAGTTTGTTCTCAAAGAGATCAGAAACATTATCTAGACTCCCAGGTCTATTAGCAGGATCTCTTTATATCATTAACTAAGTTTCCTGAACCTTTCACAAGCTTAAGAAGATCTATGTAAGACGCGAGAGCTCTAGCATATCGATTATTCTCATATCTTACGGAGAACAGTATTTTATTTGAGATCGGATCTGTAAAAATATTATAAACAATTATATCATCAATGACTACCATAGGTATCTCAGTCTCCAGCTCATACAACTCGATTCTATCTATGAGATCTCGATATGTTCTCTCGCTAAAGATTTTCTTGTAGAGAAAGTCATTTATTTGCGTAAATATTTCTTTTATCAAGAGATCTAGGTTCTCTTCACATACTATTCTTCTTAAGATCTCGACAAAGATCTTTTTACTCATACTATTCTTAGGGACTATATAAATGAACTTAGCTCCATTAAGAAGTGCCTCAAATAAAGCCCCAAGGAGCATTGACCAATTAAATTTCACAGGTGTTTTACTTACTACAGCCATGATCTTCTCTTTAGCTTTTCTTAGATCATTACTCAGGTGTTGTAGAAGTCTCTCCTCGGTATCAATTATCTTTACATTAGCTATCTCCGCAATTGTCTCTATATTACTTTTCTTGAATTTATCAAGGATATTGATTAGTGTCTCTTTCTTTTTTTCAAGATTCATACATTTAGATCTTATCTTCTCATTGATTATCCTATAAGGATCTCTGATTATTATTCTGTATGGTCTTGCGCGAATTATCTCTACTAAATCTTTCTCTTCTAAGGATCTAGCAACTTGATAGATCTTTGTTTTAGGAACATTACTCTCTCTACTTAACTCTGACAAGGTCATTGATCCTTTAATGAGAAGAACAGCATAGGCTTTACTTTCGTAAATAGTTAGATCTAGTAGCTCATTAAGTAGCTTAACTAGTTCCTCCAACATATTAACATATCTGATCTATGTGCTACCAATCATTTTCTTAAATTTCTCGTATTCTTTAGCATCCATTGTGTAATATTCTTCTTTGGTTGGAAATAGATTCTCTTTAACATCTCTCACATATTTTTTCACTGCCTCACTAAAGATCTCTAGAGCATTAACATATCTCCTCGCGAAAGGAGGAGGACTAGGTGTTAATCCAACAACATCGTGAAAAACCAATATTTGACCATCACAATACGGTCCTGAACCAATACATATTGTGGGTATCTTCAGACTCCTAGTTATCTCGGCAGCAACCTCAGACACTGTGAACTCAATAACTATTGAGAACACCCCCGCCTTCTCAAGAGCTTTTGCGTCCTCCAGTATTTTTTTGGCATCTTCAGCATTCGATCCTCTTAGTCGGAGACCGTGTATTAGGTATCTCTGGGGATTAAGTCCTATATGCCCCATGACAGGTATACCTATTCTAGTCATGGCCTCGACAATATCTATGATCTCTGAGCCTCCCTCAACTTTGACGGCGTCAGCACCTAACTTAATTAATTTACCAGCATTTCTCAAAGCCTCTTCTTTACTCACCTCATAGCTTAGGAAGGGCATATCCGCGACCACAAGTGCCTTGGGAGAAGCATTTAATACCGCTCTTAGATGGTGAATAATCATATTGAGTGTCACAGGAATTGTTGATTTATAACCCATAATAACCATTCCCAGAGAATCTCCCACTAGTATTCCATCAACCCCTGCCTCATCAGCGATTTTGGCTTGTATAGCGTCGTAAGCTGTTATCATAGCTAATTTCCTCCCCTCTTTCTTAGATTTTACGAAGTGTCTAGGTGTTATTTTCTCAACCAATACATCTCGCCTCTTTAGCCTTCACTAAATAATATAGTGTTTCGTTATATAATGCTTTAAATCCTCTACGTAGACCATATTCAATAACTGCTCCATTTATATAGTCTATCTCTGTTCTCTTACAATACTTAATATCCATATACATTGAAGAGTAATTATTACCTGTCTCTTTAGCTACTCTAATAACCTCCTCATAAGGATCCTTCGGAAACGAAATACTATAGAGACTCGCTACTTCTTTAATTTCTTCACATATTTTCTTTGCTAAATAATCTCTTATGTAAATATTCTCTATGACTACACGATTTCTCTCTCCCAAAATTGCAGTAATAGGATTAATCACAGCATTGACTGATAACTTAAGCCATCTATAGGGCTGAATATCTCTCACGATCTCGAGACTTATTTCACTCAATAAATCAGTTAGATACTCAATATATGGGTTATACACATCAGGTAGAGCACCAATATAGCTTCTACCGCCACCACTCCATAAGAAAATATTCCTATCAATCCTCGCGATACCATGATTAAGAAGTATTTGAATAATTTTATCACCACCGAATCTCTCAACAGCGCTCTCAAAGATCTTGAGACCATTCTGAACTAGCACCAAAGTTCTTATATTCTCTGTTCTACTAGCGATATCCTTAATTATTTCCTCGGCATCATATGCTTTTGTGGCGAGTATAATAATATTACTATTTAACCAATTACTGTAATCACTGTATAAAACAGGCACATATTTAAGCAAATGATCTTCGCCATATGGTGTTCTCAAAAAAATTTTCTCCTCAATACTCTTCTTAAAAACTAGCTTCGGTATCACACCTCTTCTATTTAAAATATATGTTAAGAAAACCCCTACGCTACCAGCTCCAATCACTGTGATGCTTATACTACTCATCTCTTCTCATGATCATTATTACCATGAGTGTCTCAAAAAATTTTCTTAGTTTATCAACCACCTTTACTCTAAAACCACTCTCGTGCGCCTCCGCGAGAAATTTTCTTAGATCACCTAAAGTACTTAGAAGTATCAGAGCAACACCATGTTTCCTCATGATCCCTTGTAAATTACGCAGTATAGCTAGTGCCACAGAGACACCATCAGAACCTCCGCACCATCTTGGATCATCATTACACGGTAGATACGGAGGATTAGAATAAACAAGATCAAATGAATTTTCTCTAAAACACTCCCCAGATCTGCAAACAACTACATCTATAATATCTTTACAATCACAAAACTTCGCTATCCTAAGGGAGCACTCAGCTGATCCCAGATCTATATCTGTGAGAACCAAATAATCAACATCTCCACAAATAACACAACCGATAAACCCTGATCCGCAACCAATCTCAAGTGAATTTCTTACTTTGATATTCCCAAGAAATCTCCTTAGAAAATTTGATAATATGAAGGTATCATCAGAAGGCAGATAAACTTTCTCATCACATGATCTAATTATTTCACCAATTACATCTGCTTCGGCAAGACTCTTCTTCGAGGCTACTAAGATCTCTCCCCGTATTACGATAATTACATTTAGTGTATATTTTTATTTTCGCTCACTAATTTTTCCTGGATTTAAATGAAGGGGATCGGAGAAGCATTAATAATCAAAGGAGGGGACATTTATCTATACGCTATATTAACTTTTCTAGGAGTATTATTCGTTCTATGGGGCATCAAAATAGCTAGAGTATTATCCTCAATTACATTAGGACTTGTGCTAGCATACTTATTTTATCTGTACACTTTCACTATTTCCTCAAGTGTGTTCTTAAGTATACTAGCTTCTTTAGTGGGTTTATTTATAGGTGTTTTACTAGGATTTCTATTACTAAGAGTAGCTATATCTATTCTAGGAGGTATATACCTAACAGATTTATTTATAAAGTATCTCCATATTAGAGAAGCGTCGAGTCTTCTATACTTCATTCTCTTCATAATATTCGCATTACTAATTTTCTTGATCTCGAGCTACGTAATAGCTATTGTGTTCGTAGCTCTAGGAGCCTTGATGCTGTGGATTGGGTTAACGGGTCTGGGTCTCCCAGATATTGGAGTATTAATAATTGTAATGATTCTTTCAGCCATAGGTCTCGTAAATCAGTTTAAGTCTAAGTTATAAAGCACAGATCTATTGCTGAACTCTATTTTTTCCTAGCTGACACTACTTTAATAACATCATTACTCTCAAGAATATAATCCGCTCCAACACGAGCTTTTGTTTTAGCATTTATTGCGTAGAGAAATCCCTCCCCAAGATCTGTGTGTATCAAATACGCCATTTCTTTAGCTGTAGTTCCTCTTTTAACCAATAGAACATCAGGGAGGATCGCTCCAGAGCTATCTGTGTATTTATTCGGATCCTCAACAGGGTAAACAGGGATCATTCCTAAGACCTCTAGAACAAGAGTATTTAATAATCTCTGAACACCAGTTCCATTATTCCTCTTCATAAAATCTTTTACGAGATCTAAAGCTTTCATCTGCTGAGGATTTAATCTATCTTTTCCCAGTATCTCGAAATCCGGATCCCCTGGAATATATTTAATTAATTTTTTCTCAGCAGCTTTTCTCAAGGCTAATTCGTACTCTGCTGAGATAGGTATCATGATTCTGTCTCTAAGTCTCTCTCGAAGACTCTTTATGATATCTTGTGCCTCAGGTAGATCCGCTTTATTTGCTGCTATAATCATGGGCTTAGATATTTTTCTCAAGGCTACAGTGAATCTAAATAGATCCTCATTACTCCACATAGAAAACTTCTTTTTATCAAGTTCTAAGAGCTTAAGAGTCTCAGCGACATGTACTTGTTTTATTGATAACCCAGATAATCTCTGACTTAATTTCGCCACAGCCTCAGAGAAAGGTAAATGATCCAGTCCTCTAGAGAATTTATCCCAATCTCTCTTAATAATTGAGTACATCCACATATCAATTTCATTCTCTATATCAATAATATCTTTGTAAGGATCATAGCTACCAGGTTTAATAGGTCTGCCCTCCTCATCTGTTGAACCTGCGGCATCTATAACGTGTATTAGTGCATCTGCTTGCCTAAGATCATCTAAGAATTTATTTCCTAAGCCCCTGCCTTCGTGGGCTCCTCTGACTAATCCTGCCACATCTATTAGTTTAACTGGTATCATTCTATTTCCTTCGATACAAATAGAGTTTCTGGCATCACACTTCGGTAGTCCTAGCTCCATGTGGACACATCTTGTTCTTACATAACCTATTCCAATATTAGGCTCTATTGTCACAAAAGGTCTATTCTCGATCTTCACAGGGATCAAGGTCAGAGCAGAAAAAAGTGTTGATTTGCCAACATTTGTTTTTCCTATTATACCGATTAGTATGTTAGTTGCTAGAACCATCCTAAGTATTAGGTTAGAGATAGTAGTATAAAAATAGATTTTGAGAATAGCGCAAATAACCTCTCGATATACCGAGCTACAAATGGATAGAGTAAGAGGCCTAGAAATAAATAAAATACGTAAGGGGCTCCCCAAGAAACTATTATAATCTGATCTTTTAACAAAGGATCTTCACTAATTAATTTTTTAAATAGATCCTTGTAGTGATCTGGTTCTTCCTCGATATCAAAAGTAGATCTACAGATCCACAGAGTCTCGGAACTCTCTTTAACAGGATATACTAGAGGAAACATATATTTACTCGCTAAATATTTTTCAATACTTAGCGGATAACCCGTTAAAATAACTAGAAACGTCTTTAGACGAGAACCGCATTTTTCTGCGATGAAACTACGGTATTTTACACTAGCGATACTCATTGGCACTAAGTAGAGTAGAAGAATCAGATCAGAAAGGAGTAATATGATGATCGATGGGGGAAGAATAAGATCCTCATTTAGGGGTTTTGGTATCAGAAATACTAGGACTAGAAAAGCAAAGAAATCAGCATACCCCATGAATCTTAAAAAAGCTAATAGAAATACCATTAAGGGGGCCGGGAAACTTAGTAATGTATATATCAAAAGATCATTTTCACCTAATCTAGTGATGTATATGATAGATGCAATTGCTCCGAAGAAGATCCATAATTTAGGATCTATTTCACGTGTCCTTATATCACTATATGAACCTATAGCTAGCATTATTAATGCTACTATGTATCCGAGGTAACCTTTGTTAAGAAATATATGCATAAGAGGATCTATTTTTGTTAACCCTCAACTAACTTATAGCAGTAAGGTTTTACTTGAATTAAGATACCCTCTCTATATAGCATATTGACTAGTCTCTCCACCTCATCCTCAGATATGCTTTGTTGCAATCTAGTTTTAAGCTCGTTAAGAGATGCACAAGGTTTACCCTCTGTCTTAGTTATTTGCTTAATAACATCTTCTATTTCATGGATCTTCTTTCTCCTACTAAGAGGTTTACCCGTCATTATACTGTCTATATCGATCTCTCTAGTCTCAATATCAATACCAACATTACTTAGCATTATAAGTGTCATTCTAATAGCCTCTGCAGCATCTTCTACATCAACTACTTCTTTAAGAGCCATTCTCGCATGAGCCTCCGCTAGTCTTATTAGAGACTCCATTTGTCTAGCAGTTATACTTATAGGGACAGCTCCCTTACTCTCCGCCGCTGCCCTTCTCATCTCCACGAAGAAATCAACAAGCATTTTTCTAGCCTCTTCACTCAGCACAGGTTTTACATATGTTCTAGCATAAGCAATATACTTCCTAAGTAACTGAGGATCTATTATTGGTTTAATCTCATCGTATCGTGCATGAGTCTCTACTATATATGAGGCTAATCTCCTATCCTCCTCTGGGTTAGGTTTATCTCTTAAGACAAATATTAGATCAAATCTTGAGAGAATAGTTGGAGGCAGATTAATATTTTCTGTAATATGTCTATCCTCCTCATATCTACCATATCTTGGATTCCCCGCAGCTAATACAGATGCTCTCGCATTAAGAACAGCGTATATGCCTGCCTTGGATATAGACACTGTCTGTTGCTCTAGAGCCTCGTGAATAGCTACTCTATCTTCTTCTCTCATCTTATCTATCTCATCAATACATACAACGCCTAAATCTCCGAGAACTAATGCCCCCGCCTCCAAGTAGTACTCACCAGTTGTCTTATCTCTGAGGACAGATGCTGTGTTATGAACTATGAAGCCCTCCGCAATAAAGTTCTCGAATTTCTCCGTTGTGAAATCATACATTAGATCTCCTGTAGTGTACCAGAGATCTTTTACTTTAACGAGTATAATATCGTCATTGAGGTTCTTCACAGCATCCTCCGGGATCTCTAGATCGAGTTCCTCATACATTAATATCTCATGCGGAATTATTTGTGATAATTTTTCTAAAGAGTCTCTATCGGATATAATCAAGTGATAAGTATTCTCATACTCATCTCCTATAATATAGCTAAATACCCCAAATCTCTTTAGTAGGAAACGAAGATATTGTAGGAAGTCTTCTTTAGAAGATGAAATAAATATTATGCCTCTCAGATCTCTTCTACCGAAGTGTCTTAGAACTTCTCTCAGAAAAATCCTCAAAGTATTGTTACTGCTTTTCGCAATAATAGATAGTATATTGGGTGCTCCAAGATCATTTTTTTCCATGATGGTATAGAGTGCCTTGCTGAAGAAAGGATCTTGAATATGAATTGTTTTAATACCAAGATCATTAACAGTATATTTAACACCTGATCTTTCTAAGGTTTTGATTAATTCTCCAGCAACACCCTCCGTATCTAAACGCAGTTCTAAACCTTTTTCAGAGTATCGTATTGCTACATTATTACTCATTAATACTGTGATTAGTCTTATTAAGTCGTTTAATGGGATCACTAATTCCTCGGAACCATTAACATATTTATTTCTATGATCTTTTATAATGATTGACTCATTTCTAAATTCTAGTGTTATATCACCGATATTCCATACATCGGGTTTAAATGCAGGATCTTTTTCAGAGAAATTAAATAATCTCTTGACAATAGCTATGTAGTCTCCGCTACGTATTTCTTTAGCAGATCTCCACTTCAATACTCCGTCTTCATATACAATTAATTTTGTTTCAGGAGAAACTTTTATCTTCTCGTTTATTTCTGTCTCTATCTCTACGGGACTATCGATCCATAGCATATAGCTGTGAGTTATTCTATCTCTATTTACATTACTTCTCTCAGTATCTACGGAGAACACATCTAGACTAGTGTCTTTGGTGAAAAATACTCCATCTACTGAGAAAATTGTTTTCTTAAACTCTCTCTCGACAAGATCTCTTGCTTTAACAGGTCCTTCTATAGTATAGATCCATTGATCGCCACTAATACATAATCCTGCTGCAGTAGAACCTCTTCCAGAAGTGAATAAGCCTCTAGGAGCTATTTTTGCTGTGAATTGGAGAAGTTGTGATTTAGCTGTGCCTGGGTCCCCGATTATTAGAACATGTATATCTCCTCTAACTCTAGTGCCGTCTTCTCTCTGTTTAGGCACTCCACCGAAGAGTAATAATGCTATAGCTTCTTTAATATCCCATAGCCCATATATGCTAGGTGCTATACTTGTTATGATCTTTCTTCTAATTAATGGATCCTTTGCTAGCTTCTTTATCTCCTCGATATCCTTATCTGTTAACTCGATCTGCTCAACACCTTTTTGGCTAAGCTCTATATGACTTGCGAGAAGCTCAGCATCATATATTGTTCTAAGAACTTTTCTTCTGCTACTCTTATCCCTAGCTAATCTAAGGACACCTGTTATTATTACTCTATCACCGGGGCGGGCTACATCAACTAGATCCTCCTCTAAGATCACTGTTAATTGCCTAGGCATGTGACCTGGTGGCAACTCCTCTGGCATTTCTGAAACAACTATTTTCTGGTAATCTATGTACTGTGTCTCGTCCTCTAGTACTTCAAATGATCCTTTTGATTCATTACATATAGGGCATCTCTTTGGGATCTCGAAGAATTCTCCATCAACAACAACATCAAATTTTCCACCGCATAAATCATGTCGAATAACTGCTTTATAGATCCTATGTTTCGGAGGAGTCATTCTAACAACGATCCCCTCTATCTGAATCAACTTATTAATATGCTCATTCCTTAGATCTCTTATACGATAAGATACTGGTAATCCTCTGAAACGAGGCTTTATCTCAGCCTCAATATTAAATTCAGAAGCTATAAATTCTCTGAGAACAGGCTCAAAAACCTCTCTAATGATCTTGAGAGGCTCATCAATTAATTTCTTAGCTAGTTCCTCAGAAAAAGAGTATATATCCATGTAATCAATAACAACATACTTCCGAGATTTCCTAAGCGCCTCTGAGATTCTCTCAATATACTTAGGCTTATTCTTCTCATCTCTGAAATTCTCTAAGAAATCTCTCACAATGGATCTGTAGTCAACAACTGTTTTTTCTTCGTAGCTCATATCCTCGTGTCTAAGCATTTAAGATACACCTAATATCTTCTCTACGCCTCTGATCCATGAAACAATACTTCTCAAAAGATTTCTGTAGAATACTCTCTCTTCAATAGTCATTCTCTTCTCAACTTCCTCATCAATAGCTTCTGAGACCTGTATAATATAGAAGATCTTCCTAAACCTAGATCTAATTAATTTCCCAGCTGACGTTAGAAGTTTGCTGAGCTCACCATAAAATCTGGGGTCTCTAGAATCAATTCTTGATTTATAGTCTTCAATTAATTTCTCTATCTCGAAATAAAGGTCCGGAGAGATCTTATAGAGTTCTCTTCTAGAACCCTCCTCTTTAATAGTTTCTTGAAAAGCTATTCTATTAAGATCCTCTAGAGTATTTAATCGTCTCAAAATCTTCACAAAACCTTTTCTCTCAAGCACCTCCGCCGCCCACCTAGGAATATCTATTTCTACACCTTTTGTAAGTTCGATCTCGCTGAAAAAAGTTTTCCCAAGATCTTTTAAAATCATCACTCTAACAGGCATCGTCATCTCTAGACTTCTTATAGAGTCTAACAGAATCTCTGTATACATGAGCGAGCCATCTATATATAAATATTTTTGAAATAAGGATATATAAAATACGCGAAGATCTATTGCGATGATCTTGATGATTCGATGACGCCGATTATTTCATTAATCTTATCCAATTGATATCGGGTACTACCTAAATTAGCGCTCCTCAGATCATGTAGTATCTCTATCAAGACTCTATCAGGATCCTCAGAGCCTGAAGCGATCTTCTCAATTCTCTCTTCAAGAATTCTTGTAGCCTTCTCATCAATAATCTCAGGATAAAGTTGCTTGAGAGTTTCATGAATCACTAAACCTAATTTAGTGGGTATTAAATAATTACGTTTTCTACTTTCAATCACATAGCCGTGTCTTTGATTATTTTCAATAGCTTTAGCATAGGTACTGGGTCTTCCTATACCTCGTTCTTTCATTAACTTAATGACTTCACCACTACTAAGTAATTTAGCAGATGATCCTCTCCAGATCTTTGTATCTATAATATTTATGAAACTATTCTCAGCTAGTAATTGAGTAGGAAGAATCCTATAGTAGTTATACACTTTAAGAAAACCCTCATTATAGATTGAACATATACCCTCAATAGATGTTTTGTAGCCACCAATGACTAAATGTACTTTACATATCTCTACATCAGCTTCACTCATTTGACTAGCAATAAATCTTCTGAAAATAATGTCGTAGATCTTTTTATGAAGATCATCTAGCTTCGTCATTGGTATCTCACCCGATAATGCTGATTCTAAGATCTCGTCAGGAGGGATAGGATAAGTTGGTCTAAGAGCTTCATGTGCTCCTTCACTACCCCAAGATCTTCCTTTAAATAAATTTTCACCGTATCTACTAATTATATACTGCTTAGCGATTCTTATTCCTTGATCTGATACATGAGTTGAGTCTGTTCTGTGATATGTTATTAATCCACTCTCAAAGAGATTCTGAGCAATTCTCATTATGATAGAGGGAGAAAGTTTTAATAAACTATTAACTGTGGTGATTAGTGTATCTGTTGTGAAAGGTGGTAAAGGACTTATTA
>JBMFLZ010000003.1:0-52366 GCA_049970935.1 Sulfolobales archaeon | reverse complement strand
ATTTTTCTTTCCCTCTCCACCTTCTCTACATATATTTTTCTCTCACTAGCTAGCTTCTCAGCCTCCTCTCTGCTCTTAACAAAGATCTTTATAAAGCCTAGGTCTCGAGAGAATTCTGTTGCGAAACCTACCCAATAACCTCTTTCATCTAAATATTTCTTGTAGGCCTCAATAACCCACGAGAGAATAGGTGTCTGCACTCTACCGGCACCTAACCACTTCATCTTATATCTTTCCTGCAGTTCTTTACTTATCACGAAACCAATTAATCGATCATCTACTCTACGAATAATTTGGGAATACACGAGTCTCATATTTATATCTCGTGGATTCTCGAAGGCTTTTAGAATAGCTTCTCTAGTCACCTCGTGAAACTCTATTCTATAGATGTTATTATTATATGGTTTAAGAAGGGTTTTTATGTCGTAAGCTATTTTCTCACCCTCTTGATCAGGATCGGTCGCTATATATACTGCATCGTATAGTTGAGCTAATCTTCTCAAAACACTTACTGTTCTTGAATGATCCCTTATTTTGTCACTTCCACACCGGGGGCAGACATTACTTTCGCTAGAGAATTGATAGCCACATGATAAACATTTTTTAATGTATCCATATATTAACGTTGGATAGTGATTAGAGACATCTATCCCATAGAAACCTTCGTTCTCAACAAGATCCGTTACATGCCCTAGCGAGGGCACTATACCTACGACATAAACATCTCTGCCAGTATTTAAACTAAATTCCCTAAGAACAATATCCCCAATAACTCTCTTAGATCTTGAGCCAAAGATCTGAGCTATTGTCCTGGCTTTCGTTGGGGACTCAACGATCATTAAAATACTCTTAACATCATTCCTAAAACTTATTGAGGATCTTGTCGAAACCGATCTGCTGAGATCCTGTTCACTTTTTATTTTCCCAAGATCTAATTCAGTGAATCTCTTAAACACTAAGTTATATAAATATCTCTGAAGTCTCTTAATAAAGAGTTTGAGTAGCTCCTCATCTCTAAATAAAACTACAGAGAGGCCTAAGGTGAAACTTCCATTGTATAATCTAGAGGTTCTTCCAGAAGCTTGTATATAAGTTATTGGGTCAGGTATGGCAGCAACATTGAGGCAAGGATACACAACACCTACTCTAGTAGTAATTACCTTCTGGTTATTACATAGTTTAGATAAATAGTATTTTGCCGTAGAGATATAGTTCCTTAATTTCTCAATTACATCAGCTAAATAATTACTTTGCTGAATTTCTCCTCTTAAGATTCTCTTTATTATATGAAGCTCTGATAATTTTCTGTTATAAATTAATCTACTTATATCATTACTGATCTCTTCTGCCTCACCAAAGTTCTTTGTAAGAGATCTGTAGATCAAAAATAGTTTCCTGGGGTCAGTTAAGAATTTGTCTAATGAAATTCTGTAGCCGGGTATGTCAATGAAAACAGCGTTTCTGATTATATGAGGAGCGTCTAATCCTCTCGTAGCTACTCCATATATACTTGCTGAAGCTATTAGATAATCTACTTCTCCATTTAAGAATTTCTTCAGATGATTCGTTCTGGAATCAGCTATTCCTACTCTAAAACCTGCTTCAAGCAACTCTCTGTAAAGATCCCTGATCTCTATATCACTATTTTTTGAAACAAATATTAGTGTTCCTCTACCTAAATCATTCAAAATATTAACAAGCGTCTCCTTATCTCTTAAATACTCATATGAGTCAATGATATTTCTACTATACTCAATAATGCCACCTGCTTCAAAACCTATAACTTCTCTAAGGATCTTTGCTTTAACACCACCTCTCCCAGTTGCTGTTGCAACCACTAATTGACCGACTTTTCTACTATTTCTATACGATAGTATCTTGCTTCTGAGAACCTCTATTTCTTCACGTAATTTCTCAACTAGATCTGTTCTATTGTTAAGTTTGTTATAGATAAGTTCTTGAGATAGAATAGATATTCTAAAGGCATAGTCAATAATTTCTTTATTGAAACCTATTAATTCAAGTACTCTCTCCAAATTTTTTGAGGATTTCAGTATAGCATCTAGGTCATCGGCTATAATTATGTCGAAGAAGAGATCCTTGATCTCCTCATATCTCTTAGAAAGAAGCGAGGACGTGGTGATTAATATACTAGCTTCTTTCTCACGAACTTCACTGATTAAATTATCTAGCGGCACCTTCTTGGATGAGTCATACATATATATTAAGTGATCATCGATTCCTATTCTCTCAGCAAATGCCTTAAGTCTCTCATAAGTCTGCAAAGCTAATTGTCTAGTTGGAAGTAAGAAATATATTTTCTTACTGAAATTCATCATGTAGAGAGAATAGATCTGTAGAAGGGTTGATTTACCTATTCCCGTGGGAGCAATAAGCGCGAAACTCTCCATATTAAGAAGTCTTCTAGACCACATTCTCTGTATAGACCACATTTTTCCTCCAATAATTTTCTCGAAAAATTTCTCGAAAGTCTTCAGATCTTCCTCACTAGTATACATTAAAAAATAGTCTCCTGGGTTGCTAAGATAATCTATTAATAACTTGTTTCTGGTGGGTAAATCACTTAGTGATTTAAGTAATTTCTCATCGATCATTGGTAAACATCTAGTGCATGGAAGACCCAACTCTAATCTATGTGCCTCTATATGTCCATGACACGCTGGGCAAGATCTTGAGTACACCAGATACATTTACTGAAGAACCTAAGTGAAAGCTCAATATAGCCTATTCGCTTAAAAATAACATGTCTCAGTGATCTTCTAATAACGTTTTTATTCAGCTACAATTAAATCAAATATAAAGTATCTAATTTAAATTAGAATATTAACATAGAAAGAACATAGAAAGAAATACTTAGAGAACTAATTGAATTAGTCGATCCAGTCCTTTGTCTGTATCTTTGTAGGTATATATGTATCCATTAGGAAGACAAGTCCTTTACTAGTTAAAGCCTCGATCTCTAGTTTAACTTTTTTCTCTTCGAATAATTCTATCTCTCTTATCCACTCAGGTGTTTGGAACCATTTGTAGCTCTTGATCTCTTTAGCTCTCTTTAAATCCATCTCCTTGGCTTTTATAGTATAGTTTCTTCTTTCACTTTCTGTTAGATAAGGTTTCTTCCCCCTCTTTGGATCGCCGAAAATATCACTCAGAGAGACTCCTAGGAACCTAGCTTGAGGAGTTGCTAATCTCTCACTCTCATAAGATAGTGTTATAGATCCTATCTTAAATACGCTATATATATACCATCCGTAGGGATCTGAGTCTGTTAATATATACACGGGGAGTTTCAATTCTTCATTTAATCTTCTCACAAATCTTCTTGTGGCTCTATCAGGTTGTCCAGCGCTTGTCACCAGAATAGATTTATATTTCTTCCAGAAGCCAGCTCTGTGTAGCTGTTGAAAAACAGCGTCTTTCTCTACGACTAAGACATATTCTGCGTCTACATCTATGAACTCTATGAGATCTGGTGTGGGCTCTATCGCATAGGCTCCATGACCCATTTTACTTAGATCTATGATATCATCTCCACTTCTGATTCTCATATTACCCACAACCTTACCTTTCTCTTTTGATAGTATAAGCATATCTTCTCTGAGAAGATTCGTGAAAACCTCAATATCTCTCAGAACTGAGTCACTTTCCTTTTGCTCATCCCAAGTATTCTCCTCGTATATCTTTCCATCATAGGATCTATATCTTATGGTGTGTTTACCTCTGTAGTAGAGGTCTCTTATAGTTGGGTACTCGTTGTTGACTAAAGCCTGATATATTATTGATGCCATGAGGATAGTTTGCATAAATTTTCTAGACTCATTCATATCGAAGAATTTTCTCGATAATTTCTCATCACCTAATAAAAGTAGTTTTTGAACAGGGTCGTATATAGTATTTGATAATGTTCTCTTGGGAATAAGCATTTCAGGTTCTCTGTTTCCTAGAATATCATCGATTATTTTCATGAAACTTTTTCTTAATATCTCGCCTGCTCTTCTCCTAGCCTCTAAATCTATTTTTGAAGTGAAGCCACTCATATACGTCACCTAATCCTTACTCAATTGATAAAACAATTTCATCAATAGATCTAATATTCGTGATAGAGGTTTTTTGCTTAGCCATCTCAAATAGCTTTACCTGGATCTCGTTATATATCTCTTTCTCGGATGAGCCATTGGTAGAGTATATAATACTTAGTCCTCTCGATATCTCAGGAATATATTTAATGAATGTATAGATCCTTCTCATTTCTTCCTCAAGTTTCTTTTTCTTATTGAGATAAGTACGTAATCTCCTAGCTAGTTCCTTTAATCCATTTTCTATCTCTCTCTCAATCTCTGGCACATCAGCTATACTCTCTTTACCAACACCCTTATACGGAACCTTAGTGCTACAAACATGAGTCAAGACGGCTAGTTTAGCGGGGAATTCTACTCCATAATTCTTCCAATCTATACTTGAAACAACTTTAAATGATACATCGCTACTCTCATCGTATAATAGAGGTATCTTATTAGCATATCTTAAAAGAAGTATTTCCTCCGGGAAAGGTGCCTCAGGTACAGATCCTCCATACGCAATACCTAACTCAATTATTACGGCGTGACCCTCATATGCGATAGGTTTTCTCGTCACAGCCTCAACAAATTCAGGATTAAATATGTTTTGTAGACCTATCTTAATAAGTTCTTCACCTATTGGTGATAAATGATCTGCAGACGGCCTCCTCAACTCTTTGTAGTTAGCAATGGCATCTAATAGCTTCTTTAGATCATCTAAATTCATTTTCTTAATAGATTGATTAAGTCTAAAACCAGCGGCTCTTATAATTCCCTCAGCTGTCTTTTCTCCTACACCCTCAAATTCCTCCATTAAGAATTCTTTGAGAGTTCTGCTTCTACTTCTCTCGATCATATCTTTGAGTGTTTGAAGATCTATTCCTCTCGGATGAGGTTTAACTTCTCTTGGGGGTTTAGGCATTTTGTTAGTGACTCTCTTATACATATAAATGTTGTTCTCAGGATCTTTAAATATTATCTCCGCATAAGGTGTGACAATAGCTGTTCTCTTAATATAGTCAAGAATCTTGTTTTTAGCTCTTGCCCAATCACCCTTCAAATATACTTTCACTATTGTCCCATTCCACTTCGATACATTAGGATAATAAGATTCCTCTATTATAATAGGTTGATTCTTGGCTATATCAATCATTAATTTATAGCTATAAACCCTAGAGGAACCTCTTGTAGCACTCGTTACCTCAACAGGTTTCCCAACCGTTATTTGTCCATATAACACAACCATCTTCGCGCCTAAACCAAACATACCTCTTGTTTGTCTCAGAACATATTTGCTACTGTACAGAACTCTCCCAAAAGCTTGTGGAATATGATTAGGTGGTATACCTACACCGTTATCTTGAACTGTTACTGAGAACACATCCTCGCTAGAATCTACTTTATCAATGGATATTTTAATATTAGGATGTATCCCGTGAGTATCGGTTGCATCAAGCGCGTTCTCGACTAATTCTCTAACTGTTTGATAAAGCGCTTTCGCCGGATTTGAGAATCCTGCGATCTCTCTATTCCTATAGAAAAATTCCGATGGAGAAATTGCTCTATATCTTTCTGCTACTAGACTCATGTTAGAAACCTCTTACCACTGATCTAAAGCTACTACTAATATCCTTAAAAAATATTTTTATGTACAACCTATTAGCATTACCTATCGATCAATTTCTCTATTTCTGAGTAAGGTATTATGTACTCAATAACACAATGAACATCTTCACAGACATAATCAAGATCTCTACTATTTCTTCCTAGATAATTGATTCTTATCTCCTTATGACTCTTTCTTCTCTTCTTACGTTTATCTTCTTTAGAACTCAATTACTTCCTCACTTCTAATTATTTGTGCATATAAAGTAAATACACTCTCTTCTCAGAGATCTTATCTAACTTAGCGAAACCTACTCTTATTAACTGGAATATTTTATCTCTGAGTGAGAGAATACCCTCCTCGACATAACCCGTTTTTCTTATGATCCTGAAACCTTCTGGAATACTTAACACAGCATCTAATCTGCCTTTACCAATCCATTGAATGATTTGTAGCTTAAGTTCTTTAGTTAATGAAAGATCTCTTGATATGATCCTTCCTTCATAAAAATCTTTACTCTCTGAAATAATCTCGATATTAGCAAACTCCATTAACCTAAATCTCCTATTCTCTAAAATATCTCTTCTCTGAACATAAACGAAGTAGCCTCTACTATCTTTATCAACACATAATTTTCGAGATCCAAGAGATGAGTTATCAGGATGATAAGAGACGTTTACACACTCCTCTTTATCAAGATCTTTTAAGTAAAGCTTCACAGGGTCCTCTACAAAGATAATTCTCTTCGTAACAGGATCTATCTTCTTCCTATTCTGAGAAGCAATTAGATCCCATGAGATAACAGCATCACTAGGCTTAATTCCTGTCTCAAGAACTATCTCTCTAATAACCTCTGGCAGCACACCTCTCTCTCTTAAACTACTTAATGTTCCAAAGCGTGGGTCAGCATAACCTCTAAATTTCTCGGGATTTTTCTCAAGAAGAGACTTAATCTTAGATTTACTAAGTATGAATCCTTCGAGCTTTAATCTACCATGAGAAATAACTACTGGGTATTCCCAGTTCATGTGTGAGTAGAGAAATGATTGCTTAATAGTGTTCTGATAATGCTCTCTACCTCTGAAAATATGTGTGACACCCATTAAGTAGTCATCTACACCAGCTGCAAAATTGTATGTAGGCCAAACTATGTATTTACTGCCTACTATTGGGTGAGGATACTTATCTGTATCTATGATTCTGAAAGCAATCCAATCAATAACGCTAGGATCTGGGTAGTTCAAATCTGTTTTTACTCTAAATACAGCTTCTCCTTCTCCAAAGTATCCGGAGAGCATTTTATCAAATAACTCAAGATTCTTTTGAGGATCATTATTTCTATAAGGTGAAGGTTTTCTCTCGAGTTTTAATTTTCTGAACTCCTCCTGAGACAAAAGATCTATGTAGCCACCCCCTTTCTCCAGTAGTTTCTTAGCGATATCATAATAGATCTCTAGTCTGAGACTTTGGATATACTCTTCATCCCATTTTATCCCTAGCCACCTAAGATCCTCTTTAATCATATTATATGCTTCTGGCAGAGGCTTCTTTGTTCTGGGGTCCGTGTCCTCGAATCTAAGAATCATTTTACCGTTATATATCTCATGGGCATACACATATGATAGTAAAGCAGGTCTAGCATTTCCTAAGTGAAGAACAAAATCTGGGTTTGGAGCAAATCTAGTTACCACATAATTATTCTTTACATTAGGTAAAGGAGGTAATTTTTTCTCCTCTACCACTCTCTCTCTTACTCCACCGAATAACTCGTCTAAAACCCTCTTTTGCTCATCAAGAGACATAGAATTAACTTTATTAACAATTTCCGACACTACTTGAGCAATCTCTCTAGCTCTAGACCTGAGATCCGGGAACTCTCCCAAGACTTTGTTTACTACAGGACCTGGCTGAGCCTTACCACCATGTTTAACGGCGTTCTCTAGGGCATATCTATAGGCTGTTTCTTTAATCTTCTCCTTAAACTCCTCAAAACCCAATTCTTACTCTTCCTAACGAATTTTTGCTCCCAATTAATATAAGTATTCTCTCAGAAGATCCTCCAAATAGATCTGTTACATAGAGAACTATTCCTTCTGTATTAATTTTATAACTCCTGATCTCTCCCTTAGATGTAAGGATCCTGGCTACTCTATCTCCTCTCTTAATCTCATCTCCTTCTTTAACTAGTAGAGAGACGCTTACTCCAGAGATCTCTATAATATTCACCTTAGTGTTCTTTGGAATATATAGTGCCTCCGGTGAACCAGGTGGAGTTATTATAAAAGATTTTTTAATTAATTGATTCTCGAGATCAATGATATATTTATATGCATCCTCGTAGGGGTATTCAAGAAAACATTTCTCGCATCTCTCACAGGATCTTGTTATCTCATTATTCACTAAACAATAACAATAGTTCGAGTCCCTAGCTTTCTCGCATTCCTCCTCGATCAAGACATAGGGAAAAGAAGAAATTTTTATACACCCACTAGCTACTCACTTAGTTCTGTATGATAGTCTTATTGTTAGATCTCTGATGAGATTGACTGCCTCCTGATCCACTGCTCGATACTCTATGTGCTTCAAACAATCCAGTGCTTTATTCACATATTCTTTAATTAACTCCTCAGCTCTGTTAAGCCCACCATATTTAACTATTAGGTCTCTTGCTCTATAAAGATCCTCTAGCGAGGCTTCTCTATTCCCAATAACCTTACTTAGAAATTCTTTATCTCTTTCATTAGCTCTACTGTAAGTATAGATAACAAGAATAGTCCTCTTACCCTCCCTAAGATCATTTAGTACGGGCTTACCCGTTTCCTTAGGATCCCCAAATACACCTAGTATATCATCTCTTATTTGAAAAGCTATACCCGCGTACTTAGCATATTCTATAGATTTCTCAATATCATCTCTATCTGCTTTCTCACTTAGCGCAGTTCCAATACCCGCGGCTGCCATAAATAAAGAGGATGTTTTTCTAAAGATCATCTCTATATAATCTCTTTCACTCACCTCTGAGAATTTCGGTAAAGTCAGATCTAGTGCTTGCCCCTCAGCCACGATCTCTGATGCTTTATTTAAGAGATCTATGATCATTACTAGCTTATCTCCACTAACTCTACCAGACAAGCTAAGTAAGGCTCTGTAAGCTTTCGCATAGAGATAGTCTCCGGCTAAAATAGCTATAGGCTCCCCGTAGACTACATGAGTCGTTGGCACACCTCTTCTGAATTGGTCTCTATCCATTATGTCATCATGTACAAGTGTGAAATTATGCAGGATCTCTATAGATGCCCCTGCTAAAGCGGCTAATTCTAGATCTCCTCCAAAGGCTTTGGTAAATAAACCTAGCATAACTGGTCTAAGTCTTTTTCCACCTGCTTTTATGAGGTGTTTCGAGGCACTCTCTAATATCTCTACATCACTCTTCAATATTTGATCTATGTAGCTATTAACTTTTGGAATGAATTGATTCATGAAACTCTCTAGAGACATCTCTATTATCCAAGTAAATTGATATCAGCGAATTATTAAGGAGATATCTCTAGGAGGATCACATTTATTGATTTTATATGGCTTCATTCCCATATATAAGCGGGACTTATGTTGAATAAATCATTTGTTCGCCAAAGAGAAATTAAGTATCTTAAGAATATCATGAGAGATATCGCTAATTTTGTTCTTAAAACAGCTGAGGTGATTTCAGAAGACCAGATCTCTAAAGCTCTTGAACTCCTTGAGGAAGCTTATCGCAATAGAAGAACAATACTTGTTATGGGAGCTGGTAGAAGTGGTCTCGTGGGAAGAGCTTTTGGTATGAGATTAATGCATCTCGGATTTAATGTATTTGTTTTAGGAGACACGATCGTCCCTCCCGTGAGGAAAGATGATGTCGTGGTAGCTATAAGCGGCTCGGGGAGAACGAAACTTATTGTAACTGCGGCTGAGGCGGCGAAGAGTGTTGGTGCTAAGATACTTACAATCACTTCTTACCCTGACTCACCATTAGCGCAATTATCCGATGTGGTTGTAGTGATCCCTGGCAGAACCAAAGTATCTGCCGAAGAAGATTACTTTGCGAGACAGATCCTTGGTATTCACGAGCCATTAGCTCCTCTAGGAACACTCTTTGAGGATACAGCTATGATATTCTTAGACTCTCTAATAGTTGAATTAATGCATGTATTAGATGTTTCTGAGAAGGATATGAGTAGTAGACATGCTAATATAGAGTTATAATATTTTTAAATTGGAGGAGGAGTAAGTGAGAATAAGAATTCGTCTCTATGCTTTATTAAGAGATCTCTACGGATCATCTGAAGACATTATTAACATAGAGAGTGAGAGGGTAACTGTTAAAAGTGTACTTGATTACTTATCTCTAAAGAATGATAAGATAAAGACGTTTCTCGAGAGTAGAGGAGAGAGCATAATTACCTTAGTAAACGGATTATACGCACCTCACGAAACCGAATTAAAAGATGGTGATACAATAGATCTTCTACCTCCAGCCTCGGGGGGATCTCTATAAAAAATAGCGGTAGTTGCGACGAAGCCTATATATACACTTCTGACAAAGAGATAGATTTTAATAAAATAATTAATGAAATCAAAGAATTAGCTTCTAGAGAAGGATTAGGGGGAGTAGTTATTTATGTAGGTATTGTTAAAAGTCCTATAAATGATCGTAGAGTCGATAAACTTGTTTATGAAGTATATGAGGAGTATACCCTCAGGAGGTTCTGGGAGATAATAGATTATGTGAAAAGCAAATATAAGATAGGATGTGCAAAGATTCTTCATGTTAAGGGTGAGACTAAACCTGGTGACATAGCTGTTCTCATAGTAACACAATCAATAAGTAGAAAAGAGGCTTTTGAAGCCGCAAAGGAGATTATTGACTTAGTTAAGCACAGCACAGGCATATGGAAGTTAGAGTTTAGAGAAGATGGTGTCTTCTGGGTCTTGGGAGAAGGGGAGAGAATAAAAAGAGATGATCTTGTTGAGACCCGTCGTACTTAAGATCGGTGGCTCATTAATAACAGATAAAAATAAGCCACTCACACCTCGGCTGGATGTCATGAATAGGATTGCTAGAGAAATTTATAGAGCCTGGAGTGAGGATCAAATCAGTATAATATTGATTCATGGAGGAGGAAGTTTTGGTCACTATATGGCATCTAAAGTGCTTACTGAGCGAAGAATAATAGATCAGGAGGGTTTCTCATTAATTGCGTGGTCTATGACCGAGCTAAATCGATTATTTACAGAAAAATTACTATCTATGAAATTACCAGTTGTGCAAATATGTACTCGAGGTATAACCTATGAATGGGGCGGCGAGCTACGAATAAATCTTGATGTGCTCAAGGAGTTGATCAGTGTTAATCTTATACCTGTCTTATTCGGTGACGTAATAATTTCTGAGAGAGGATTCAGGATCTTGTCAGGAGACGATTTAGCTTGGAGAATAGCTATGGAAATAGGTTCTGAATGGGTTTTATTTGCAACTAATGTAGAAGGGATCTATGAGAAACCACCCGAAAAGGGGGGTAGAGAAGTAATTAGAGTACTCAGACTCTCTGAAGAGAAGAATATTGTTTTAGGATCCTCGGAGGGGATCGATGTGACAGGGGGTATGTTATCAAAGATTCTTTCTGGGAGAGAGGCTTTGAGAAGAGGTGTTAAAGGATTTATTTTTAGTGGATTGATAGAGGATAATATCTACAGAGCATTAAAAGGCTATAGAGATTTTGGAACGGTGATAGTATATTGAATCCTACGGAGAGAAGAAAATTAGAGCATATAGATATTGTATTAAGCAAAAACATACGTGGGCCAAAGACTACGTGGCTAGAATATGTCTACTTGATTCATAAGGCGATTCCGGAGATTAATTACGAGGAAATTGATACCTCAATTAATTTCCTTGGAAAAAAACTTTCTGCACCTATAATGATAACAGGTATGACAGGGGGGCATCCTATAGCTAAGGAGATTAATGCTTCTCTCGCTGAGGTAGCGGAGGAGTTTAGGATAGCTATCGGTGTGGGATCTCAGCGAGCGGCTATTGACAACTCTGCTTTAGCAGATACTTACTCAATTGTTAGAGAGAAAGCTCCTACAACTGTTGTCATAGGAAACATCGGTGCCCCGCAACTGGTCAAGGGATACACTATAGATCATGTTATGAAAGCAATTGAGATGTTAAATGCTGATGCCATAGCTATTCATCTGAATCCTGCACAAGAAGTTATTCAACCCGAGGGAGAGCCTCTGTATAAGGGGATCGTTAATAAGATTAGAGAAATCGTATCAAGCATCAAGATCCCTGTAATAATAAAAGAGACTGGTGCGGGTCTAAGCAGAGAAACAGTGAGAGTTCTCAGAGAAGCTGGAGTAAAAATCTTTGATACTTCTGGTAGCGGAGGCACAAATTGGGTTTTGGTTGAAATGTATAGAGCGGAGAGATCTGGAGATAACATGAAGAAAATCTTCGCTAAACACTTTGCGGATTGGGGCATACCCACAGCTGCATCAATAATCGAGACTCGCTACGAAGCACCAGACTCATTTATAATAGGTAGTGGAGGTCTCGAAACAGGATACGACATAGCTAAAGCTATTGCTTTAGGAGCAGATATAGGTGGTGTAGCATATCCTGCTCTTAGGGCCTATTACTCTAAGAAACTGAGAGAATATGTAGATACATTGATAAGAGAAGTGAAAATAGCTTTGTTTCTCACAGGCTCAAAAAATCTTGAAGAGTTTGTTGAGAAACCTATTGTAATTGTAGATAAATTAAGGGAGTGGTTAATTGAGAGAGGCATTGATCGTGATCTATACGAAATTTATCGTAGAAATAGAATTTGGAAACTCAAGAGATCCTTAACTATTTGACACTTAACACTGATATTTTAATAATTCTCTAATTTTAAATAACTCTTTTTATAGAAACCAAATACTTATCTTCTTGAGGTCTAGCATAGGTCTTTATAACCAGTCTACCTCTTTCGATATATCTCTTTTCTAGACTTTTCTCTAGGGTCTTCTCAACACCTTCATCATAATCATCTGTCTCTACATACACAGGTTTTATACCCCAGATCAGTTTTAAGGATCTATAGACATCTAAATTGTTTGTTCCACACACAATCCCTGTTTTTGGTCTATACTTCGATAATATGTAAGCTGATGAACCACTCTTACTAAATAACACAATATCTGCGTTAATAGCCTCAGCCAATTTAACCACACCTAAGAAAAATTTATCCAATATACTAGCACTATAATCTCTCTCTGCTGAGGCATATCTATAGTAGTTTTCTCTCTCATTATCATAGAGGCTGTATCTCTCAGCTGCTGAGATAATTCTCTTTAACCACCTCAGCGTATCTAGGGGGTATTGCCCAACAGCTGTTTCTCCGGTAAGCATTAGAGCATCAACCTTCATTGAGACCCCTACGTAGATGTCTTGAACCTCTGATCTAGTTGGTATAGGTGATTTAATCATGGACTCTAATAATTGTGTTGCTAGTATAACTGGTTTACCTCTTTCACGGGTCTTCTTTATAATCTCTTCCTGGACCCTGGGTATTTCCTCTAAACCTATGCTCATACCAAGATCTCCTCTTGCAATAACTACGCCATCTGCTACACTGATTATCTCCTCCAGCTTCTCTACAGCAGATCTATTCTCAATTTTAGCTAGCACCTTCTGGGTTCCTCCTAGAAGCCTTATATTTCTCTTAACTATCTCAATATCTTCACTATTTCTCACATGACTAACTCCTATATAGGTTATGTTTTTCTCAACAGCTATTTTCAAAGCCTCATAATCTCTCTGAGAAAGTATTGGGCTCGTAAGATCTTTTCCTTTTATATGAACATTCTTACGAGAGCTTAATACACCATCTGTGAGAGCTATCGTCTCCACATAATCTGTCTCTGCATTAATTACCTCAAATCTCATTTTTCCATCATCCATTAACAATAAGTCTCCTTCGTCAACAATTCTAAAGAACTCCTCTGAGTCTATAGGAACCCCCTTCGAAGGATCTTTGGAAAACACGATCTTGGCTCCTCTAACTACCTTAAGTGTTTCACCGAGATCACCTAGGCGTATTGAAGGACCTCTTAAATCACCTAGGATGCATACACCGTCTACACCAACTTCTTTCTCCGAAGATCTAATCATATCAATATACCTGATCCAGTCCTCAGGTCCACCATGTGAAAAATTGATTCTTAAGCAGTCCACTCCAATCAAAAGCATCTCTTTAATTATCTTTGGATCAGCTGTAGAAGGTCCTAAGCTCGCAATTATCTTTGTTTTCATAATCTCACTCTAACCTATGATTAAAATAAACTGATAATATAGCTTAATTAAATAGCTTAGAGCTTAATTAAAAAAGTCTTATCCTAATATCATTGGGAGACTATTTGAGAAGTAAAATAAAGGATCCGGGATTATACAGAGCAGGTCAAGAACAAATTGAGTGGGCAGAGAGACACATGCCTGTTTTAATGAAGATTAGAGAAAGATTCTCATCCGAAAAAACTTTAAAGGGGGTTAGAATAGGTGCTGTACTCCACGTAACTAAGGAAACAGCTGTTCTCGTGAAAACTCTAATGAGTGGTGGTGCCGAAGTTTGGTTAGCTGGTTCCAACCCACTATCTACCCAAGACGAAGTTGCCGCGGCTCTGGATAAGGAAGGTGTTAATGTATGTGCTTGGAGAGGGCAGTCAACAAGTGACTATTGGGCCTGTATAGATTATGTGATATCTTCACAACCTGATATTATCTTAGATGATGGAGCAGATCTTCATGGAAGAATACATTTAAACTATAGAGATATTGCGAAGAAAATTATGGGGGGAACCGAGGAGACGACTACAGGTGTAATAAGACTTAAGGCTATGGAGAGAGAGAAGATTCTGATGTATCCTGTGATCGCTGTTAATAACGCTAAAACTAAGTACTTATTTGATAACAGATACGGAACGGGTCAGTCAACAATTGATGGTATACTAAGAGCAACAAATATTTTGCTAGCCGGAAAAACAGTTGTTGTAGCAGGCTACGGATGGGTTGGTAGAGGAATAGCTATGAGATTAAAGGGTATGGGTGCTCGTGTAGTAGTTGTTGAAGTAGATCCTATAAAAGCTCTAGAGGCTCATATGGACGGCTACTATGTGACTAGCATGAGCAAAGCTGCCGAGATCGGCGATATATTCATAACAGCTACAGGCAATAGAGATGTTATAAGAAAAGAACACATGATCAAAATGAAAGACGGGGCTATACTAGCAAATGCTGGACACTTCAATGTAGAGATTTCTGTAAAAGATTTAGAGGAGTTAGCCGTGGAGAAGAGAGTTATTAGAAGAGAAATAACTGAGTACAAGCTACCTAATGGAAAGAGGCTTTACCTACTAAGTGAGGGTAGACTAGTTAATTTAGCTGCAGCAGAGGGGCATCCTAGCGAGGTTATGGATATGAGTTTTGCGAATCAGGCTCTCTCTGTCGAGTATATCTTTAGAAATAGAGACAAGTTAGAGAAGAGGGTTTATGACGTCCCCGAGGAAATAGATAGATCCGTCGCACTACTTAAGTTAGAAGCTTTAGGGGTAGAGATCGAGAAATTAACAGAGGAGCAAGTAAGATACTTAAGTCAGTGGAGAGAGGGAACAGAATAAATGACTATGGAAGATCCTGTAATTATCTATAGTATCTTAGGGGGTTTCATAGCTTTTACATATGCTCTATCTCTGATATTAATAAAAGCATACTTAGCTAAGAAAAAATTTCAGAGAGAATTAAGTGCTTCAGGGAGAAAAGATAATTAGTAGAGTTTAAATAAACATATACAATGTAATAATTTTTCGAGATGCCGATTCATTACAAAAGATCATTTATAAAAGGCTTAGTAGGGTTAGTAATAACTACTATGTTGTGGGGCACTTCATTTGTATTCATTAAATTATCTATCTCGAATATGGACTCAACCATATATGTCGGGCTCAGATCTCTTCTAGCGTTAATTTCTATGATACCTATTCTCCTTATTGGTTTAACGCTAAATAAAAAGCAGAGGCTCGTGCCCCAAGATCTATATAGAGGGTTTCTAATTGGTTTAATTAGTTCCTTAGGTTTGTTTCTCCAAGGTGAGGGTGCTAGGTACATTACACCAGCAACAAATGCTTTTATAACAGGTCTCTCTACACTATATGTCCACATATATGTTGCCTTGAGAAATAAGACTTATAATACACTAGATCTTTTCTCTCTAATAATGGCTTTAGGAGGTCTATATGTATTTACCAGACCAGGAGGCACTGAACTCATGGGTTCTTTACTCGTTCTAATAAGCACATTCTTCTGGGCAGCACAAATCCTCATGATATCAAGATATGGCAAAGGAGATCTAAATAGTCTCCTAGTAGGTTACTTTCTTGCTGGAGCATTATTCATATTAATTGCTCCAATTAACTCTCTGTATAAGCTAAGTATTCGTGAGTGGCTCTATGTACTATACTTAGCTGTATTTTGCTCTGTTATTGCCACATTTCTTCAATTCTATGGTCAAAGATTTGTTTCAGCTAAGACTGCTTCCACAATATATCTTCTTGAACCATATTTTGCATATCTCTTCTCGCTAGTTGCTGGAGAAGATTACATAGATCATATGAAGATCTTAGGAGGATCATTAATCGTTACGGGCGTCTATTTAGCTCAGTATAGTGAGATAAAGTATTCACGCAGTTAATACTCAAAAGATTTCTGACAAGAAGAAGATAAATACTTACCTACTGCAGAAGCCACCAAGTCAGCAGTTCTAAGCGGCTGAGGATATTTGTGAGTAGTCTGATTCTCAATTATTATATCGCTACATTTCTTATGCTCAATACCTAAGCAATATATTTTCAGCCATCCCTTAGGTGTCTTGATCACACTACTATTTCTATAAACTTTATCAATTACTGAGTATCTCTCCTTATAGTCTTCAAAATGTTTTTTGAGTGCGAGATATATTTTCTCTAGATCTATTGAGTGAGAGAATATTGGTGCTATTGGTATATGTGTTTCACTATATACTCTATGAGGATCATATATTGAGAAACCAGCAAAAATAACACTATCGGTGACCACGAGAGATATCTTAGCATCCTGATTTCTACTAACAAGATCACGGATCATTTTAATTATGATATTATCTAGATTACTTGAGTCCACTAAAACCGTGGTTAATTCAAGATCTCTCACCAGGGCTCTGTGCCCTAATACCGCTACCATAGGGGCTGTGCCTTTCATTCCCTTATACGAGTGAGGGAAATATCCATCATCTATACCTATTATCCAATATGTTTCATGCAATACTTTACTCCGTGAATTTTCTTTGATAACGTACTTATATATTTAGATCATTAGAATTTTTAGTAGTAATACCTTCTCGGAGAAGATTCAAATGGCAACACTGACACCACCGAGATCTTAAAGCTATATGTCTCTTAAGTAAATAAATTAATTAGGTAAGTAGTGGATTACATGTTATCTCAAGAAAAAATATCTATTTCTCAAGAGACGGAGAGTAAAGTTGGAGTTGAGTTTCTAAAATCAAAAGTTATGGTTATTAAGAGAAATGGTTCTAAAGAACCATTTTCTCTTAATAAAATGGCTAGATCTATAATAGTAATCTTTAAAGATCTTGGGCTAGATCTTTCTATAGCTGAGAACATTATACTCAAGGTTCTCGAAGAACTCGAGAAGCACTGCGACGAGAAAAAGTGTTCTGAGATTTCATCAACATTAATATCAGATGTTATAGAAAAGAAGTTAATGGAGTTCGGTGTTAAGTACAAAGAATTATTTGAAGTAGCCAAAAGATACGCCCTTGGAAGAATTTACCAAGATGTTTATGGAAAGAATTGGGATGGTAAATTCGATCCAAGAGATCTCACTTTGACATTCTCCGCGGTAAAAGTTTTGGAGTCGAGATACTTGATTAAGGATCCAGAAACACTTAGATATAAAGAGACTCCACAGATGCTTTTCAGAAGAGTTGCTAAAGCTATTGCTGAGGTAGATCTATTGTATGGAAAAAGTGAGAGAGAGGTTAAGGAGCTAGAGGAGAAGTTCTATGAATTAATGTCATCACTGAGATTCATGCCTAATTCACCAACTCTAATGAATGCAGGAACAGGCTCAGGACTTCTCTCAGCATGTTTCGTGATACCTGTGAGAGACTCTATGGTTACACCAGATGGCGAAGGTATAATGGATGCTTTGAGGGCGCAAGCACTTATTCAGAAATATGGTGGTGGAACAGGATTCTCATTCTCTGAGCTAAGACCCGAAGGAGATGTGGTCGCGTCTACCTCAGGCGTCGCCTCCGGACCACTTAGTTTCATGAAGCTATTCGATGTAAATACCGATGTGATTAAGCAAGGAGGCAAGAGAAGAGGAGCTAATATGGGTATTCTACATGTTTGGCACCCAGACATAGAGAGATTTATTGTGGCGAAAACAGGTGAGTTAAAAGATGTTCATTTGCAGAATTTCAATATAAGCGTTGGGTTATACGATGCATTTATGAAGGCTCTTGAGAAAGGAGAGAAGTTTCCACTCATAAACCCGAGAAAGACTCAGTTGAGACCTGGCTCAGGCGACTCTAGGTATTATGCTATTGTAAGAGCTAGATATAGTATTGAAGAAGAGTGGGTTCAAGAGTATATTTTAGAAGAGCTTGAGGCCAACGGAGGCTCTATCCCACTTGATGAGAGCAGAATAGTCACATGGGAGGAGGCTGTAGCTATAGCTGAGAATGAGAAAGCAATTGTCAAATGGATAGATCCTCAGGAGCTCTGGAACAAAATAGTTAAAGGAGCCTGGGACTCAGGCGACCCAGGGTTAATACATATAGACACCATAAATAGAAGACATAGTGTGTGGTACATTGATAAGATCAATGCCACCAACCCGTGTGGTGAGGAACCTTTAATGGATTGGGAGCCTTGTAATCTTGGTTCAATAGATATTTCTAAATACGTTATAGAGACCCCAAATGGAGCATATATAGATGCAGAGGCTTTGGCTAGAGATATTGAGTTAGTAATAAGATTTCTTGATAATGTGATTGATGCCGCCAAATGGCCTTTGAAACAGCTTGATCAGGCTTCTAAGAGAACTAGAAAAATAGGTTTAGGTGTTATGGGTTGGGCATATGCCTTAGTTAAGTTAGGTATTAGATATGATAGTCCTGACGCGGTGTATCTCTCTTGGCAAATGGCTAGATTCCTCTACTACCACTCCCTCAAGGCATCTATTGAACTTGCTAAAGAAAAGGGCGTTTTCCCAGCATACGATCCAAGATACTATAGACCTGCATGGGTGTTCGCCAAAGATTACTTGGAGTTATTTAAGACGGCAGGTGTTGAGCCAAATATTTCTAAGAGAACGCTTGAGATAGCTAAGTCACTTGAGAGAGATCCTAGAGAGCTAGAGAAGGAGCTATTGAAGTATGGTGTGAGAAATGCTCAAGTTCTCTCTATTGCCCCCACAGGCACGATATCGATTATTGCTGGAACATCACCAAGTATAGAGCCCATATTTGCGCTAGCTTTCATAAGATCTGTTGCCGTAGGAACTTTCATAGAGATAGATAGACTATTCCTTGATTACTTGAGGAAATATGAGTTAGATGATCCAGAGGTTATTGAGGCTATAGCTGAGACAGGTTCAATAGCTCATAACCCATTTATGCCTAGAACCCTGAGAGAGATCTTTAGAACAGCACATGATGTAGACCCCATATACCATCTGCTTCATCAAGCAGCATGGCAGCAGTGGGTTGATGCAGGTGTTTCTAAGACTGTTAATATGGTCTCAGAAGCCACTATAGAAGAGGTTGATAAGATCTACAGATTATCATGGAAATTAGGCATTAAAGGAGTGACTGTGTACAGAGATAAATCAAAGAGTCAGCAAGTTATCTACTTCGGATTAAAATCCTTCAGAGAGAGAAGAGAAACAAAACAAGAGGAGAGAAAACCTCGAGAAACACCTCTGCCTAAGAGAGGAAGAGAGGAACCCAGAAGAATTCGTGTTGTAGAGGACTACGAAGAAGAATTCGCTGAGGAAACAACTCCTCGGGAACCTCGAGGCGTGTCAGCGCCAGAGAGTAGAGCTCAGCCTAAGTTCGGGAGAATACGTATATCTAATAAAGAATTCTTGTATATAGAGGGATTCGAAGATCCCTCGTGCCCAACTTGTGAACTTTGAATATAGTAAAATAGAGTTTTTTCTCCTCTAGATCTCAAAAGGAATAATCTCTCTACTATATAATTCACGGATCATGAAATTCATGATTTCTCTTCTCAAAGAATCGTTCTCTACAAAAACTCCTCTAACAGCCCTTGATAAAGTAATTAATGGTTCTTTTACTCCTCTGTGAAAAGCACATAAATGAATACCTCTTATGAGGACAATAACTCCTCTGGCTCTGAGATTCTCATATATGAAATCTGCGATTTGATTCGTTAGTCTCTCCTGGATCTGTAGTCTTCTAGAGAATACATCAACTATTCTAGCGAATTTTGAGAAGCCTAATACTCTGTCACTGGGTATATAAGCTATAGATGCTTGACCAATTATAGGTAGTAAATGATGCTCACACATACTTCTTACTGGGATACCTGAGATAACTATGGCATCACTTATCTTTTGAATATTCTCCTCATTATTATCCTCATTTGAGAAGGTCTTCAATAGATCCTCAGGATCTTTATCATAACCATATGCTAACTCCTCTAACCACATCCTAGCCACTCTCCCAGGGGTCTCTTTAAGACCTTCTCTCTCGGGGTCCTCACCAATTAATACTAAAAACTCTCTAACTAATTCTTCCAAGCGCTTGATTCGATAGCTACGAGACATAGTACTTTCCAAGATAGACCATTATATAATGGGATAGAAGTAGAATTTATAAACAAAGACGCTATAGAATTAATGGTGTTTAAGTAAGTGGGTATATACCAAGGAAATGACTTCAAGAAAATAACAGGAGGCAAAAAAAGACCTCATAGAAAGAATAGAAAGTACGAGATGGGTAGATTCCCCACTAATACGAGAATAAGCGACCATGAGGAGAGAGAGATAATTAGAGTTAGAGGTGGAAATATAAAGATAAGACTAAAGAATGCTCTCTATGCAAATGTAATAGATAAAAAGACGGGATCCGCGAAAAAAGTAAAGATTAAGGCAGTCTTAGAGACACCAGCGAATATGGAATTAGCTAGGAGAGGTATTATCACCAAAGGAACAATAATAGAGACTGAGCTAGGAAAAGCTGTGGTGACCTCGAGACCAGGTCAAGACGGTGTAATCAACGCAGTACTGATACAGTAGGGTTTTTGGAGCTTTTTATGAAGAAAATAATTATATGGCTACCATATCTAGATCCATCCCTACCAAGAAGACTTGGTAGAAGAATCCCTAAGAATATTCTCCCAAGAAAACCCTCACTCGAAGAGATTCTTGAGGCATGTAAAGAACTAAATTTAGAATGTGAGGTAGAAAAAGAGAAGAAATATCCTAGAACTTGGTATATTGAGAGTCCTAGAGTAATAATCTACTATAATGGTAAAAAGAGTGATTTACTGAAGATACTGGTAAATAATATTAGAAATAAAATCCTTATGAAACAAAGAAAATAAAAATCTTCTATTAACCTGTTTCTCCCATCGATTACAAAAAATAGAGAGCAGTTAGAATTATTTGATTATAACACTATCGTTGTAACAAATAGGTATTGTTTATAAGCTTCGTAATCCCGATATTTACAGGATAGAGGCATTGTCACCATGAGTGAAATAAGTAATAAAGGCACTGTGGTTAATGTTGATAGAGGACTGGTTGTAGACAGATTAACTGCTGGGTTAGAGAATAGAATTATTCTAAGAGACATTTCTCTCTATGTGAGACCTGGAGAAGCTGTAGCACTAATGGGTCCTAATGGCAGTGGTAAGAGTACCTTAGCTTACACTATAATGGGACATCCTCACTACAAGATATTTAATGGAAAGATTTACTTGGATGGTGAGGATATAACAGACAAGAAACCAGAGGAGAAATATAGAATGGGATTATTCTTAGCATTTCAAATGCCCCCTGAGACAACTGTTTTGAGTAGAAGCCTATATCTTCACATAGCTAAGTCCAGAGGCTATAGCTTCTCTAAGGTTCTAGAAACAATGCGTAGAATTGGTTTAGGAGAACATGTTCTAGATAGATACTTAAATAAGAATTTCTCTGGGGGTGAATTGAAAAGATCTGAGCTTCTCCAGATGTATATATCATCTCCTAAATACGTTATTTTAGATGAACCTGATAGTGGAATAGATCCTGATGGTATCATGATTATGAGTAGTATTCTAAAAGAACTCATCGATAAGGGAGCCGGTATCATAGTCATAACACATCTGGGTAGAGTATTTAGAGAGATAGAGCCTAAGAGAGTATATGTCTTAATTGATGGAAGAATAGCTTTAACAGGTGATAGTAGCCTGATCAAATTAATTGATGAGAAAGGATATCAATACATCAAGAAAATAGCTACATAGTCGCAGAGGTCTCAGCCATGAGTAATGAAATCAAGGAATTAGAGAAATATACGAGAATAACTACTGCCGAAGATATCTTGGGTCAAAGAGAGATTGGTGGTAAGTCTCTAGAGATCAGAGGTAAGATATCTAGAGAGTTAATTGAGGAGATTTCTAGAGTTAAGAAAGAACCTGATTGGATGAGGAGAACTAGATTAAGGATGCTAGAGATCTTTGAAAAATTGCCTACTCCACAGTGGATAGAGGGTTTAGAAGAGTTAGATCTCGACGAGTTATCATATTACGTGGATCCAGGTGTTAATCTAAGTTTTACTTGGGAGGAGATTCCTAAAGATATACTAGAAGCTTACGAGAAACTTGGTATTAGAAAAGCTGAGGCAGAATTCTTGTTAGGATTAAGTACTCAGCTAGACTCAGAGACTATATATGTCAAAACCAAGGAAATCTTAACGAAGAAAGGCGTGATATTCCTACCTCTCGAGGAGGCTATTATAAAATATCCTGATATTGTTAAGCAATATTTCATGAATATATTTCCTCCCGAGCATAAATTTGCGGCTCTACATGGAGCTTTGTGGAGTGGTGGTGTCTTCGTGTATGTGCCTCCGGGTGTTAAAGTAGAAGCACCCGTTGAAGCATTTTTCATGATTGGTAAAGCTCTTGTGGGTAATTTCGAGCATACTCTCATTATAGCTGATAAAGACAGCTCTCTTCACTTCATTGAGGGTTGTGCCGCACCTAGGTTATCTAAGTATAGTTTTCATGATGGAATGGTGGAGATCTATGTAGGTGAGAATGCGAGAGTTAATTTCACCACACTACAGAACTGGTCTTCGCAAGTAATTAATTTCAATAATAAGAGAGCTATTGTTGAAAGAAATGGATATATCGAGTGGGTAGAGGGTTCTATAGGTTCTAAGCTCACGTACGTTTATCCCTCAGCTATTTTAAGAGGAGAAAATGCCGTCATGGAGAGCTATGTCATTACATTTGCTAGAGATGGTCATATAAAGGACAGCGGATCTAAAGTTATTCATAGAGCATCAAACACAAGAAGTAAGATAATATCCAAAAGCATATCTGTTAACGGTGGAAAAACCGTCTACAGAGGTGTCGTCAGAATACTTAAAGGAGCTAAGAACGCTAAGAGTTACACTTCATGCGACTCACTTCTTCTAGATGAGAAAAGTAAGACGGTGACCTATCCCCATATACAAAACGACGAGCCCACGGCACTGATAGGTCACGAGGCGAGAGTTAGTAAATTAAGTGATCACTTATTGTTCTACATGAGATCAAGAGGTTTATCAGAGAATGAAGCAATATCTATGTTAATAAGTGGATTCATAAGCGATATATTAGCAAGATTACCATTTGAACAAGCTGTTCTCATAAAAGGAGCCATAGATCTTGAATTTAGTAAATATGGTAAATTCGGTTAATCTCGAGGTACAAAAATGTCTAGGATAAGAGAACTCTTGTTATTATCTCAGGAAATAAAAGAGAAGATACCTTATCAAAAGATCAGCGATTCACCCACGATAAAACTATATACTAACTGGAAAGAATATGATAAGTACATATATGATCCGCAAAAACATTTTATAGATCCGCTTTCAGATAATGATGTTGTGAAGAAAATAGCTGTAGATTATGATCTTATTTATTATAAAGATTCTCTTGTGATTAATAAAGAATCAAGAAATTTCGAGGTCGCGTTCCTCGAGAGAAAGAAATTATTTGATGGGATAAATGATGGTTTGGTTGAGAAAATATTCACTTTAATTAATCCTGAGACTTCAAAGATATATGCTAAACACATAGCCGATATCTCTTCTGTGATGATTCTAAGGTTATTTGAGGATCTTAATGAACCAATTAAGATATATGTTGGAGGCTGTTTCAAAGACTCACATTTATCTCAGCATCTAGTAGTTATTGCTGATAAAGAGGTCAGGTCTTCTCTCTTACTACACATAGATCCTCCAGATAATTGTATGAGATCTTTTGTAGCAGAGTACTTCATAAGCAAAGATTCCGAGATTAATTTAGCAGTAGTAAATATCGGTAAAGAACCCTCCTACCATTCCAATAATTTCATGATAGATGAGAGAGGTAAAGTAAATATATACTCAGTGTCTGTAGGAGGCTATGCTAGTAGATTTGAGAACAGAGCTTATTTATCTGGTGAAGAAGCCTCGTATCAAAGCCTCGGCTTTTCATTATCGAGATATAGAGACTGGATCCATGTTCCAGATATTGCCCACCTACACTACCCCAAAAGTTCTGCCCTTATTAATTTGAGAGGTGTGGCACTAGATGAATCCAGAAATATTCTACAGGGCTATACCAAACAACACGAGAATTCTACGGGATCTAAAGCTCACGTAAGTGTTTTTGGAATTAATCTAGGCGAAAAATCTCTCTTAGTTACCACACCATTCATAGATGTTTTAAATGGAAATGTTGAGGAGGCCTCTCACGAATCCTCTCAATACACACTAGATCCAGATACAGAATTTTATCTACGAAGCAGAGGTATTGAAAAGAGAGAAGCTATAGAGTTAATTATTAGAGATTTCGTTGAAGATTATTTGTTAAAGATACCGAGTCAATATTCTGAATACTTTAGAAAGATCCTAGGATCACTTATATATACATAGATTTTTTTGGTCTAAGAGTATCTATATTTAAACTCGGTAATAATAATTCTTGGGAATTAAAATATATTCTCAATAAGCTTAATATCTACTTGAGGGTGTATTAAATGGAAATACTAAAGTATGATCTTGTTATTCTAGGCTCGGGTCTTGCTGGATTAAGAGCAGCTATTCAGGCCGCGTACGTCTCTCGTGGTAAATTAAGGATCGCTGTGTTATCAAAGATCCATGCTATGAGAAGTCACTCAGTAGCTGCTGAGGGTGGTATGGCGGGTGTTTTGTATCCTGAGGTGACTGGAGATAGTTTTGATATGCATGCTTACGACACTATTAAGGGAAGTGATTTCTTAGCTGATCAAGACGCCGTTGAGTTATTTGTTAGATTAGCTCCGGAGGAGCTTAGATTCCTAGATCATCTCGGTGTCCCGTGGAGTAGAACACCTGATGGGAGAATCGCTCAAAGACTCTTTGGAGGGATGAGTATTCCGCGAACTGCTTTTGCGGCTGATAAAACAGGTTTCTTCGTAATGAGCACACTCTATGATAATTTATTGAGATTTGATAACGTTGATATTTACCACGATCATATGGCTACATCATTTCTCATGGAAAATGGTTATTTCAGAGGATTTACGGTATTAGACTTGAAAGAGGGCATATTAAAGGTATTTCTTTCTAAGGCAGCTATAATCGCTACGGGAGGCGCTGCGAGAATTTACGGATTCACCACAGTCTCTCAAGCGGTGACCGGAGATGGTGCCGCAATGGCCTATAGAGTAGGAATACCTATAAAAGATATGGAGTTTATGCAATTCCACCCGACGGGGATTGTTCCTTCGGGAGTTTTAATAACTGAGGCTGCCAGAGGAGAAGGTGGCTACTTAATTAATAAAGATGGTGAAAGATTTATGCAGAGATACGCGCCTCAAAGAATGGAGGTTGCGCCAAGAGATATTGTGGCGAGAGCTATAATAAGAGAGATTATGGAGGGAAGAGGATTCATACATGAAGAGAGTGGGTTAGGCTATGTTCATCTCGATCTTAGACACTTAGGTGAGGAGAAGATCAATACAAGACTTCCATTTATAAGAGAGTTAGCAAAGAAATTAATTAATGTAGATCCTGTCTATGAACCCATTCCCGTGAGACCTACAGCACACTACACAATGGGAGGTATACACACAGATTCTTACGGACACGTTATGTGGAATTCAAAAGACTACGTACCTAATTTATGGGCAGCCGGTGAAGCCGCCGCGGTGAGTATTCATGGAGCTAATAGATTAGGTAGCAACTCGCTAGCGGAGTGCGCAGTATATGGTAGATTAACCGGAGAAGCAGCCGCTAAATACGCTATGGAGGCTTCATCGAGTCTTCTCGAGACATCATCAACTATAATGGATTTGGCAAAGAAAGAAGAGAGTAGATTATTTGATGAGTTATTTAAGAAAGAAAGTAATGCTGAAGACCCCTACCTACTGAGACAAGAACTTTGGAGAACAATGGATACTTATGCATACGTGTTCAGAGACGAGAAGGGGCTTATGGAGGCTGGTAGAATAATTAGGGATCTCAAGGAGAAGTATAAGAGAGTTAGAGTTGATGATAGAAGCAGGAAATATAACATGAATCTCAGAGACGTTATTGAGCTGGGCAATATGTTAGATGTTGCAGAGATCCTTGTTGTTTCAGCTCTCGCTAGGACAGAGTCTAGAGGAGCTCACTACAGAATCGATTATCCAAAGAGAGATGACGTTAATTGGTTGAAACATACATTAGCCTATTATACTCCTGAGGGTCCAAGATTAGATTATATACCTGTTAGAATAACTAGGTGGAAACCCGAAGAAAGAAAGTACTAAGGAACCCCCGGGGGTCTTATTGAGTCGTGGAACAACCATTTCAAAGTTTAATGCATCATCACAGCAATTAGCAGTAACTAAAGCATTTACTAAACTCATGAGAGTAAAGATTAAGAGATACGATCCTGAGACCGGGAAATTCAAGTTCTCCGAATATAAAGTAGAGGTATCGAGATACGATACTGTTTTAGATGTACTAATGAAAATTATAAGAGATCAGGATCACACTCTTTCCGTGAGATATAGTTGCAGAATGGGTATATGTGGTTCGTGTGCTATGATGATCAATGGCAGACCCAGACTTGCTTGTATGACTAATGCTATATCTCTCGGAGAAACAATCTATATTGAGCCTCTCAGAAACTTCCCACCTGTTAAGGATCTCATAGTTGATATGGATGATCTATTTAGAAAACACAAATCCGTGAAGCCATGGCTTATAAGAAGAGATGAAGAAGAGCAGTTCCTAGCAAAGAAAGAATATCTCCAAAAACCAGAGGAGGTGAATGCGTACAGGATCTTTAGTATGTGTATTAAATGTGGTGTATGTGTAGCGGCTTGTCCAACAGCGTCCTCCAACCCCAAGTTCCTTGGACCAATGGTTCTTGCGCAAGCATATAGATGGAGCGCGGACTCAAGAGATGAGGGTGCCAAGATAAGATTAGAAATAGTTGATTCTATTGACGGCGTGTTTGGATGCCACTTCGCTGGTGCTTGTAGTGCTTCATGTCCAAAGAATGCTGATCCTGCTCTAGCTATACAGTACTTAAGAAGACTTGTGCTTACATATAAGAGGTGACTGTTATGGCAGAGAATGTCCTAGAGTTAGCTATTAAAAGGGTCATGGGCTGGTTCCTACCAATAATTAATCTTGAGAGAGTAGCTTTCATACTACATAGGATCACAGGATTCTACTTAGCTATTTACTTACCTCTGCATATTATATCTACTCATAATTCTCTTAATCCTGTTGCTTGGAGATCTGAGTTAGAGTTGTATAGCTTACCCCTGATCAAAGCTGGGGAGATCTTCCTGATCTTCTCAATATTCTTCCACGGATTAAATGGTTTAAGACTACTACTAGTTGAGTACTTTAATATCTTTCTACCCAAGACAATACCCTCCTCACTCTATCTAGAGAAAATACTTTCGCTACATAATCCCCAGAAAACTATGCTCTATATAGTGCTTATACTATCTATAATCCTAACTATACTCGGAGCACTTTACCTATATAATATTTTGACTCTAAGGTGGTGATCACATGAGATATAGTTCAATAGTTAAATGGCAGTATTGGACTGCGATAATACTCCTACTAGTATTGAGCATTCACTTAATCTTTAGAATTCTTCCAGGAAGCTATGAAAAGAGTCTTGAGTATAATCAGGTGAGAGAGAACTATGGTAATAATCTATATGTTGCGACACTAATCATATTATTATTTGCTGCGTTATTCCATGGTTTCAATGGATTAAGAGTAATTCTATACGAGCTCTCACCAAGACTTGGAAGAATAGCTACGCCAATTATTCTAGCGTTGGGTGTGGTATTCGCTATACTTGGTCTATTAACTATAGCGGGTATATACATTTTCCCGTAATTTTTGATAGATCTTTTTAAAACATAATCTTATTTAATTTAGTTTACACAACATTATTGGGTGTTTATATGAGATTATACGAGTATGAAGGAAAAAAGATCTTTTCAGATTACGGAATACCAGTTCCTGAAGGAGAAGTCGCGTCAAACCCCGACGAGGTTGTTAATAAGAGTATTAAGATAGGTTTCCCAGTTGTTTTAAAAGCTCAAGTATTAGTTGGAGGCAGAGGAAAAGCTGGAGGCATAAAACTTGCTAGAACACCTGAGGAGTCTAAAGAGTATGCTGAAAAAATATTTAGAGAGGGGGTTAAGGGGGTCCCTGTAAGAAAAATACTTGTCGAGAAAGCTGTTAATATCATACGAGAATACTACTTATCTCTCACGATCGATAGATCTAGTAGAAAATATGTTTACTTAGCCTCTTCAGAGGGGGGTGTTGATATCGAGGAAATAGCAGCGAAAAAACCAGAGGCTATAATCAGAGTATATATAGATCCTCTTGTAGGATTATCTGATTATCACCTAAGATACTTAAGCGAGGGTTTGGGATTATCTGGAGAACAAGCTAAACAATTACAAACTATAGCGAAGGCACTCTATAAAATAATGTTTGATTATGATGCCGATCTAGTCGAGATCAACCCTTTGGCTCTTACAGATAAGGGCTTAGTCGCTCTAGACTCCAAAATAACAATTGATGATAATGCACTCTACAGACATAAAGACCTCGAGGAAAGTTTATCTAAAGATCCTAGGGAATTCACAGAGGAGGAGGTAATAGCTAAAAAACATGGTTTCAGTTTCGTGAGCTTAGACGGAGATATAGGGATAATTGGAAACGGTGCTGGATTAACGATGGCTTCCCTAGATCTAGTTGCGTACTTTGGTGGTAAACCAGCAAATTTCCTTGATATAGGGGGAGGAGCAAGGGCTGATAGGGTTAAGGCTGCATTAACTCTTCTATTAAAGGATCCTAGAATAAAAGTCATATTCATAAATGTCTATGGCGGAATAACTAGATGTGATGAGGTAGCTAGAGGAATAGTTGAGGCTTTAAATGAGAGCAGTATCAAGAAACCTTTAGTAGTGAGACTAGTCGGAACTAACGAGGAGGAGGGTAGGAGAATACTGGAGAGCGCAGGGATAAGATATTTCACTGATGATGATGAAGCAGCCAAATACGCGGTTGAGTTAGCGAAACGTATGGGAGGTTGAGATCATGGCAATTATAGCCACGAGAAAATCTGTTGTACTTGTACAGGGTATAACAGGTAGAGAGGGCAGATATCACACTGAGGCTATGCTTAAATATGGAACTAGAATAGTTGCTGGGGTAACCCCTGGTAAAGGTGGGGAGACAGTTCTGGGAGTTCCAGTGTTTAATAGTGTCTCAGAGGCTGTGAAGAGATTCCCTGAGATAAATACCTCTATAATATTTGTCCCAGCACCTTATGCAACTGATGCAATGTATGAGGCTATAGATGCTGGAATAAAGACCATTGTTGTCATCACAGAGGGGATCCCTGTTCACGATGAGATAAAAGTCATTAACTATGCTAGGTCTAAGGGAGTAATAGTCGTGGGTCCTAACTGCCCAGGTGTTATATCCCCTGGGGAGAGAGTCAAGATAGGGATCTTACCTGAGAGATCTTTTAGACCGGGAAATATAGGAGTAGTTTCAAGAAGTGGGACATTAACTTACGAAATATCTGAAGCACTGGTAAAAGCAGGATTTGGACACTCAACAGTATTGGGAATAGGCGGAGATCCTATAACAGGTTTAGATTTCGTTGATGTTGTTAAAATGTTCTTTGAGGACCCTGAGACAAAAGGAATCGTAGTTATAGGGGAGATCGGGGGAGACGCCGAGGAGAGATTAGCTGATTTCATTAGAAGAGAGGGTTTGAAGAAACCAATCATAGCATTTATAGCCGGCAAGACAGCACCACCTGGCAAGAGAATGGGTCATGCAGGAGCAATAATAACCATGGGTATGGGCTCCGCAGAATCAAAGATCAGAGCACTAGAAAGCGTGGGAATACCAGTTGCTGTTACACCGATGCAAGTAGCTTCAATAGCCCAAAAAGTCTTTAAGTAAGGTAGAATATTTTTTAGCTAATTTTATTAACTTTATCCTAGGTCGGTGACTAAATCCATTGCCTTCGAAGTGGATCTATCCTGAGATAGCAGATCAAGAGAAAACAGCTAAGGCATTAGGTAGAGAGCTACCTATATCTTTCAAAGAGTCTGAGGAGATAGCTAAGGTGATAAAAGGAATGAAATTAGATGAAGCTATAGCATATCTCGAGAAAGTTATCGAAAAGAAAGAGTATGTGCCTATGAGTAGACATAATAAGCAATTAGCTCATCACAGAGGAGTCTCGGAGAGATTTCCTAAGTGGAGAGTTCCTGTGGGCAGATACCCTGTGAAAGCGGCATGGTATATATTAAGAGTATTAAAAAACGCTAGAAATAATGCTGAGAATAAGGGTCTTTCACCAGAGAAATTAATTATTGTTCATGCAGCAGCTCATAGAGGTAGATATCTCAAGAGGTACATGCCTAGAGCATTTGGTAGAGCAACACCCAAATTCAGATCTTATACTAATTTCGAGGTAGTGGTTAAAGAGGTTGGGTAATATGGTTAATAAGAAGAAACTTTTTCTAGAATCTGCTATGACTAAACTAATGATCGAGGAGTATTTAGCATCTACTTTTCCTAGAGCTGATTTCGCTGGCGTAGAAATTATTAAAAGTCCCATTGGGTCAAGAATAATCATTTATGCTGATAGACCCTCGTTAATAATAGGTAGAAGAGGGGAAACAATAAAGAAACTTCAAGTTATATTCGAGAAACACTTCAAGATCGAGAATCCGCAAATCACGGTATCAACCGTTGAGAACCCCGAGCTCAATGCTAGAATAATGGCTTCTAGAATAGCTCAGGCTATCGAAAAAGGTTATCACTTCAGAAGAGCTATGTTTATCGCTCTCAGAAGAATAATGGCTGCTGGAGCAGTGGGGGCAGAGATTGTTGTTAGCGGTAAACTTGTTTCGGAGAGAGCCAGATTCGAGAAATTGAGAGCTGGTAAAGTTTATAAAACAGGTGATCACGTGAACTATATTGTTGATAGAGCCACATTCTCAACACTCCTGATCCCAGGAGTATATGGTATTGAAGTCATAATAGTTAAACCAGTTCCTCCAGCAGATCATATAGAAATAGTGAAGAAATCACCAGAAGAGATTAAGTTATTAAGAGAGGAGGTAGAGAAGTCTCTTTCCACAACTACTGGAAAAGAGATTCTAGAAGAAATTAAGGCTGAGAGTGATAGTAATGAGCATATCAGCTGATGAGATTAGAAGTATGAGTAAAGAGGATCGTATGAAACTTTTACAAGAGCTAAGGACAGAGCTTATGAAATTAAGAGCTCAAGCTGCAATAGGTACACTTGATAAACCACACAGAATCAAACAAATTAGGAAAACAATTGCTAGAATACTCACTATAGAGAGAGAGGAGGAGCTGAGAACTAAACGTGGTGAGAAGAAGAGGAAGTAATTTAATTTATCACGAATTGCTAGGATTGGAAGTGAAAGTTATATCCTCAACAGATCCTAGTATAGAGAACTTAGAGGGAATCATTATAGACGAAACCTCTAAAACTCTAAAGATATATTCACCTAAGGATGATAAGGTGAGAACAGTATTTAAGATAGGTAACGTATTTAAGTTTAGGCTCACTGACACCGGTGAAGAGGTTGTGATTATGGGTGATTTACTACTCGGAAGACCTGGAGAGAGAGCGAAGAGAGTGGTGAGAAGATGAGTACGGCAAAGATGAAAGTAAGAAACATAGGTATAAGATACGAGGGTCTGAAACCTCCAACTAGAACATGTGATGATCCTAATTGTCCCTGGCACGGGACAATTAGCGTTAGGGGACAGCTACTAGAGGCAGTTGTTGTTAAGAACAGAATGCAAAGAACGGTAGTCGTTGAGAGAGAGTATCTGAGATACATTCCTAAATACATGAGATACGAGAGAAGGAGAAGTAAATATCATGCTCATCTACCTCCGTGTATAGATGTTAAACCTGGCGACAGAGTGTTAATAGGTGAGACAAGACCTATTGCTAAGAGTGTATCTTTTGTTGTTCTCGGTGTATTATCCCGTGAGTAGAGGTGAGAAATATGGCTAAGAAAACACTTAAGTCCTCAGCCGCAATCCCGAGACGAAGACACGGTCCTGCACTACCTGTAGGCGCCAAAGTTAATGTGGCAGATAATAGTGGAGCTAAGATCGCAATGATAATAGGCGTACCAGAGGTAAAAACCAGACTGAGAAGAATACCTTCAGCATCCGTTGGAGATATAGTTATTGTATCAATAAAGAAAGGATCTCCCGAAATGCTAGGGCAAGTGATGCCCGCAGTTGTAATAAGACAGAAGAAACCCTATAGACGACCTGATGGAACAAGAGTTGTTTTTGAGGATAATGCTGTTGTCATAATGACCCCCGAGGGTCTTCCAAAGGGAACAGAGATCCGAGGACCTGTAGCACGTGAGGCTGCCGAGAGATGGTCTTCAATAGCAAATCTAGCTACACTAATAGTTTAGAGAGGAGGTGGTATTGATCAAGACTACAACTAAACAGCCTAGGAAGATAAGAAAAAGGATATTCAACGCACCTCTGCATCTTAGATGGAGATTCCTAACCGCAAGAGTCTCAGAGGATATAGAAAAGGAGTATGGAATTAAGAGATTACCCGTAAGAAGAGGTGATACTGTGAGGATATTAAGAGGTGACTGGAAGGGTCACGAAGGAAAAGTTGTTGAGGTAGATCTTAAGAGAGGAAGAATATATGTTGAGGGTGTAACTATTAAAAAAGCTGATGGAACACCTGTACATTATCCGATTCACCCATCTAAAGTGATGATAATTAAATTAGGCGAGGTGGATGATGTAAGGAAAAAAATTATCGAGAGAAAATCGAAGAGGGGTGAGGCTAAATAGCTAAGAAAGGTGGTAGTAGACATTTAAAGACGTACGCTGCACCCTTCTTCTACCCTATACCAGTTAAGGAGCGCAAATGGGTTGTTAAACCATCTCCGGGACCTCACTCTATAAATACTTCTCTGCCTTTGTTAGTTATCTTAAGAGATGTTCTTAAGATTGTTGATAATGCTAGAGAAGGTAGGAAAGTTATTAGTGAAGGAAGAGTCTTGATCGATGGTAAAGTTAGGAAAGACTATAAATTCCCCGTAGGGTTCTTTGACACAATATCTATACCAGATCTAGGCGAGCACTACCGAGTAGTGCCTACACCAACAAAGATAATAGGTCTTATAAAGATCTCTGAGGAAGAGGTTTATATAAAGCCTCTTAGAATAGAGAATAAGACCACAGTTAAAGGTGGACATATTCAATTGAATCTTTTCGGAGGATATAATATTCTTGTGAAAAAAGAAGAGATTTCCAAGAGACCTTATAAGACTTTTGACACAGTTTTAGTATCCTTAAAAGATATGAAGATAATAGACCACATACCTCTTCAAGAAAATAATATTGCAGTAATCATAGGAGGCAGAAATATCGGTAGACTCGGATACGTTAAGAATATTACTCCTGGGATGAGACATTATAGAACTATTGTTTCATTAGAGGATTTAAATAAACATTTATTCCAGACTGTATTAACGTATGTCTATATTATTGGGAGAGATAAACCAGTGATAAAATTAAGCTGAGGTGTCTAATATCAAGAAGATAACTATTGAGCCTACTGAATTAGAGAAAATAGTGATTCCTGAGACATTAATCAAAATAATTGATCCTGGGAAAATAGAAGAGATAATAAATAAGTGGAAGAAGAATCCAATGACTATACCATACATCGCTAAGGTAACGGTTAATATAAGTACTGGTGAGAGCGGTGAGAAATTAATGAAAGCAATGAAGTTGCTTGAGCAAATAACCGGTGCTAAACCTGTTCCTAGGAGAGCTAAGAAAACAATTAGAGAATTTAATGTGAAAAGAGGAGAGAATATAGCAACAATAGTTACTCTACGGGGAGAGGCGGCAGATAATTTCTTACGAAGAGTATTTCAAGGAATAGGTGGAAGAGTTAATGAGAAGGCGTTTGATCCGTATGGAAATGTGTCACTCGGCATAAGGGAGCACTTAATTATACCAGGTACAAGATATGATCCTGAGATAGGAATATTTGGAATGGATATAGCTATTACACTTGAGAAAAAAGGCTATAGAGTATCTAAACGTAGAAGAAAAAGATCTAGGATACCTAGAAGGCACAGGGTCTCTCGAGAAGAGGCGATGTTGCTACTAACGCTTAAATACAATATTTCTATAATACCAAGTAGTAGATAGAGGTGAATTCATGGGTAAGTATAGAAGTAGATTAGAGAGAAAATACGGTAGAGGAGTGCAGATATGCAGAAGATGCGGGTCTAGAGATGCTGTCATACAAAAATATGGACTATATCTATGTAGACAGTGTTTTAGAGAAGTTGCTAGAACCCTAGGTTTCAAAATATATAACTGAGTGATCCATATGGTATCTACAGATCCTTTAGCAAATGCTTTATCAGCTATTGTAAATGCGGAGAAGAGAGCACATGAAACAGTTGTTGTGTGGCCAGCTTCAAAATTAATAGCTATGACACTAAGAGTAATGCAGAGATATGGCTATATTGGGGAATTCGAGTATATAGATGATGGAAGACACGGAAAAATAAAGATACAGCTTCTTGGAAGAATCAATAAAGCAGGTGTAATAAAGCCCAGGACCCCTGTGAGTTATCTCGAACTTCTCAAAATGCCTCATTATTTAAGGAGATTCTTACCATCTAGAGACATTGGAATCATAATTTTAACAACTTCTCAGGGAGTATTATCTCATTTAGAAGCTATAGAGAGAAGAATCGGTGGAATAGCGATAGCATACGTGTACTAAGGTGAAGACTTTATGGGTGTGAAGAAAGCTTTTTTTGTAAAATACGAGGAGAGAATTAAGATACCTGAGAATGTCACAGTGGAGGTCCTGGATAAAAGAGTTATCGTTAAAGGACCTAAAGGCGTGATCGAGAAAGATTTTAGTCATGCAAGGAGAGTTATAATCCACGTTGATCAAAATAGTAATGAAGTTGTTGTTAAGAGTTACTTAGGAAGATCTTTTGAAAAAGCACTTGTAGGCACAATAGCTGCTCATATAAGAAATATGTTTATTGGTGTCACTAAAGGCTACAGATATTATCTAAAGATCATTTACAAACACTTCCCAATAAGCGTGTCAGTTGAGGGAGATAAAGTAGTTATATCGAGATTACTAGGAGGTAGAGATGTGAGATACGCTAAGATAGTGGGCAATGTTAAAGTTCAGATCAAGGATAAGGACATCATTGTTGAAGGTATTGATCTAGACGCTGTCTCGCAAACCGCGGCTAATATTGAGAGAGCTGCGAAAATAAGTGGATTTGATCGTAGAGTCATCATAGATGGAATATACATATACAAAAAAGAAGTAATAGGTGAGTAAAATATGAGTAAAGATGTCTTAAGTGCCATAAAGAATATAAGGAGATTACAGAGATTAATAAAGAAGAAGATTAGGAGAGAGTTTCTCAGATATCTCTGGTGGAAATTCGATAAATTTAAGAATGATCCTAAGTGGAGAAAACCTAAAGGAAAAGATAACAAGATGCGTTTAAGGATCAAGGGATATCCACCTATTGTAGAGGTCGGCTACAGAACTAATAATGAGATCAGAGGGAGACATCCATCTGGTTTATATCCAGTAGTTGTGAGTTCTCCTAAGGATATTGAGAAACTCGATCCCAGCAAACACATAGTTTATATAGCTTCCAAAGTTGGTCTTAAGAAAAGAATAGAATTAGTTAATATTTTAAAAGAGAAAGGATTCAGAATAGCAAATGAGTAGGTGACGGAATTGGATCTCTCATTACAAAAGAGATTAGCCGCTGAAATATTGGGTGTAGGGATCAATAATATTAAATTCGATCAGGAGAGACTAGAGGATATATCAAAGGCATTTAGGAGAGAAGATATTAAGGCTTTGATCGAGGATGGAGCAATATATGCTGAGAAACCTAGGAGGAATAGTAGAGGTAGAATTAATCTACGAAAAGAGAAGAGAAGTAAAGGCAGAAGAAGAGGTCATGGTAAGAGAAAAGGTTCTAGAGGAGCCAGAGAAGATAAGAAGAGAAGCTGGATCAATAGAATAAGAAAAATAAGACGATACTTAAAATATTTAAAGGATACAGGCGTTATAGATACAGCAACTTTTAGAAAGTTATATAGGAGAGCTAAAGGAGGCTACTTCAAGAGTCTCTCAGCTCTGAAACAGCATTTAGAGGCCGAAGGTATTTTAAAGAAGAGCAAGGTGTAGATCAATGGGTGAAGGACCTAGCTATAAAGTTCCTCTCAAGAGGAGAAGAGAAGGTAAAACTAATTATTATAAAAGATATATATATGTGCTATCAGGAAAACCCAGATTAGTTGTCAGGTACTCAAATAAGTATGTTTTGGTTCAAATAGCTAAGGCAACAATATTAGGTGATGTTATAATAGCGGCAGCACATAGTAGAGAGCTGTATAAATTATTTGGTTGGAGAGCTGGTGGTAAAAATACCCCAGCGTCTTATCTGACAGGTTTGTTAGCGGCTATAAGAGCCAAATATATGGGTGTTGAGGAATGCATTCTTGATATTGGTTTAAAGAGACCTGTTAAAGGATCTAAGGTGTTCGCCGTGGCAAAAGCCTTTGCTGACGTAGGGATAAAAATTAACGTAGATGAGGAAATTATACCTGGGAAGGAAAGAATCAATGGTGAGATTATCGCAAAATACGCTGAGAAGTTATATAATGAAGATATCGAGAAGTATAAGAGGCTTTTCTCAGATTATTTAAAGCGAGGATTAGATCCTCGAGAGTTGCCTAAACATTTTAAAGAAACACTCGATAAAATAATTAAATACGGCGAGAAATTAGGTATAGAGGTGAAAGTAGGTGAGTGAATCTCTAGAGACTATTCCGAGAGAAACAACAGAGTGGATCCCTAAGACCAGAATAGGCAGATTAGTTAAGGAGGGGAAAATAGTTTCCTTAAGAGAAATTTTTGAAATGAATGAAGTAATTAGAGAACCCGAGATAGTAGATTATCTTCTAGGTCCAGAACTAAAACACGAGATATTGAGTATAGACGTGGTTCAGAAGATGACAGACGCAGGCAGAAGAACAAGGTTTAGGGTCGTTGTGGTCGTAGGTAATATGAATGGATACGTGGGCCTCGGAATAGGCAAAGCATCTCAACTTAGAGAAGCTATTGATAAAGCTATTAAAGACGCTAAATTGAATATTATACCCGTTAGAAGAGGTTGTGGTAGTTGGGAATGTAGTTGCGGAGAACCTCACTCAGTGCCTTTCACTATCGAAGGAAAATCTGGTAGTGTTAGAATAGTGCTAAAGCCAGCGCCTAAAGGAACAGGTCTTGTAGCAGGTGAGATACCTAAGATAATTCTAAGATACGCTGGTATAAGAGATGTGTGGACTTGGAGTAAAGGAAAAACCTCGACATCAATTAATTTCGCAAAAGCAACATTTGATGCTCTCAAGAAAACTTATAAATTCGTAACCCCAATTGATTGGGCTAAGTGATTACGATGAGTCTGCTAGCCATCATAAGACTTAGAGGTAGGGTGGATGTAGATCCTGACGTAGAGACCACACTAAAGTTATTGAGACTACATAAGAAATTCCATATGACAATATATCCAAGTAAGCTAGAGGGTTTGGAGGGAATGCTTAGAAAAGCACAACACTGGATAACATGGGGTGAAATAGATCTAGAGACACTTATAGAGGTCTTGAAAAGAAGAGGAGAAGTGCCAGGTGGAAAAAGATTAACGGATGAATATGTGAAAGAGAGATTAGGCTACCCAACTATTGAGGATCTGGCTAAGGCTATATATGAAGAGAAAATATATCTCCATAAATTATCAGATTATATAAAACCAGTATTTAGATTGCATCCGCCGAGGGGAGGTTTTAGAGGGAGTATTAAGAAACCTTTTAAAGAGAACGGTGAATTAGGTTACAGAGGTAGAGCTATTAATGAATTAATTAGGAGGATGTTATGAATGGTTGTTAGAAGAAGAAGAAAAACCAGGAAACTAAGAGGAAGAACCAGAACTATGGGTTGGGGCAATGTAGGCCAGCATAGAAAAGCTGGTAGTAGAGGTGGCAAAGGAGCTGTAGGCTACCATAAACATAAGTGGATATGGACGATCAAGTATTTCCCAGATTGGTATGGTAAGAGAGGATTCACTCCCAGAAACCCCTCTTACGAAGAAGATATAAAAGAGATCTCTCTTAAGGATCTCGCAGATATAATCGAGAAATTAAGGCTAAATAATCAATTAGAATATAGTGGAAATAGAATAAGAATAGATCTGATGAAACTAGGCTTCAATAAGCTCACAGGTTCAGGCAAGATAACAGTCCCAGTAGAAGTAATAACTAAATACGCTACCGAGAAAGCTATAGAGAAAATCAAGAGTGCTGGTGGAGAAGTAATTCTTTTAAGAAAATAGAGAAAAGGAGTAGAGAATAGCTATACAGAGAAATTCATGGAGTATTAAATGGCTTATAAAGAACTTTATCTCAATTCTAAACCAATGGTTTTCGGAGGATATCTATGGCCTAGGGAGAAAACTTTTGTAAGTTTTGTCGGAGTCCCCTTTGATAGCACCGTAACCTATAAACCAGGATCTAGATTCGGACCGGATCATGTGAGGATCGCGTCTAGAAACATAGAACTCTATAGTCTCAGGAATCAAGTAGATGTCGAGGAATTCGGGATCTACGACGAAGGCGACATAATAACTATTATAGGTGACGTAGAAAAAACTTTAGATCGAATAGAGAAGGTAGTTAAAGAATTAATAAGTGAGAATAGACTATACATCTTTGTCGGCGGGGAACACACAATAACTTACGGCATAATAAGAGGGGTCTATAGAAAGAAATTAGGTGTAGTGATCTTCGATGCTCATCTAGATCTAAGAAATGATTATTTGGGATTAAAATATAGTCACGCAACAGTCATGAAAAGAGTTTCAGAGATCTTAGGTGCAGGCTCACTATTCTATATAGGCACAAGAGCAATCTCAAAAGAAGAATTAAGTGAGGTGTCAAAGCTAGGTCACGAATACATATCTATTTACACAGTAAGAAAATTAGGTCTCAGAGAGGTTATTAAGAGATTCTTGAGATGGTCAGAGAATTTTAGTAATTTTCATATATCTATAGATGTAGATGTTCTAGATCCCTCTGTAGCTCCTGGTGTAACAACACCTGAGCCTGAAGGTCTTAATTCTTGGGAGCTCTTGGAATTAATTAATGAATTAATAAATAATAAGGTTATTAGCGTAGATATTGTTGAGTATAATCCCCTCAATGATCCTTCCGAAATCACTGCCATGTTGATCTCGAAGATAATTGTGGAGATTACAGCAAAATATTTGATTACAAGATCTAAGTAGATACGCGAAAAATCTATGATAAGATCCTACATTTTTTACATATTATTAGAGCTTTTAAAACCCTTATATTAACATAAGACGGTATGATAATTGACTCTGTGGAAACAGATCTTAAGAAATGAGAGGTGTTAATCAACGCTGAAGCAAGGTGAGGACAAAGATAGTACCAATGGTCTAGTAATAGTAACTCATGTTGATGCTGACGGAGTCGGGTCGTCAGCCTTAGTAGCTAGATCACTTGGTGTAAGAGAAGATAATCTAGATAAAATTTATATATTCTATACGCAACCAGATAAATTATATAACGTATTACAGAAAATCTCATTGAGATATGCATATAGGATGAGTATTAGATCTATTTATATAACAGATCTTGCACCGAATAAAAATAAGATCGCAAGTGTAAGAGAGAATTTAGAGGAATTAATTAAGCAAGGAGTTAAGGTCACGTGGCTAGATCATCATTTATGGGAGGAGGATTGGATAAGGGATCTATCTAATACTGGCGCTAGAATAATTGTTGATACTTCAACGTGTGCTACAGGAGTCGTTAGGAAAAATTTCTTACCAAACGATCCTTTTGCGAATGAATTAGAGAAAGTAATATGCTCTATTGATCTATGGAAATTTGATGATCCTAGAGCACCTTTTTTCACTAGATTAGTGAGCTACGAAGACACAGATAAATGGCGAAGACAAATCACAAATAAAATAATTACTGCTGAGAGAGTAGATGATATCATTAAATGGGGTATGAGGCAGATCTCAGAGGCAGTAGATGGAGAATTAAAAGAATATAACTATTATCTCTCGAGATTTATGATAAAAGAAATATGTGGAGTAAAATTTGTTATTTTAGTAAAAAAGGATAAGAGTTTTATAGGAACAAGTCAACTTGCTCATTATATGTTGTCTATAACTAACTCTGATATTGCTGTAATAGTCAGAAGAAATGGTTCAGTAAGTTTTAGATCTAGAGAATTTAATGTTAGAGATCTAGCTGTTGAATTAGGTGGAGGAGGTCATAAACTGGCGTCGGGAGCATCAGTAAGACTAGATTTAATAAGCAAGCTTCTCGTAAAACTAGGATATGAGAGGATACTTATTGATAAAGTAGTTAATGCTCTCCAGAAAATATTTGAGACTAAATACTTATGTAAGGATCTTTAGAGTATAATTTTTATTTACTACAGGACAAAAACTCATTGGGGATTAATTAAAACTTGGGTGACTCCACAGCAACTAGAGACACTATCTCTCTCAAGGAGATCAATAGTATAATTGATAGAAGATATAGAGGTCTTTTGTGGAGTACGAGAGAGATAAGGAATATACCTCAGAAGCTCAACTTAGTTAACAAAATAACTAATTCTCTAAATAATCTAATTGAGAAAAGTCTAATAGAGGAGTATTCGTATAGAGAAAATCTTCCGATAAGAATCATTAAAAACATTAGTTTAAAAGAGAAAATTAATAGAAAAGAACTCGAGTCAATAGCGTATTACGCTGTACTAAAATTTTTATATACTGATCTACCTCTAAGACTCAAAGATCTTGAGAACGCGTATGGGAACATAATTATATGCCCAATAATTTATTTCGTGTCGAGTCACACTATAAAAAGATTAGTTGGTGGTTGTGGGGGTAGGGTATGTGAAGATAAATTATGTAAATCAGCTAATTTAGGAGTTATTGCAGTAGCTATTAGTAGTAGAGAGATTAAAGACTCAGATAGAAATTTAGTAGATCTGGAGGATAACTTAAGTGCAAGATCTTTAGAAGATATTCTAGATGTAGAAAATCATATAATTAAATTATACAATCTTGAGAAATTAATTTATTTAGAAGAGCCTTTCGGAATAATACTTCTTAACACTCTTGAGATAGAGAGTGAGGCTGTTGAGGTAGTTATTAGAGAGGGATATGAGAACATAGTCATTAAATTAGATCTTAGGAGACCTTCATGGGATCTTGTTATGTTCCCGAAGAAAATTGTTTCTGATCTAGAGACTTTGGTGATTAACCCTATTAAGAAAGGTTATAAATTTGCTCCTAGAGGATTATTATTAATAGGTCCGCCGGGTGTTGGTAAAAGTGTTCTCGCAGAAGCTTTAGTCTCAGGAATTGGAAAAAAGATCCTTGATCTGAAACCTTCTATATATAGATCTATGTGGTATGGCATGACTGAGAAAATACTAGAAAAAATATTAAGGAGTATAGAAGGTAGAACTGATCTCGCTCTATTAATAGATGATGCTGAGTTTTTAGTTAGTAGATCTTTGGCTATTCACGAAGTACATATAAGCGAGATCTCATTACTTCTGAGCTATCTGCAGAAACCAAATAAACCAATAACTATATTAACGTCGAATACTCCTTCCTTAATAGATCAAGCTCTTCTAAGACCTGGGAGAATAGATGTAACAATTGTTCTCGGATATCCTGATAGAGAGAGTAGAAGATTCATAATAGAGAATATTCTGAAGATGTATGATGTAAAAAGCTACACTGAGGATCTCTTGGATGAATTAGTTAGAAAAACAAGATGGTTTAGCACCGCTGAAATAGATGCATTGATTAGATTAGCACTTTCAAAAGGTGATGGATCTCTAAGTATGGAAACTATAGAATGGGCTCGAAGAAGATTTAAAATAGATCCTAATATAAGATCCGCGGAACATCAATTCCTTAGATGGAGTATGAGCTCACTTAATAATCTTGTGATACAACACATACCTGAAGAAAGTGAGATGTAGCTATTGTAAATAATGTAAAGCTTGTTCATATCCCCAATCTACATATTTATTCTCTAACTTAACTCTATATGTAGAGGAGTTAGATAAAAAACACTTATATATCTCTATTTACATATGATTTCTAAGGTGATAGACAACGGAATACGTGTATGCAACACTACTCCTTCACTCAGCTAAGAAGGAGATTACTGAGGAGAGTGTTAGAAAAGTACTAGAAGCAGCCGGTATAGCTGTTGATGATGTAGAGCTAAAGAGGCTCATTGCTGCGGTAAAGCAAATAAATATAGATGAGGTGCTTAAACAAGCTTTAATAACTCCTGTGGCTGCCCCAGCAACTACTACAACACCAACTACACAGACAACAGCACCTCAACAAGAGACAAAGAAAGAGGAGAAAGAAGAGAAGAAAGAAGAATTATCTGAGGAAGCTATTGCCGAGGGTCTCTCAGCGCTCTTTGGATAGCTAAAACCTTAGTGATTTTTAAAGCATAAGATAGATTATTAGAATACTTCATCAATAGATCTTTTCTATTAGCTTTGGTCAAGTTAATTAATCAATATATTTTGTGGCTATATTAATTATTTGTTGATGTAAATCTTTGTATCTAGAAACTATAAGACTTCTCACGTTAGAGATCTCTACCAAGTTTAATCTTATTGGTTCTCCCCTATGATCAGTTGGTTCCACACCTAAGCTTCTGGCAAAACCTATAGAAGCTGCTATATCAACATTTCTTAGTCTTGGTCTAAGATCTATGAACGCTCTAAAGTCTCCAATTGATGTCTTAACTATATCTAGAGCTGCTGATCCAAGAGACCTAATTTTTGGCTTATTTGTAGAGACCCATATCTCATACAGAGCCTTAATTGCTCTGGGATCCTCTAGATATGTAATTATAATATTTTCTGAGTACTCTCTCTGGGGAATCCTCTTTTTATTTAAGTATGCCTCTTTCTCCTCCACAAAGCTATATATTTTATCTCTAAATATCTCTGCAATTACTCCCGCTAAAAAATGATCTCTATGATCCCTCGAAGAATAATTTGCTACCGCAATACTTATGGAACAATACGGGGTGTCCGTGACATAGTTTAAACTACCATCTAATGGATCTACAATATATATGCGTTTTGGCTCCTCTGATAATTTCACTAACCCTCTTTCTTCGGAGAGTATAATACTTTCACTATCAAACTCTTTTATTTTCTCAATGATAAATCTCTCGAGTATTAAATCAATCTTCTTAGAAATATCTCCTGAAACATTTATTCTCTCACTACTATAAACCGAAGGATCCTCTGAGTAGTATCTGGCTAATTTAGCGGTTTCTTGAGCTATTCTATATATTTCATCGTGTATCTCATGGGAAGAGAATGTAATTATACCACACCAATACTATTAAAATTTTCCGAGTATATATATCGTGGTGAAGTCTTGAGAGAAATTAGGATCGCTAGACCCCTCATAACTGACGATGATATCGCGGCTGTAGGTGATGTCTTAAGATCTGGGTATTTAACACATGGTAAAGTCGTTGAGGAGTTTGAGAATAAATTCGCAGAGAAACATAACTGTAAATATGGTATTGCTGTGAGTAATGGAACCGTTGCTTTAGAGATCGCATTAAGATGTCTCGGTGTAGGTTTTGGAGACGAGGTTATTGTTCCTGTATTCACGTTTGCAGCCACAGCTAATTCTGCTTTAACACTTGGTGCAAGACCTATTTTTTGTGATATTGATCCTGAAACATTTAATATTGATACGAGATGTGTAGAAGAGAGAATTAGTAAGAGAACTAGAGTCATTATACCTGTGCACTTATTTGGGCATCCAGCCGACATGGATCCTATTATTAAAATAGCTAGAGATAACAATATCTTCGTCTTAGAAGATGCTGCACAAGCACATGGGGCCAGATATAAAAATAAGCCTGTGGGTTGCCTAGGAGACATAGGGATCTTTAGTTTCTACGCAACTAAGAATATAACTAGTGGCGAGGGAGGTATTATATTAACAAATGATCCTCAGAAAAGAGATTTTATGAAGATATTTAGAGATCAGGGTCAGGTAAGTAAATATCTGCATGAGATCTTGGGTGGCAACTATAGAATGACCTCTATTCAAGGAATGTTAGCGCTTAAGCAATTAGAGAGACTTGATCACATTAATGAGATTAGGAGAAGAAACGCTAAACTACTAAATGATAAATTATCTAAGATAAACTGGATAAAAACACCTATTGAAAAAGAGTGGGCTTATCACGTATATCATCAATACGTAATACTATTAAAAGATGATGCACCTATCACAAGAGATGAATTAATTAATTACCTAAGACGACATGGAATAGAGACTGCGATCCATTATCCTCGTCCACTTAATGAACAACCTCTCTATAGGAAATTGGGGTATGACGAGAATTGCTGCCCTGTTGCTCGAGATATTTCAAGAAGAATCTTGAGTCTACCTGTTCATCCACTAATTAGTGAGGACGATATCAATTATATAGTGGAGGTTTTATCAAAAATCTAGTTTCTCATATATTAAATCAGCTAAAATTACTCTGCCCCACTCATCGTATATATAGTGTTTTTTTGTTACAGGTAATCCGTATATCATTGACCAAAATCTGTTTACATAATTTACTTTTTCGATGAAATCTCTATATTTTCTCTCCAAGAGATCATGTGCAACATTTATAATTGAGTACCCAATTAGTTTGGTTAATAGATCTCCTAGATCACCTTGTAAAATAAAATTCTGAGGATCCTTTATCTTGTATACTTTTTTGATATTTAATTTAGCTATCGTAAGAGAATCTTTTAACTCAATATATTCATCAACTCTTCTAAAAATCAGATTTTTATTCAATACAAACGCTAGTCTTAGTGCTTCTATGTACTGTGATTTTATATTTATCAATCTGTCTATTGTAGATAGAGACTTCACCATATCTATAGGATCTATTTTTTCGCCTGCGCTCTTCAACACGTGATCTAATAGAGATTGTGATATAGATACGTATAGAGAGGATCTTAAATCCTTGATCTCTTTATCAAAAGTAATTCTAAGTTTATAACATAGATCTATATTTAACTCATTTGATAGAGCATTAAAAAAATTTCGTAGGTATCTTAGCAAAACGCGAGGTAACGAACTATCTATAGATTGTGTACACGAATCACTAACCGATATATAGCCTGAGATTTCAATTTTGTGATTTGTAAATAACACTATAATAGGATTCCACCGATCTTTTATAGGAATAGCTAGATAATTAATAGGTACATTTCTTATTTCTCGGATCCTCATTAGCATCATTTATTAATCAGAGATTAGAAATAATAAATTTACAGTTTATACAGCAGTTACTGAAGCATAACCCACTACCCAGTCTTTTTCGCCAGTTACGTCTCCTGATGTAGCGTATTTAAGTACTATTGCTTTTTGGAATCTTAATAATTTTGCTAATTCTATAAAAATCATTGTTGGTCCCGGTCCGCAGGCGGTATGATTTGTTCTCTCTAGATAAGAATAGAATCCTTCTGTGTCGAGATTTTCTACGTATTTAAGAGCCTCATTATCTTTCTTATACGCTATTTCATGGGGTTCATAGTGGGTCCAGTCAGTTGATGCTATATATATGAAGTCTCTCCCAAGTTTCTCAGATGCTCTAATTATTGCTTGTGCAAGATCTCTCGCTACCTCTGGTCTTTGAAGCATTATTACTATAGGGATAATCTTGAATCTATTTCCAAATATGTATTGTAGAAATGGTAGCTGGACCTCAATCGAGTGCTCAGAGTAGTGCGCCGTTAAATCATCATCTAAATAGCTACTATTTCTCATAATCTCCTTCGCGAACTCTTTATCAACCTCCAGATCTCCTAATGGGGTGGACCATACTACATCTAGTGTAGTAGCTACTAACGAACCCATACCAGTATGATTAGGACCTGCTATAATAACTGTCTCGGGAAGACCTCCTTGAGCTATTCTGTAGTATGTGTGTGATGCTACAGGACCACTGTACATATACCCTGCATGGGGCGAGATGAACAATTTAACTCTACTATCTCTAATCTGTGAAGTCTCAGGTAATCTTCCTACACCAATGGGGTGTTTAAATGCCCACTCAATTCTCTGTATTAATTTATCTTTAGAAGCTTCGTAGAAAGTTCCTGCTACAGCAGGATATCTCTTTCTCATAATAATCCCAGTAACTATGTTTCTACTAATAGAATATTATGCTTCAGCTAGATATTAAGTGCTTAAAATTTCTCATAATTTATTTAATTAGGGTTTAAATGAGTTCGCAAAGTATTTTAGAGAAGATTAAACCCATGACCCCTGGACAGGAGAGTTCTAGAAGCATTCAAAGATCCTAATGTGGATATAGTAGGTATTTTTGGTCCAAGCGGGACCGGTAAGAGTCTACTCTCATTGGCCTATGGATTAGATCAAATCATCAGCGAAAAATATAGGAGATTTTATATAGTTAGACCTCTAGTTAATATAATAAGCGGATCAACTGTTAGCAGCGATGTTGGCACAGAGATCTTTAAGAACATAGCGATTCAATATCTACAAGATCTTATGTCACAATACGTCGATAATGAAGTTATTAATAACTTATTAAAGACCGAGAGATTATCATTCGTAGATCTTCATTATCTGAAAGGAAGATCATTTGATAATGCCTTAATATTCATAGATGATGTCCAGAATATACCAGCTGAAAGTGTTATAGAAACACTTATTAGAGTAGGTAATGGAAGTAAATTAATTATAGCAGGAGACCCCGTGTTTCAGAGATTGAGAAGAGTTGAGAGAGATCCCTCCGCTATTGTTAGAGAAATTCTACTTAGCGAAGAGAGAGCTCGAGTAATAGATCTTGGTATAAATGATGTAGTTAGACCCGGAGCTAAGAAAGGATTGAAGCTTCTAATAGAGCTTCAATTGAGAAGCAGAACTCTTAGTGAGAATGAGATCAAAGTATTAGATCTATGTAAGATACATGCACCTGATGCAGATATCGTTACAGTGATTGATATAGGATCTATAAGAGATCAATATAATTTGTCTAAGGATATAGTACCTGATTACTTAATAATAACTAAGACACCTGGTAGATTAATAGGTAAGGGCGGTGAGAGAATACAAGCAATAGAGAAAGATTTAGGAAGTAGAGTAAGAGGATTAGAATTATCTCTTGATTTCAAGGAATGGATCAGATCTATACACCCAGTATCATGGGTCTACAAACATATAATAGAAGCAGATTTCGCAGGACCTCAACTAAAAGTTACAGTTAGTAGTGATGGAGCAGGAGCTTTTATTGGGAGTAAGGGTGTTCACATAAGATTCGTAGATCACGTATTTAAAACACTCTTAGGAGTAGGTGTAATAGTAGAACAAGTAGAGGAAGAAGAAAAGAAAAAGAAAAAGAAGAAATAAATCTCGAGGTTAATAATGTATTAAAATGATCGAAGAAAGAAATTCATTAAAGATATGCTTCTTTATAAATCCAGTAGCAGGATTAGGTGGAGAAGCAGGTTTAAAAGGAAGTGATTATATAGATATTAGCAAGGTACTTCAAGAAGGCTACAGATTAGTTTCCTATGAAAAAGCTGAGAGATTTTTTAAAGCTTTAGATATTGAGTATTCACATAATATCGAGTTAATAGTTCCACAAGATCCTATGGGTTGTAGTGTAGCTTCCAAATACAGAACTAAATTCAAGAGTGTATACTGTGAGAATTTAGAGACTCCTTTAGTGAACCAATTAACTACAAGGGCTCACACAATGGAATTCATAAGAAAGTATATCCATAAATGCGATCTTTTAATATTTGTTGGGGGAGATGGAACAGCTAGAGATGTGTTAGAGACTTTATCAAGTATAGAGGCTGAGAATAAAATTATCTTAGGTATACCAGCTGGTGTTAAGGTCTACAGTGGAGTTTTTGCGAGAAGTCCTGAGACTGCATCAAGGATCCTCTCCTACTACATGAATCATGTTATGGAACCTGTGAAGAGACCTGTTATCGATGCTGATGAAAATGAGCTTAGAAAAGGCTCTCTTGTGATAAGGAATTATGGAGAGCTAACCACATTATACATAGAAGAACTTATTCAAGAAACAAAATCATCTTACTCAACTTACAAAGATTTCGACTACGAAGGAGTGGCAAGATACCTGGATGAAATATTCAGCGAGAGGATCGATAGATTATTTATTGTAGGCCCTGGATCCACTTTGAAAAAAGTCTTTGAGTATTTATATATTGACAAAACACCCTACGGAGTTGATGCTATCTACATGAGGAAACTGATTGGAAAAGATCTATCTAGAAAAGATATTGATGAATTAATTAGAAAATATGAGAAGATAAATATTATCTTGACACCGATTCCAGGAACAAGATTTCTTATAGGTAGAGGTAATCAACAGATATCTGCTGATGTGTATAGAAGAATTGATAAAAAGGATCTAATAGTGATCACGAGTTTAAGTAAATTATCCGGCAAAAATACTGTTTATATAGATACTGGAGACCCTGAGGTAGATAATAAATTATCTGGGTATATAAGAGCGATCGTAGGTTATAGAGAAGAGATATTGATAAAACTAGTACCAGCCAGAGAAATCTAAATTTCTTGAGCATATTATTTCTCATTGAAGCTATTTATTTTCTTTGGAAAAATATATATTTCCTTAAGACACTGTTTCTTGGAGGAATTTATCTATGTCTGAGGAAATTATCTCACTAATGCGACAAGTGTATGAGAAAGCCAAAACAAAAATGGGTAGTGAAATGGCTAGTTGGAATAAAATATTTCAATTTAATATTGAGGGAGAAGAACCATTTTACATAGAGTTTAGGAGTGGTTCCATGAATCTTGTTAAAGGGTCTCATAGTAATCCTACTGCTACATTATCTATGTCTAGAGATACTTTAATTAAGATTCTTAGAGGAGAATTAGATGCTATGGCCGCCTTTATTAGAGGTCAAATGAAGATTACAGGAAATGTTATAGAGACTGTTGCTTTAAGAAAAATGATTGAAGCCGCTAGAGGATAAAAATTTTACTTTTTATTTTCCTTTAAATTTAGGTTTTCTTTTCTCAAGAAAAGCTGAGACGCCTTCAATTACGTCTTCTGTGCTGAAAAGTAGTCCGAATAGACTAGATTCATAGGCGAGACCGGTCCAAATATTAGTTTCTAAACCAATGTTTATAGCGTATTTAGCAGCCATTAGTGCTATTGGTGGTTTCTCAGATAATTTTAAAGCTAGTCTACGAGCCTCATCTAGTAATTTCTCAGGCGGAACGACATAATCTACTAAACCTAGTTTTAATGCCTCATTAGCTGAGATCATGTCTCCTGTAAATATTATTTCCTTAGCCTTGCTTTTTCCAATTAATCTAGGTAGTCTCTGAGTGCCTCCGGCACCAGGCATTATTCCTAAATTGATCTCTGGCTGACCTAATTGAGCTGTTTCTGAAGCTATTCTAATGTCACCGCTCATCGCTATCTCTAATCCACCCCCAAGAGCATATCCATTAATAGCAACTATGACAGGTTTAGTGTAGTACTCTATCTTATTTAGAATCTCTTGGAATTTTCTAGAGAATATAGCCGCCTTGATTGGTGTGACGCCGACGAAGCCCGTGACATCAGCACCTGCGCTAAAGGCTCTTCCAGAGCCTGTGAGGATAACTACTCTAATTCTATCATCTTCTTCAAAATCATCTAATGTCTTGCTTAATTCCCTCAACATATCCAAATTGATCGCATTTAGTCTCTCGGGTCTATTAAGAATTATCCAAGCAATAGGGGGCTCTACTCTTATTAGTAGTGTAGAAAGTTTCTTTTCCTCAACTAATCCATACTCGTAGAAACCCCTTCCGGTTTTTCTACCTAGTTTACCCTCATTAACCATTTGTTTAAGTAAAGGATCCGGCTCGTACTCTTCCCACCCAGTCTCTCTCTTAAGCGTCTCTAACGTAGATACTATTACGTCTAAACCGTATTCATCGGCGTACTCAAATATACCCTTAGGATATCCTAATCCTAATTTACATGCTTTATCAATATCCTCTTTAGATGCTATATCTTCTCTCAGTAGCCAAGCAGCTTCATTAATTGCTGGAGCTATTATCAATACGGGATCCACTTTCTCAGCTTTTTCCTTAGGTATCTCAGGTCTAGCATATTTTCCAGGTTCAGGATATTTATAGAAACCTTTACCAGTTTTCATACCTAATTCATTGGCTCTGAACTTTTCCTCAAATAATGGGCATGGATGAGCCTTGTATCCCCTCTGACTCATTGCTAAGAAAACATAGTAGAATACATCTATTCCACTATAATCAGCTAATTCAAAGATACCCATTGGAAAACCAAGTTTGTAGCGAGCTGTCGCATCAACTTCGATAATATCAGCTTTTCCTCTAGCAACTATCCAGCAACCAGCATTCAGGACTCTTCCTAAGATTCTATTAACAATGAAACCAGGAATATCTTTCTTCACTACAACTGGTTGCTTACCTAATCTCTTAGCTAATTCATACGTCGTATTCACCGTCTCATCACTTGTCTTCGCACCTTTAATAATCTCCACTAGAGGCATTAGAACTGGTGGATTAAAGAAATGCATGCCAACTACTTTATCAGGTCTCTTCGTGGCTTCGGCTATCTCAGTAATCGGTAAACTACTTGTATTAGTAGCTAAAATCGCGTGTGAAGGCATTATAGAGTCTGCTTTCTCAAAGATCTGTTTCTTTAAATCAAGTTTCTCTGGGACAGCCTCAATCATGAAATCAGCATCTTTAAGAGCCTCCTCTAATTTCGTAGTAGGATATATTCTAGAGACTACAGCATCAACGCTTTCCCTAATCTGACCTTTCTCATATAATTTACTTAAGCTCCATTTTATTTTATCCATTGCGCCACGTAGTATATCCTCAGAGATATCAACCATCCTAACCTCATAACCCGCTATAGCGGCTAACTCCGCTATACCGTGCCCCATTGTTCCTGCTCCAACAACAACGATCCTCTTAATTCTTTCAAGACTCATAAGAAATCACCTATATCATTTCAACAGTTGTTCCAAATACTTGTCTTAATAATGTTCTTATTATAGTTATTCTCTGGATCTCGTTGGTTCCCTCATATATTGTCGTAATAAGTGCATCTCTCAAATATCTCTCTACACCTGTTTCTGTGTCCACGCCTACTCCTCCATGTATCTTGATTGCTAAGATAGATGCTTTTTCAGCAACCTCTGTCGCGAATACCTTAGCTAAGGATGCCGCCATAATGGCCTCAGGCCTACCCGCATCTAGTAAGGTCGCGGCCCAGTAAGTTAATAGTCTGGCAGCCTCTAACTCAATTAACATATCAGCCAATTTAAAAGCAACGCCCTCAAATGCTATGATTGGTCTCTCAAAGGCTTGTCTCTGAAGAGCATAGTTTAATGCTTTCTCAAATACCGCCTGGGCGATACCGACTCCTTGCGCAGCAATACCTACTCTACCATGATCATACGTTGTCACAGCGATTTTAAATCCCTCGCCCTCCTTACC
>JBMFLZ010000002.1:74457-82583 GCA_049970935.1 Sulfolobales archaeon | reverse complement strand
GCATACTAAACAGGATCAGATCCTGTCATAGAAAAGATAAAAATACTCTTGAGGACTGAGCTAGAAAGACATCGCTTAAGATCGTTAGGTTAGCTGTGAAATATCATTACGCTGTTGCTAAAGAGGATCTGAGAGGACTTGTGGAAGCTCTTAGGAAACTACCTAAGGATCATAGGGTTAAGCTGATTATAATGGGGGTGTTTGAGGCTCAGAAAATGGATTGATTGGCAAGCTATGAAGCATGAGGCTCCTCTAGCAATAGTGGATCCCAGGGGCACATTCTCAGAATGCCCATTGTGCGGATCAAAACTAGTTGAGAACGGGTATAGGAGACTTAAATGCCTCAGATGCGGATTCGAGGCGGACAGAGACCTGGTTGAGGTATTGGACATCAGGAGAGAAGCCCTGGCAAAGATGGGGGGATCTCTGACCACCCTGAATGCCCCCCAAATTGACAGATGTAAACCCGAATAGATGGGGAGAACCAATGAACCCCCTAAAGAAAACTCTCGCCCTTTAGGGCGGGAGGAGGTCAGTAACACTTTATTTGCTTAAGAATCTCTTGTGATAAACATATATTGTATCTCTTTAAGACCTCACATAATACTCTCTGAGGAATCACAGCTTTTTTATTATCTTGTGTCTCTATGATTACTTGCGTCTCTATAATAGTTGCTTTAGCTTCAATACATTTCTTATTACTCATACCGATTATGCACCTGGTCCCAGTTATTAATAGAACGCTCCGAAGTTTTGAATACTATTAGATTATTGGATATTACTAGATTAGACCCTGAGTAGTTACAGGAAAACTACTCTTCTTCTACCTCTTCTACGGTCTCCTTAATAATGCCCAGTTTTCTATATCTAGAAGCTGATGTCCCCCATCTCTCTCTGAATTTTTTTGGGACTAAAGGTCTGACTCTCTTAACATCCGGTTTAGGCACGTAATTTCTCTCCATACCAGGTAAACCAAGGGTCCCATCAGGCATTTCAATGATCTTATCTTCCTCTATTAATTTAATTAGTATTTTCCTGAGTCTGTCTTCTCCAGCTAATCCGCTAAAATACGATCTTAATTCTCTCCATGAAATAGGTTTGCCTGCTTCAGAGATCTTTTTAATTATCATTTTAATTAGTGTTTCATCGTCGGGTGCTCTCATAACGATAATGTCTTCGTCTTCATACATAATCTCTAGATCATTAAATACACTACTTTTAATCTCTTTATCTGAAGATTTACTCATATGTTCACCCTGAAATATTCTCAGGCATAAGTGTCTAATATTTTTTAAGTATTTTTAAATGTGATTATAAAGGTGCTAAAACTCTTTGGCAGTGAATTACTCGATCATTTATCTGCGTAATGTGGAATTAAGAAACAACTTTAATTCCGATAAATTTAATTTTATTTAAATAGATTACAGTGAGATAATTATTCTTACTTGGCGTGAGAGTTTGAATGAGGATTTATTTAAGGATCAGAGAGAGAGACTAATTAGATATTTAGTTGCTGAAGGATATATCAAGAGTGATAAGGTTAGAAGAGCTATGGAGAGAGTTCCTAGAGAAAATTTTGTTTTACCACAATACAGACAATATGCGTATTTTGATACTCCACTCCCAATAGGTTATAACCAAACTATATCAGCTCCTCACATGGTGGCTTTAATGACAGAGAGATTAGACCTCAGAGAGGGTGAATTAGTATTGGAGATAGGAACAGGATCTGGATATCAAGCAGCGGTTATAGCGGAGATAATAGATCCTTTTTCAAGAGGCGTTGGGCACGTGGTTTCTATAGAGATAATTAAGGAATTAGCGGAATTCGCCAGAGAAAATCTTATCAGAGCAGGATATGACGATAGAGTATCTGTAATTATCGGTGATGGAAGTCTCGGAACTTTTATAGGTAGAGAATTATATGATAAAATCATAGTTACGGCAGCGTCGCCAAAAATTCCTCAAACACTTATCTCTCAACTCAAGCCTGGAGGCATCATGGTTATACCTGTTGGGAGTTTATGGTCTCAGACATTATATGTTGTTAGGAAAATAAGTACTGAAAAAATAGAGATCATTGAAGATATACCCTGTGTCTTTGTGCCATTAAGAGGAAGGGAGGGCTTTAGAGAATTCTGAATATCGTTGTTTAACTAGATCTCTATATACCTATATAGTGCATTGAAGAATAATTTGAATGTTCCTCTAGTCTGTGCTCTAAATATCGGTCTAAATGCGTAAATATATGCTCTCCCCTTGCCTACAGTAGCCTCAATAAGAGCAGGTTTTCTACTAAGCAGTTTTTCACCAATCAACCATCCACTCCTGAGAATATTTTGTTCCGGATACCAAGCGACCACTTTGTAGTTCTCGTTGTAGTGGTTAGGTATTATCTCGAGGACGGGTCTGTCAGTTAATAGTACATAGGCTCTTCTCGGCATACCGAACCCCAGTGGGTGATTTATATCTATTTCTACGTTAAGTAGTGAACCTGGGCATAGGAATTGATTAGGGTCTGTTATATCTTCTGTGAGATCCTTTAGAGGTAGTTTAAGTCCTTTTGTGAATAATTCAGCAGCTTGACCCATTGTTAGTATCTCTCCGCCTTTGTTCAAAAATTCTTTGAGTCTTTCTAATCCATCAGATCCTATACCACTCTTATACTCTGGAGGTGTAGGTGGTAGCTTAAAGGGCCTCTTAAATCTTTTGCTGAGCTCCTCTTCTATATTTTCACCTGTTATGAATGACAAGGGATCGTCGGGAAATATCAATAGATCAACATATTTATCTAATTCCCCTGATTTTATAGGCTGATCTCTAATTTGAGTATATGAAAATGAGAATTCCTCAAGAACGAATCTTGTCCAACCCTCCTCCATGTTTCCTCCATAAAATCTCTGGTAAAGACCTATTCTCTTTAACTCTACTCTCTTTATGTTCTTTACATCTAATGGTTTATTTATGTGAATTGGTTGAACAAAAGTTGTCATGGAAGCCTCTTTAAGTGTTTCATAGGCTTGATCAGAGTATTCTATGTAGAAGCTTCCTGGTGGTATAGTGTGGTTTTCTACAGCAACTTCTTCGAAGATTCTATAAACAGCTATGTTTTTATTTAGTAGAATATTAATCAACTTGTAGCTTTCATTGATCCTAGGATCAATTAAGTAGCCTTTAGCTCTTTCTACTAGAGGTAAAGGTCTTGTAATACTTTCGATCTCTATGCTCTTAACGGAGAATTTGTCATTAATTTCATAGACTTCTACACCTAAGAAATCAGCTATAGTGTCTGTAGCTATATCGTAAGGTTTAATAGGTTTTCCTTGAGGATCTCGGGTAGCTTCGTAGTCGGGGTAGAAGTATCTCTCGAGTAAGTGTTTTGCTAGCGCTCTTCGTGGTTGAGCAAGATAAACTATAAAGCTCCCAGCAGGATACGAGATATTACCTACTTTAATAGGCTCTAGACTCTTATGAACTTTGATCCCCAGATTCAAAAGAATCTCTATTAACTTGTAAACAGCATTTTTATCATGTTGATCCTCTGGGATCACGTATGCGTAAGGAGGTGTTTCTAAACCTCTTCTAATAGATCTTGTGGCCTTCAGAAAAGCATTTCTTAAAAACACTTCTCTAAATCTGGCAGCAACATCGAGTATAGCTATTGTTACAGCCACTTGTTGTTTTACTATATCTTTTAATCTCCACCACCCACCAGGCCAAGGATTTGGGTAGTGCATAAAAGGTCTATCACTGTATCTACCTCTGCTATAGCCTCTTAATTGATGCTTATGGATGTATATGGGTGTAGCTATTTTAACCGATGCTGACTCCGTTAATATACCAATTATATTCATGAAATAACTTATTGTTTGAAATGCTGATATGAAATCTGGTGTGAAGGGTGCATGTGTTTCTACTCCTGAGAATCCCTCAGCCTCTAATCTTGAGGCAGCATATGCTCCTATGAATTGAACCTCCCACCAATTTAAGGGATCTACATCAGGATTTATGGGATCCATCTCGGGACTTAAGAAAAGTCTTGCACCATAACTACCCATTTGATGATGATCTATATAGATCTGAGGACACCACTCTTTGTAGACTACTTTAGCAAATAATTTACTCTCCACGAGATTCAGCATATACGCATCTCGATTATTATCGTGACCCGCATATTTGTGATAGAGATAAGGTGGCGGTGTGCCCTCATATTCGGTTCCTATATACTTATCATACCACTCCTTGACAAGATCTAGACCATCGGGGTTGAATGAGGGGAATAGTATCACTATGACATTATCAAGTATTCTAAGTATGTCAGGGTCATTAGATGAAGTAAGTCTATAAGCTAATTCAACAGAGCTTTGGGTACCTCCTACCTCCGTAGCATGTATACTATTTGTTATTGCGACAACAACTCTTCCCTCCTTAACTAACCTCTCTGCCTCATCTTGATCTATTGGTCTGTCCGGGTTTGAGATTAAGCAAGATATTTTCCTGTAATACTCGAGTCTGCTGAGATTCTCTGGATTGGAGATAAACGCTACTATGAATGGACGTCCTTCTGTTGATTTACCTAATTCTTTCACTAATATGCGATTACTGTGTTTAGATAGCGTGTAGAAATACTCAACGATCCGACTCCAATCAGCTAATTTTCTATCATCGCCGATTTCAAATCCAAAGAATTCTCTCGGTTCAGGGATCTTCGTCATTATGTGTTGCACCAAAAAATTCTTATATTTAATTAGATTTAAATTAAGGGAATTATTTTTTAAATAGTTTATAAGCACACCCTGATAAATCTATAGTCGGGATAATACTTGAAGTTCTCAAGATGTGATAAAGTTTCTGCTAAAATAGATAAAAAAGTAGCTATTATCGGCTCAGGCCCCGCCGGCTTGGGTGCAGCAGGTGTCTTAATATGTAAAGGCTATGAAGTTCATGTATATGAGGCTTTACCAGAGCCCGGAGGACTTCTCTTATTCGGTATACCCGGGTTCAGAATACCAAAAAAGAATGTGAGAGAAGGCATCGAGGATCTAAGGAGATTGGGAGTTATCTTTCACGTAAATACACGTGTTGTAGAAGGCTCTGTTGAGGAACCTGGTAGAATAGGATTTGATAATCTACTAAAACAATATGACGCAATAATAATTGCTACAGGAACTTGGGAGGAGAGAAGATTAGGTGTTCCTGGTGAGGATCTTCCACGTGTTTATCCAGCACTCACGTTCTTATTTGAGTATTCTAGAGCTGAATTGGGCTATATTGATTTTAAGGATCTGCCACCCTTAGGGAATAAGGTAGCGGTTATAGGTGCGGGGTTAACAGCTGTTGACGCTGCGGAAGTCTCTCATAGATTAGGTGTCAAAGAGATCTACATGATCTATAGGAGAACCATAAATGAGGCGCCTGCGAGAAGAAGTGAGATAGAGAGAATCATTAGAATGGGTATTAAATGGATTGAGTTAGCTACTCCCAAGAGATTTATTGGAGACAAAGAGAAAGGTGTTCAAGCAATAGAACTCATAAAAATGAGACTAGGAGAACCAGATCACACAGGAAGACCAAGACCCATACCTATAGAAGGCTCCGAGACTATTCTCGAAGTAGATGCTGTTCTAGTTGCTATTGGTGAGATACCTACACCTCCTGTCACGAAGCATCCAGAACTGAAACTAAATAAAGACAACACTATATGGGTAGACAAGAAATACAGAACAACTCTAAAAGGAGTGTTTGCAGCAGGAGACGTTGTAACGGGTCCAAGCTTTATTGGCAAAGCCCTTGCGTCTGGAATTGCAGCTGCTAACTCTGTAGATGAGTATTTAAGAACCGGTTTATGGGTTTTAGAGACTTAGTAAACATTTTTATCCTCGTTTTACATATAAAATAATAATATGGAGAAGCCGGGTCGTCTAGCGGCCAAGGATGCGGGGCTTTGGCCCCCGTGACCGGGGTTCGAATCCCCGCCCGGCTACTTAATTTGATTCTATTTATTTCTATAAGTCTCTTTTAGCATAATAGAGGATATTTCACCTATTATCTGTCTTAGAAGATCTGTGGCTTTTGATAGAGGGATTTTAAGTTCTTGTGAAACATTCTCCCAAGTTCTGCCTTGCAACACTTTTGCTATAAGAAGTAAGCAGTGTTTTTTCTCGAGCTTTATTAGACAACTATAATTTAGTAAAAAGGTTTTTGTAATGTTAATAATTATATCATTAACTACCTCGTATGTCATATATTTCTTTAAATAAAGATTCAATCTATCTCTATCAATACTATCTAAAACGAATGATACCTGTGTTTCTCCTATATATTCAGAGCACAAAGGATCTTGGAGAAGCTTATACACTACTTCTGTCTCCAGATCTCTATATGTATCATATAAACTATTTACTAATCTCTCTCTAAATTTCTTATTGAAAAATAGAATTGATGAGTGAATATCTTCTCTTAAACCTTTTAAAACAATAACTGAGTATTCTCCGGAGACAGGATTTCTAGAAGGTGATATATGTATAGGTAGATACCCATTTTTCATCCAGAAATTAAGTAACTCCTCAGTAGCTCCAAAACCTGAGCCAACCCAATCCAATTTGGATTCTCTAGCCTCCTCCTCTATCTTTCTTAGGAAGTAAGATCCTATCCCCATACCCTGAGCCTCTGGGTGAACAGCGATTCTAACGATTCTATATCCTATATATTTCCCGAAGACCTTGTCTCTATAGTACTTTATTACTCTATCTGGTATTATATTTCCGTGAACAGATCCTTCCTCTAATATTCTTCTAATAAGATCCTCTGTTAATTCACCTTCCTCGGCTAATTGAGCTGAAGCAATAATTTTCCCATTGCTAAGAGCAAGAGCTCTCACTCGGTGATGAGGGGCATCTGCTATCATACCTAGATCATCAGGTTCATTTCTGTAGTGAGCTTCTACGTAAATCCCAAAAATACTTTTCAATTTCACAATATTCTCTTCGCGAAATAACTCTTCGGGATCAAACCTTAGGTAGATAAACTCTTGTCTCTTTATTAATTCATAATCTTCTTCTGTGAGAGGTTCAGGTTCCGCGTCTAAAAGTAACGCCTTGAAAATCCATTTCTCCACGGGATCATTATTTGAGTATCTTATAGGTCTCTTCATTTCTAAGTAAATAAGTTCTGTATCAGGATCACTTCTAACTTTCTTCAGAAATCTAATTGAGAAACCTCTTCCAGCGCCCTCGTACCCATGAATCGTTGTTGCCATTATCACTCTGTTAAAACTTCTCCATATCTTATGTAGAATCGATACAGGTAATCCCGCTGCTTCATCGACCACAACAACGTCTAGATCCAGTCGAGGGATGATCGCAGGAGGCCAGTACTCAATTGAGAAATTATCTCCTCTTAACTCTATAATTTTTCCGTCTCTCTCTATAGTCCTATATTTCATACCGATCTTATCTAATGCCTTTTGGGCTAAACTCATTAACGTCTCAACATTAGTTGGTGATATTGCTGTGACACCAACTCTGACCTTATTCTTAACTTTCAAAAGTTCTTTTATTAAAGCAGGCACAGCAATACCTACAGCTCCACTCTTACCACGTCCTCGGTCAGCAGTTATAACAATGATCTTATTCTTCTTAGGCTTAGGAATCAAGGTCTCTATAGCGTTTATCACATTAATCTGGTCTTGCGTTAGAGATAGCTTATATATCTCCTCGCTAAATATTCTCTTATCAGGTATCTTAATCTCTTCTTTCTCAATATCCCCTATTTCAGGAGGTGAGAATTTTACAGTTTCGTTTTTATCAAGATCATAGATAAAGACACCCTCAGAAGACAATAGAGTACTTACAAACCATCTAATAAAAATATTTCTTGGTTTAGGATACTTAGGAACAGTTAATGTCTCCGAGAAAATATTTCTATACTCAGGCCACTTATCTAGTGGCGGTGTTATTAATATGACTAATCCGCCACCCTCAACAACCCCTACTAATCGCCCGAGATCATTAGGTCTAAAACCATACATTAGATCCGCTATAAGAGTCTGGTAAGTTCTACCCATATGTTTATCAGTGTTCTTAAAGGTGTCAAGCTCTATGGTGGCTCTCTTTAATCTCCTCTCA
>JBMFLZ010000002.1:0-74362 GCA_049970935.1 Sulfolobales archaeon | reverse complement strand
TCTCAAGAACTTTTTTAAATACACCACTTCTCATTACTGAGTCTTCGAATTCTCTTCTGTATATATAAAGGATCTTTGGTTTTCTAAATCTTTCTATGACATTTTTCTGAGTAAAGTATTTATATATCAAATATGCTGTTGATAGAGCTTGTGAAATAGGGTCAGTACCTGTCAAGACTATTAACACTCTATAACTCTTAGAGATCATATCAGAACTTAATTTAACCACGGATCTCACGAAGTACCTGTATCTCTGATTAAGTATTTTCTCAATATGTTCCTTGGTTATACTGACATGATAAATCTTTTTACTCATTTTCTGCCATTAATTAATATATTTTTGCGGATATGTATAAGGTTTAATAGATTAAGAAATTCAGTTTCTGGGTGCTTTTTCTTTCACTGAGCGAGATATAAACTATTAATAAAGCTTACGTAAAATATATCTTGGTTAAAATGCTGAAAATAAAGCCAGAGGTTAATATAGGGGTAATAGGTCACGTTGATCACGGGAAGACAACACTTGTTCAGGCACTCACAGGTATTTGGACGGCGAGACACTCCGAAGAGCTTAAGAGAGCAATGACTATTAAACTAGGTTATGCAGATGGTATCATAGGGTTCTGCCCTAAACTAGGTGAGGAAGAGGGTTATACTGTAGACCCTAAGTGCCCAGATGGGTCAGAAGCTACGATCCTGAGAAAAGTTTCTTATGTAGACGCCCCAGGACACGAGATACTTATGGCAACAATGTTAAGTGGTGCAGCCTTAATGGATGGTGCTTTACTGGTGATCTCAGCAACAGACCCCTGTCCACAGCCTCAAACAAGAGAGCATTTAATGGCGGTGAAGTTAATAGGTATTAAAAACATAGTTGTTGTTCAGAATAAACTTGATGCTGTCTCAAGAGATACTGCGCTTAAGAATTATGAGGAGATTAGGAACTTCTTAGCTGAGATGGGTCTTAAAAACATTCCAATAGTTCCTGTAAGCGCTATACGTAAGTTAAATATAAATGCGCTTGCTAGGTACATACAGAAGTATATACCAACTCCTGAGAGAGATAGATCTGCGAAACCTCTAATGTATATTGCAAGGAGTTTTGACGTGAATCGACCTGGCACACCATTTGATAAATTAGTTGGTGGTGTCATAGGGGGCTCTGTGATCAAAGGTGTTTTTAAAATAGGTGATGAAATAGAAATTAAACCAGGTGTTGAGGTAAAATCTGGGGACAAAACCATTTATAAACCACTATACACAAAGATTGTTTCTATAAAATATGGTAATGAAGATTTTGAGGAGGCGTCACCCGGTGGGTTGGTAGCGTTAGGAACAGGTCTCGATCCATATATAACAAAAGCTGATAAATTAGTCGGAAACGTAGTTGGCTTGGCAGGCGAGTTGCCTGAACCAGTTAATCAGATTACTATAAAATATTCTCTTCTCGATAGAATAGTGGGTACTAAAGAGATGATTAAGTTAGGTTCTCTCAAGCCTAAGGAGAGAATATTAGTGAGTATAGGAACAATGACCGTTTTCGCAATAGTTGAGAAGATACGTGATGATGAGCTAGACCTGTTGCTTCTTAAACCTGTAGTACCAATTAAAGAGGCTGGTGTGGCAATAAGTAGACAGGTTGCTGGTAGATGGAGATTAGCGGGTTTCGGAAAATTGATTTAGAGAAGAGTAGAGATAAGATCGATGATAAACATATTGATCCTACTAATCTATCACATAGCGTATATTTTCAGATCTGCAGTTTACTTACTTAGTGTCATGTGTTGAGGATCAAATGTCGAGTTCCGGATCTAGATACGTAATTATAGACACAAGCGTATTCCTTTTAATCAGAGACAAGTATGATGTTTTAACTAGTTTGAGAGAAGACCTAGAGGAGTATCTAGAATGCGCTACTACAGACAGTGTAGTAAGAGAATTGATCTCAACGGCGATTAGATCTGGTGAACAATTGCTTCTAGAGTATTTAAAGAGAATTTTTGAGAAATGTATGATATTCACATTATCTGAGGATCTAGAGAGAGAAGAAGCTGATCACGATCTATTATTAGTTGCAAAGATTCTTAATGCGCCACTATTGACTCTCGATAAAGAACTTAAGAGAGAGGCTCGTAGAGAGAGGATCCGTATGATCATATATAGAGGACCTGATAAAAGAATAATTAGTCCATAAAAAATATAGCTTATCCCGAGAAAGAGAGTAGAGGAGATATAATGAGACTCATAGTTGAAGTACAGATGAGACCTACTGAGGATCAGGAGAAAATAATGAGAGCTCTCACTAATTTATTTGATCTAGATGATATAAGAGTTGAGGATAGTGGTAAATACAAAAAGATCGTCGGAGTATCTGAGAAAGTATCCTCTCTGAAAAAATTTAGAGAAAAGATCTGGATGCAGAGAATTCTGGACACAGCCAGAAGCATGATGCTTAGAGGGGTATCCGAGGAATCAATAATATTTATGCTTCATAAACAAGCGGCTTATGCGGGTAAAGTTAGTTTTATTGAGAGTGAGAGTGAGAGTAGTCTTGGACCAATAGTTGTTAAGATAGAGACTAAGGCGCCTAAAGAAATAATTGATTGGTTGGCTCCAAAAACTTCTGAGGGAAAACCTCTCTGGATAAAGGATATGCCTACAGAGGTTTAGAGACATTAGAAGAAGTTTATTTTAAAAAGTAGTTTATTTAAAAAGTTTATTTACTTTTAATATTATCTTTATAGAACTCACGAGATATTTACGTCAGAAATAATTACGTGTGGTGCAACTATTCTAGGAACTTTTCTAGTCTCTTTAGCTACATCAATAAGATTCCTCCCGTATCCCTCATAAAAATTCATTGTTAGAGTTCCTCCCTTAAGAGCTCTACTAATCTCCCCATTTATTATCTCATATGCATGTGTTATAGTCGCCTGTGTATATCCTGAGACAGGATTTGATAACCACTCACCTATTACCCTCACCACATAAATCCCTTTCCTTATGTCCCTAATCAAATCATTTAGATCCTTTGAACCACTCTTCATAACCAACACATTATGTGATGGTCTAGGAGATGAAGATATACTTCTCCAAGCATTTCCGGTAGATCTTGTGTTCATAAGATATGCGTAGTAGGAGTCATATAGATAGTTTCTTAACACACCTCTCTCCACAACGATTGTTCTCTGCGTTGGGTGTCCTTCGTCGTCAAATTCTCTTGATCCGATATACTCACCTATTGTACCATCATCAACGATCTCTATTTTCTCGCTGAGAACTTGGGTCCCTAACTTATCCACTAGAGGAGATCTTCCTCTGTATATATTTTCAGAGGATATGGCTGGAGAGAACACAGCTGATAGAATCGCAGCATTTACACTATTTTCGAAGACTACTGTATATTTTCCAGTCTCTGTTTTTTCTGCTTTTACGAACTCTCTTGCTCTACGAGCAAGATTTCTGCTGAATTCATCTATGTCTAACTCCTTATCTAATGATCTTCCTACGACAAAATCTGAGAAACTTCCCACTCCCTCGCTTGTATCGATCCTTACGAGAGTGTATATACTGAAACTATTTTCTTTTCGAGTAATTACATCATTCATATAGGAATTGGTGTAGCTGAATTCCACATCACCTATGGATAAATTGCCTCTAGTGACTTTCGCATCAGGATCTTCTTTCTTGATACTCTGAATAATTTCTTTTATTAATGAAGAGATCTTATCATAACTTACTTCTTCAAGTTCTTTAGAATATATTCCTGAAATATCTGTTTTTCCATAGGATCTATTTAATTGTCTCCAGTTAGGATCCTCGGGGGAAGTCTTTGTGATACTAATAACTTGATCTATGTATTCGTCCATTTTATTAGGTGAGATGTCCTCGATCCCTAATACACCTACTCTCTTATTAATCACGATTCTTATACCTAGTGAGACCGTGTCTAGATCAAGTAATTCATTAGGTTGCTCAGTGAAGCTAACTCTTACTCTCCTACTCCTCCACATAACTACCTCGGCTTCTGAGACACCCCTATTCTCCAGCTTCTTAACTATTTCTCTCAGATCGATCATATACTCTCACCTCCTACAATCATAGATCTTATTTTAACATGAGGCCCCCCATGACCAACCCTAACTAATTGGCCATCTTTGCCGCACCCACCAAATACCGAGGTCTTGACCTTGAGATCTTTACCAACCGCCTCGACCCCTTTGAGTGTCTCAAGTATAAAGCCTGATACAACAGTGGATCTAACTAAGCCACTAATCTCTCCATTTCTTATCTCATATGATGGGCCAACGGCAAATGTGAAGGTTCCTGCACTAGTATCTACTTGACCTCCCCCAGCTCCTCTCCCCAGGAGATAGTATCCTTCTTTAATATCCTCTATTAGTTCCTCAAAGGAATAGTCGCCTGGGAGCATGTACAGATTTGTTTGTCTGACTATAGGTATGTTCTCAAAATCCTGAGCTCTACCATTTCCAGATATCTCAATTCCTAATTCTTTTGCTGAGGACATGTGAGTTAAGTATCCTTTTAATATACCTTTCTCCACAATGACTGTTCTCTTCTTCTTATTACCTTCATCATCGTAAGGAACAAAATATCCTCCCTCCACTAAGCCGTCGTCCACTATAGTGACATGCTCAGAGGCTATTTGCTCTCCTAGTTTATTCTTCAGTATTGAGGTTCCACTAGAGACTAAGTCTCCCTCGGAGGCGTGTCCGAATGCTTCGTGAAGTATTAAGCCTATGAGATCTGGGTCCGAAACAATAAGGTGTCTCCCAGCTCTAGGCATAGGTGCTTTCACTGCCTTCAGAGCCAGCTCACTGAGCTCACGAGTAAAAGATCCCCAATCGTTACCTTCAATAAATTCCCAGCCAGCGACCATAGATCTCTGATCAAAGACTCTTTCTCGCACAGCTCCCTCAGAGGCGACACTTAAGTGACTTAGTCCCACTAGATATGAGGATACTTCAACAAATACTCCATCAGTAGATACCACAATCCTCTTGTCTCTCTGAATGCCTAATCTAGTCACAGCAGACTTTATACTATTACCAATAATTGATTGTTTATTTGCTTCCAGAACGATCTTGGTTTTCTCTTCAGGAGATACTTCAAAAGGATCTTTTTTATACGAAGCACTAACCTTCTCTCTAAAAACTTTTCTCTCAGCTATATCCTTGTTGCTAGGAAAACTCTTTGTTATCGCATAGGCACGATCAATGGTTTTGAAAAGATCCTCGCTCCTCAATATATTAGTTGATGAAAACCCCCACGAACCATTATTAAAGATCCTTACACCGATACCCCTCCTAGTAATTACAGAATATTCTCTTAAACTTCTATCTTCTGCAATTACTAACTCATATGAGTATTCTTGATATCTTAGATCAGCGTATTTCACATTTAGTTTCTCTAAGTACTTCAATCCTCGATCCATAAGATCCAGTATATCCATAGAGACACCCAGTATTTCTCTATTAGATATCTTACTTTGAATATAAGTATATTTATTATTTAGAGATCCGTAATATTCTCGCAATCTTTAAAAACCATATTATATAAAGCTTTGTGTCTAGGATGTTTTATGAAATATATCTTAGTGAGGATCAGGAGAGGATTAACACAGGGTCTGAAAGGATACTATGGTAATATTTCTGATCTTAGTAATATACGAAGAGTCTTCGAGGATCTCGAGATGAGATATAAGTTTGATAGAATAGATCCTGTGATAAATTTCGTTTTCTATGAGGATTATCCTGTGCCTAATGTTCATATAGATGGTATGGTGGTTAAGTGGAGAGGATTAGTCGAGATACCTAGATCTGGAGTATATAGATTTTTTGTCGAGGCTGATGATGGTGCACAAGTTGTACTAAATAAAAAAATTGTTATAGACGCATTAGAGAATTCTTCTGCTAAGAGAGTCTATTCTGAGGAGTTATTTTTGCATGAGGGGTTTCTTGAGATAGAGATTAATTACTTCAATACAGGTGTGTTTGGATACTTGTCTCTTGGGTGGAATAGGAATTATGGTATTGAGGAAATAGTGCCTTCTAAATATTTATATACATTAGAGGGGAATTCTGTTATTATATCTAATGTCCCGAGAGATTATAAAGTTAAACTTATTTTTAATGGAATAGTCTATGAGGGTTATACGAGAGGTGGTCTCATACTATTTCCACTAAACTATGAGAAAACTCTTCAATACGTGGGTGAAGGCAAGATCTTTATATACAATGTTAGAGGGGATATAATATATGAGAGTCCGCTGATCCAGGATATGTCCCCTGGAGATATATATTCACTTAGATCTCTGGAGGATACTTAAAGTGGTTTTGCCATTACGTAGGCGTCTTCACCATCTCTATAATATCTAGGTATGATCCTTACGATCATTAAACCGAGCTTCTTATATAACTCTATCGCAGGATAATTACTTACTCTGACCTCAAGCATTATTTCATCAGCATGATATTTTTCTTTCATTCTCCTCATAGTCTCAGTCATTAGAGCTGTTCCAATCCCTCTTCTCCTATACTCGGGCAGAACAGCTATACTTATCACATGTCCTCTACGGACAATATCAGATTTAAAGAATCCCTCATCAATCTCTATTCTACTCATAGAGTATCCAACGATTTTATTATCTACCTCTCCAACTAAGAAAAGATCTCTCCAAAGAGAAGCATTCTCCCTCCAGAAAAATTCGGGGTAGTGTTCAGGGAGTGTTTTGAGATTGATCTCGATAGCCTCTCTAATATCTCTGTCATCTCTTACCTCACGAATCACAAACAAAGATCATCGCCATATCCATTAATTGTTGTTTTCAGAAAATTATTAAGAATTTCACTAGAAGTCACTATATTTGGTGTTCTAATGAGCAAGGTCAAGATTAGTCTAAGAGATCTGATTAGATCCGAGGATATCTTAGTGGTTCCTGGGGTTTATGCTCCCTCCGTGGCTATGTTGGCCGAGAAATTAGGTTTTAAAGCTGTCTACTTAAGTGGTGCTGCACTAACTGGTTTACTAGGTATACCGGATCTAGGCATCATCACCTTGACAGAGGTCGCTCTATTCACAAGATATATCACTAGCAAGATCTCTATACCACTCATAGTGGACGCGGATACAGGATTTGGTGAGGTTCTTAATGTTGAGAGAGCCGTTAGAGAATTAGAGGATGCTGGAGCATCAGCTATTCAAATAGAGGATCAGGTTTTGCCTAAGAAATGTGGTCACTTACCAGGCAAAGAGGTTATTCCCGTGGAAGAGATGGTCGAGAAAATTATTATGGCTACGAAGACTCGTAGAAGTAAAGATTTCCTAATCATAGCGAGAACAGACGCTAGAGCTGTAGAGGGTCTCGAGAAAGCTATTGAGAGAGCCAAGATATATGTTGAGGCTGGAGCAGACATAATATTTCCAGAGGCACTAGAGTCCAAGGAAGAATTCGAGATTTTTGCTAAAAAAGTAGATGCCCCACTACTAGCTAATATGACTGAGTTCGGTAAATCACCTCTTCTATCAGTCAAGGAATTAAAAGATTTAGGCTACAAAATAGTTCTTTTCCCAGTAACAACTTTCAGAGCCTCTATGAAAGCATCCGAGAAAATACTAAAGATAATAATGGAGAAAGGCACACAGAGAGAGGATCTTGATATGTTAATGACAAGATCAGAGTTTTATGAGTTGATAAAATACCATGACTACGAGAAAAAAGATGAACTTGTAAGTAAATTAGCTAAAGATCTTATGGCGAGAAAAAGATCATTAATGACTCAATAGATTAATTAATTAGAGAACCAAGAGAAAAACCGTATTGATTTCCACGATAAATTGCTGAATTGTTTATAATTTATATACTTTCTCACTAATATTTATCAGGGGATCATATGGTTCCTGAAGGAGAGGAAAAGCATCTAAGTACTGGGTATATATGGGCTGCTACATACGCTGATAAAATTAGGAGAACTGTATATGCTCAATTAAAAGATCTTATTAAGGAAAATAAGGCTCTGAGAGATGCTATTCCTAGAGATGTGGCTCAGTTAAATATTGCTTTGTATAGACTCCTTGTAGAGGATCTAAAGATAGAGAAAACAGATCTAGTAAGGATCAGAATTAATTATAGAGTTAAAGAAGATAGAATCGAATGGTTACCCGAGACACTCACCGTAGAGGCTTTCAGAAGAATCCCTGAGGAAGAAGTTAATAGATATGTAGAGAAACTTAAGAGCTCGTGGAAAGAAATGTTGACTAAGGGAATAACATATGCTGTGGAGAGCCTCGGTGTCACAGAAGATGAAGATATTGTGTATGTGCTTAAGTTGGGAGGTAGTGATTATGGGAGTGTCTTAGTGACTGTCTTAGATGATGAATTATATATAAAGAAAGGTGTCATGATCTATCCAAATCCGGTACTCTTCGAGAAAGTTAGAGTAAAATTAGCAGGTAAGAAACCTGAGGAGGTTATAAGTGATATTATCAGAGATCTCGATAATATTAAAAACATAAGTCCTACAGCAATAGTTAAGTATATTTCCGAGGAGGAAGCTCTGAAACAAGTAAACACTCTCAGAAGTAGAGTGAAAGCGCCGCCCATAGAAGCACCTCCTAAGGCACCTGAGGAAGAGTGAGTTTTTTAAGATGAGGAGGAATCCGGGAACTGATTGGTGAAGAAAGGCTTCGCGTACTGATCTAATCATTATATACATTTTCTCTGCGATAAGATATCTAAAATCTCTTTTTTATTAAATTTATTGAGAAAATTCAAGAGTTCATTGAGATAAGGCATAGCTGATGAAGACCCTTTTCGGGAGATCTTCAGAGAAGCATTGATACCACCAATTAGCCCGGCTATAACAAGATCTCTTACACATAGATATCCAAAGATTAATCCTGCAGTAAATGCGTCTCCAGCACCAGTTGTATCAATTATACTTAGCTTATTGTTTCTATGAGAAGGAATTTCGTATAAATTACCTTTGTCATATATTATTGCACCAAATTCGCTTCTAGTGATTACTACTGTTCTTGTTTTTAATAAATCATTCTTATTAATTAGCTTCTCGAGATCTTCATTTGAAGAGATTTTCGATATGTCCACAAAAATCTTTTTAAACTCTATTTCATTAAGCACTATGATATCACTTAACATCACTATATCCTCTAGTAATTCTCTAGATACTTTTCTCAAGGGAGAAGGCACTAATAATGTCGTTATGTTTCTCTTCTTAGAGATATCAAATGCTTTTCTAACCGCCTCTAAGTTAGTTCCAAGCGTGGCTACTAACATATTGTACCTCTCTATAGATGAAAGTATACGATCTATGTCACTAGGGTCGATGAGATAGTTAGCTCCAGGAACAGAGATGATAGTTTTTCTACCATCTCTTTGAACAATGATAAATGCTGCCCCAGTATCTGCATCAACGATCTTTATGTTGGAGATATCTATATCTTCTCGCTTTAAGAAATCTAAGATCTCTTTCCCATAAATATCTCTCCCTACACAACCGATAAGAGAGACTTGAAGACCTAATCTTCTCAGAGCAGTTGAAATATTTAGACCTTTACCTCCATAGTCTCTGTGGTAAGAAGCATCTCCTATAGATTCTCCTACATCTGGTATTCTCTCCACATAAGTGAAATGATCAATGTTGACAGTCCCTAAAACAACTACTCTAATATCCTTCTTCAAACTTTCACCAAATATCCTAATCTATATTCTTTCAAAGTGATAAAATAATTACCTAGGTCTAGTTCTAGGATCTAAGAGAATTATTAGTATATCAGCTATGAATATAGAGATCACTAACAGCATCGATGAAATTACGTAGAATCCTATTATAGACGGGAAATCACCCAAAGACATCGCGTTATAAGCATAAGTAGCGATACCCGGCCACGAAGCTATCATCTCTAAAACAATTGATCCACCAAAGATCGTTGGTATTGTATAGGCTAGTGACGTTATTAGAGGAGGTCTTATGTTGGGGGTAATTTCTCTTTTGAGAATAATATCCTCTCTATAACCAACGGCTCTCGCTGAGAACACATAATCTTTTTCTGACTCTGATACTAGTAATTGTCTCAAATAATAAGCCCATTGACCAAAAGATGTAAGGATCAGCGCTATATATATGGGTAGAACATACCAAGCTAAATAAAATATTTCCTCGATATTTAATCTCTCACTTATAAAAGGAGATCTGACCGGTAGCGGAAATATCTTCACACCCAAAGTAACTTTAGGCAAGTAGCCTAAGAAATAGTAGATGAGTAAAAGCATCACGTATGATGGAACTACGTAAGAGACCAGAGAAGAAGTTGTTATGAGCAAATCAACTAGTTTTCCTCTACTCTTGACACTATATATAGCGAGACTATAACCAAGTAAAATTGGGGCTAGAACGCCGACGACGTAGATCACTAGTGTATATGGTAGTCTAATAAGCATCTCGTGAGAAACAGGTCTGAAGGTGTATAGAGAGTTACCAAAATTGAATGTGAAAATATTCTTATAGAAATAAATTAATTGATCTGGGATCAATGGTTTATCAAATCCGTATAGACTAGATATGTAACCAATCCACGTAGCACCAGAAGGATTCCCTTGAACAGCACTCCCTGCAGCGGCTATAAGAGGATCAAATGATGCCTTAACTGGAGCCAAAGGATTCCCGCCACCAATCACAACTGGAGCTATTCTAAAGAAGAAAAAGAATAATGTTAGAGAAACAAAGTAAACTAGAAACATAGATAATCCTCTAGACACAATGTATCTAAGCACTTTATTTGCCATGAATTAATCCTTCTCGATATAATTATGTGTATCAGAGCTATTAATAATAGTTAAGAGTTATTTCCTCATGACTCCTCGAGAAATCTCTTAGAAACTGTTTTTTTCTTAAGAAGCTCTTCATATTCTGCTAGTATCCTCTTAGCGTATTTATCGAAGCATCCTGGGTCAACAACATCAATGTAGCTTTTAAAGAATCTGACAAAACACGTTTTTTTGTGAAAAGCTAGTGTAATATCTCTCACCTTAATAACTATACCCTGCCCCTCTGGGAATTTCTTACCACATACTACACATATGTATTTTCTTTCTGTTATTCTCAGCACCTTAATCTATTATTTAAATCAACTTTATATATTACCCCTGGTTCTCGCTCACGAGTGAGAACGTGAATTATTCTAACACAGTGATTCTATAGAGGGTATATCGTTAATAAATTATAGGGATCCTTTAGAAACTTTCTCCTTAACATGATCAAGAATAATTCTAGCCCACTCTCTCTTGAGCATGAATCCTTTGGCCAGTACTCTACCATTACTATCTAATAGAACACCAGCATCAGTATCATACCCAAAACCTGTTCCTGGGAAACCAACATAATTAGCCATAATCATGTCAAAACCATATTTCTCTAATTTCTTATGTGCTTTATCAATTAATTCCTCTTCTGAGGAAACAGTCTCTGCCGCGAACCCCACAACTATGCTTTCTTTAGCCTCTCTACGTACTAAAGCAGCAATCTTAGATGTAGCTTCTAGCTCCACAGATAACTTACTTATATCTGAGGGTATTTTTCTATCCTCTCTCTTTGAGAATCTGAAATCAGCTGGTGCAGCAGCTAGGATCACTGCATCAGGCTTAAATTCCCTTATATTCTTTATTACAGCTTTGAGCATGTCCTCAGTTGAAATAACTTCTTCTCTACTGATCCATGGATTAACTGAAATACTTAATGGTCCGTGGATAAGTTTTGTTTCTCCTCCTCTATAAAATGCCTCTGAAGCTATTGCGACACCCATCTTACCAGTACTAGGATTCGATATGAATCTAACGGGGTCTAAGTGCTCTCTCGTTGGACCAGCTGTAACTAGGATCTTATATTTCTTAAGGTCCTCTCCTCGTAAAACCAAAGCCTCTATCTTATCAGCTACCCAGACAGGATCAGGATACTTAGCTCTTCCCTCTTCTATAACAGGTGGAAGAATTGATACGCCTATCTCTCTACAAATCTCTAGAGCTCTCACAAGAGCGGGAGATCTATACATAGGTTCATGCATAGCAGGTACTAAGAGAAGTCTCTTACCAACTCCTAAGATGATTTGCGCGGTTAAGGTAACCGAGGTATCAGCAATTCCATGAGCTATCTTAGCTATGGTATTTGCAGTAGCTGGAGCAATAACCATTCCGGAGACTTTTCGTGCTATCTCCACGTGACCTATCTCACCGCCAAACTCTACATAAGCCCTATTCCCAGTTGCCCACTCCCACATAATCGGGGATATCAGTTTTGCTGCGCTTTTAGAGATAATAGGATATACTTCAGCTCCTCTTCTCATAAGTTCTCTGGCTAAATCAAGAGATCTATATAAAGAAACACTTGCTGTCACACCCAGAGCTATAGAGTGATCTAGTAGTGTCCTAGCATATTTCCCAATAATATCCTTTGAGGGGTGCTCGTATCCGTACATTTATCATCCATTTATATTCTCGATAAATTTATTTTTTATTTATCACTTAAGTCTGTGTAAAATCTCTATGAATCATGATCTTCGTGTTAAAACAGAAGAAAAATCATTAAGGATATAACCTTATTAACTTACGAAAATTTTGAAGAGAATTTTCAATACTATATTTTAGCCTTCACAATTATTTTTTTGTAGGGATTTAACGATAATGTACCCTAGCTGGGATGATATTAGGAAGGGCAAGGTCACAGATATTTATTTTAAAAGGACTTTATCGATCCTTAAGAAATACGGGTTAGACAGAACACCTGTTAGGGCAGAGATCCACGTATACGGTTTACCCAAGGATTACAAATGGGCTGTTTTCGCAGGCTTAGAAGAAGCCTTGAGATTACTGGAAGGGAGGGAATTAGATGTATATGCGATTCCGGAGGGGACAGTGTTTAGAGAATTGGATCCTGTTATGCTGATTGAAGGACCTGTAGGAGAGTTTGTTGAGTTAGAAACAGCACTACTAGGAATACTTAGACACTCAACTTCAGTGGCTACAAAGGCTGCCAGGATAAAGAAATTAGCTGGTGATAAAACAGTTATTTTCTTCGGTCTAAGAGCAGCTCACCCAGTACTAGCTTATGTACTTGACAGAGCTGCGTATATAGGTGGCTGTGACGCTGTATCAGGAGCCTATAGCGAGGAATTGCTAGGGATCAAACCTTTAGGCACAATGCCTCATCTATTGATACTAGTCTTCGGCGATCCAAGAAAAGCGTGGAAAGCTTTCGATGAGACAATGGATAAAGAGGTTCCAAGAATTGCATTAGTGGACACCTTGTATGATGAGAGAGCAGAGACATTATTAGCTGTTGAGACATTAGGAGATAAGTTAATGGGTGTTAGACTAGATACTCCCAGCTCTCGAAGAGGTAATATGAAAAGAATTGTTGAAGAAGTTAAGTGGACATTACATATGATTGGCAGAGACGATGTAAAAATCTTTGTGAGTGGAGGATTAGATGAGAAAGATATAGTTAATCTACGAGATGTCGCAGATGGCTTTGGTGTTGGAACATCAATAGCTTTTCCACAGAGCATAGATCTTAGTCTTGATATAGTAGAGGTCTATAGAGATAACAGGTGGGTGCCATTCTCTAAGAGAGGGAAACTACCTGGTGCTAAAAAGATCTACAGGTGTTTATTCGAGAATAAATTCATGTATTACGTTAACTCTTGGAATGATCCGGTTCCTAAATGCCCAGATGGTAGAGAACCAGAGGATCTACTTCTTAAATATATGGAGAAGGGAAGAATCATAAGAGAATTACCTAAACCAACCGAGATAAGAAAATACGTTATTGAACAACTAAAACACGTTGAAATATAACTCACATCTCCTATTTTTATAAGCATCTAAATTCATACTATAAGGTGCATTATATGAAGAGATATGAGTTACCTCCACTCCCCTACCCCTACAACGCATTAGAACCATATATATCAGAAGAAATAATGAAAGTCCACCACCAGAAACATCATCAAGGATATGTTAATGGTGCAAACGCGGCACTCGAGAAATTAGAGAAATACTTAAAAGGAGAGTTGCAGATCGATGTAAGAGCTGTTCTAAGAGACTTCTCATTTAACTACGGAGGACATATACTTCACAGTCTCTTCTGGCGAAATATGGCACCAGCAGGCAAAGGAGGCGGAACACCTGGTGGTTATCTAGGAGATCTAATAGATAAATCCTTCGGCTCTTTCCAAAAATTCAAAGAATTATTCTCAGCAGCAGCCAAAAATGTTGAGGGCGTTGGATGGACTGCTTTAGGCTATGATATTCTGCTAGGAGAATTAAGAATATATCAAATAGAGAAACATAATGTTCTACAAGTAGCGGGTATAATACCTGTGCTTATAATAGATGTATTTGAACATGCTTACTATCTACAGTATAAGAATGATAGATCTACTTATGTAGATAATTGGTGGAATGTGGTCAATTGGGACGATGTCGAGAAGAGATTAAATGCGGCAATTAATAAAGGTAAAGACGCCTATGGAGTATTGCCATAGACCCGAGTCTTTTTCTGAAAAGTGCCTTTTTCTATTAACACTTAATTTATGAAGGACATAAAATAGTATATTTGGAGACAAACTCAATGAATGAGATCGAGAGTAAATTACGTGAAATAGCAGAAGAGTTATATAAGCAACTACTATCTCAGAAAGATAAGTACATTGTAGAGATAGAGGGTTTAGACAATTTTAAGAAATTTATTAATGAGGGATACTCAGTAATTGTCTTCTACAATCCAGGATGCCCTGTTTGTAAGAGATTTCTTCCTATCTTTGAGGAATTCTCTTTAGCGAGAAAAATAAATGGTTCCAATATTAAGTTCGCAAAAGTAAATACTACAGTGAAAAGTAACTTGATTCTGAGTATAATATATCAGGTCTTTGCTGTCCCAACAATTATAATATTTAAAAACGGAGATCTAGTTGCGCGGCACGAGGGATTTATGGATCTGAATGAATTAGAAGAGTTTGTGGCTAAAAATACGGAAGGATCGTGAGTTCTTCGAGATTCTAGGGAGTACTTATCTGTAAGATACCTTTCATAATTAATTTCTCAATAACTTTCTTAAGCACTAATCTAACATTAAATCTTTTCTCTACTGTCCCATAGATCCTGTAAGCAGTTTTTCTAATGCTGCCAGTTTCTCTAAGCACTTGTAGAATCTTCTTTTCCTCCTCTAGTAATTCATTATTTAAGTATCTCAGGCCTAGTGCAGCGATATCTTTAGGTTTAAGACCCATATAAGGCTTAGAGAGATCTAGATTATCAAGTCTCTCCGTAACATGGAATCTTATTATAGTGACTATGCTATCCTTAGATATACCTCTTCCATAGATTTTTCTAAGCTCTTTAAATAATTCTCTCTTTGAGCTGTACCCCTCACGAATCACATCTTCATCATCTAATTCCGATAATTTCTTATGAATAACTTCATCAATAATTGCTTTAGCTATAGGTCTTCCACCACTGTGAATAATGATCTCTTTTTTCTTAGGTATTATATATCCCAGTCTTATGGTACTAGTCTTCTTACCCTCAAGAACCATATCTCCATATTCTTTTCTCATCATTAAATGTCCTCCTAGATACTTTACTTTTCTTCCAAGATCATGATCTGTCATGGACTCATCTAACCTCGTTTTTCAGAAATTAATGCTATTAGTTATCTTTAACCCACTAATTACTTAATTTGTCTGAACACCTTTTAAATTAATTATTACAGTAATTAATCTACACGATCTCGTAAATATAGGCGTTGCCTTCTTACATAGTTCTAATACTAATGTTGACTCAATATACTATTTATTACTCCTTCACTAAGATAATAAGAGGTTAGAAATTGAGAAAAACACGTGAAAAACCTAACATATGCCCTAGATGTGGGTACGAGGTTAAAGAACCTGAGAAAACTTGGCACTTAATTTCTCCAATACCTGATGCGAGGGGCAGGGTCACAATAACTGTAATGGGTTCTTTTAAATGTCCTAATTGTGGTTATAGGTGGAGAACTGTTATATCAAAGATCAAGGCTGGTGAAGATGTGGAGTTTGGAGAAGAAGAAAGATCTGTTGAGACGCTGAAACCTAGAGAAGGAAAGATTATAGAGATAGATCTCAGTGATCTAGATGAGGATTAAAAAAACAGATCTTCTCTTGATAGTTATAGTAGTATTTCTACTTGGATTATCTCTATACGGGAGATTATCAAATACTCACTTTTTAGCTGTTATTGAAGGACGTAGTATGGAGCCTACTCTAAATACAGGAGATATTGTTTTTATGATCCCAGTAAGTGATCCCAGGGAAATTAGTGTGGGAGATGTAATAGTCTTTAAGAGACCTAATGGCGAATTAATTATTCACAGAGTAATAGAGATAAAGATCTATAAAGGCATTTACTATTATATAACTAAGGGTGATAATAATCCTATTCCAGATCCTCCTAACAACCCAGGAGAGCCTGGCATAGACTTTAGATCAGTGGTTGGGAAAGTCATAAGTTTAGGAAATGGGGTAGTGATTAAAATACCATACATAGGTATTATACCATTAATGCTGTTGAGATAATTTAGATCATTTCTCGGGGGATACAAATATGTATAGAATTTCTTTTGCTGCACATAGTGATCCTCCGACTAAAGACCTATATGAGGACATTAAGAAATTAATTAAATCTCTAGTTGATCTCTTGGATCATAACATGATCTTCTACTTAGGAGGATACTACGGAACTATGAAGGTTATAGCTGATGAGGCTTGTAAATATGGTGTTAAAAATGTATTTATTCTTCCATATAATATAACAGAGATACCAGAGGTTCCTAGAGAAGAGTGTTATATACCAGTGTATACCGGTCTTAGTATGAGACAGAGATCAGAAACCTTAGTTTTGTCAGGAGATGTTTTAGTGGCCGTCGGCGGATATGCTGGTACAATAATAGAGATCTTTATAGCATATTCTAATAATAAAAACTCTTATGTTTTAACAGGATATAATTATCCAAGTGATCTACTTGAACAAGTATTTAATCCATATATTGATCCAAGGCGAAACGCTACTATAAAGTACTATAGAAGAGATCCTGAGAAATTAGCAAGAGAACTAGCTGAAGATCTCTTAAGATCCGTTAGGAGACGTTAATGCTAAGAAGCAAGATATTTTGCGGAATAGATCTTTCTATTAAAAGAAGTAGTAGTATTGCTAAGATCATTGTAGAAGAAAACTCTATAAAGATTAAGATTGATAAACGAAACACTCTTGATGAAATTATTGATGCAATTGGCGAATGCAACATATTATCTATAGATGCACCATTCACCTTATCTAGAGGCTATAGAGAAGTAGAGAAAATAATGATTAGAAGAGGTCTTCGGGTATTTCCACCTAGTTTCATAAGAGATCTTGTCATAAGAAATCTTGAATTGCTAGAAAAATTAAAACAGAGGAATTATGAAGGGATCATACTAGAGACTCATCCTAGAAGTAGTGAACGTCTATCTAGAGTAGGGTCCATAATAGATCTCTATATAAGACAGATCTTTAATAAAGATGATAAAGACGCGATCATATGCGCACTTACGTCTCTAGCGTATGAGTTGGGCGAGTACGAAGTATTTAAGGCTGAGGATGGAGAGATCTACGTATTATCAGGTGATCTAGATAAGATCAAAGAGATATTTAGTAAAAGTGTGATTATTATTCAAAAAGAAACAAAAAGACAATGATATCAATGAGTTATCGAGAAGGTGTGTTCACTTCATTGCAACAAATAAACTACTTCTAGTAGCCTTTAGACCAGGTTCGCCGTGTTCAACCTTCTTAGTAGTTATTGAATACTCACCTAGATAATGCCCAATCATTTCAGGGGTAATTGTTACTGGCACATACTCTTTACCGTTGTAAACAGCTATTGTTAAACCAACCATTATAGGTAGTATAATCATGTCTCTCACATGTGTCTTAATAACTACTTTCTTACCCTGCTCCAAGGCTCTTCTGGCAGCGATTACTTTCTCTAGTAGCTTCTTTTTCTCCTCTGATAATCCTCTTCTAAGACTTCTTCTAGCTCTCGAAGGCAGTAGTTTAACTACTTCATCCATAGGCATCTCCAAGAGCTCTAAAATAGTCTTTCCTCTATATTTGATCTTAAGCCACTCAGGAGGCATCCACTGAGGGATCTTCTCTGACATAGTCGTCACACTATATTTAAATTTCAGAAGAAAATATATAAGTTTCTCCTCGCTATCAACTATCATTGTTAAGAGAGTAAACAAATATCTATATGTCTCACAAAATTATATTATTGATGAAGTGATGCTTATAAAAACCTTTGATATTATATACAGTGCTAAAAATAAGATTCTAAATACTCTCTACGAGGCTCCTCCACTAGAGGTATTAGAGAAACTCCAGGAAATCTGGATTAGGTATAAACCACAAATAATTTCTGATCCAGGATGTATTGGATCTATAGATAGTGGTTATAATTGGGTTGAATTAAGAGGGTATTACCTATATGTTTTAAATGCTGGCTACATAGATACATGCTCAAATAAATATGAGTATGCTGAGATCGATATCAGAGATCTAACAGATGATCCTAAGGATTTCCTAGACATAAGATCTATAAGATCCGAGTTTGAAGTTCTTAAGGAAACAATAGATCTTAATAATAAACTGATTCTCGTCGATGGATCATTTATTAAAAAGATCTATTCAATCAATAAATATCTGAGAGAGAAACCAGACATAAAATTATCAAGGCAATTAAAAGATATAGTAGATACTTTATCTAACAAGGATCTATCAAAGATAATTTTCATAGCTAAGAATAGCGGATCACAGGATCTCATGAGAAATGTTGTAGGTGGCTTTTATAATAAACCAGATATATATCTCTTAGAGGAGTATACATCAGAAATAGGTTTTGCGAAGCATTCCACATTTAATATAGAGTTTCTAGGGGTAGAGTTTAAGATCAGTATAGCCTATATTAGATTAGAGGCTAAGAAACCTATTTTAAGAATAGAGTATTTAAAGGAGAGTGGCGATATGGATTATCTGAGAAAAATTTTAGATATTCTATACAGTATGAGTCATAACGGGTACCCAATAATTTTATCATTAATAGATAAATTGGTTAGGATCTCTGACGAAGACATTATGAAGATATTTAATCTACTAGATATAGCTGATCTAAGAAACAAAATAAAGCTTAGGTGACTATATGAGTTCTTTAGGAGCCCCTAGGAAAATTAGAAATGAAGAAGAATTATTAGGCTACGTAATTGGGGAGAGCAAACCTCACGGAGGAGTGTTCCTAGCGCTTAAACCACCAATGTTGGGAGAGTACATAGAGTTGAAATATGATCGATATCACGTAATTGGTTTGGTCCAGAGTAGTGTTGCAGGATCATTAATCATCGATGAAAATATTTCGGCAACAGATCTCGGCAAAGTAGCTAATATACTGAAAGTGGATAGTAGATCCATATATTACAAAGGATTCTTCAGGATACTAGGTGAAGTAGAGAGCCTGAGGATGCCCCCAGTAGCACCACCACCTGGCACAGAGGTTTATAGAGCCTCCTCAGCAACATTATCTAAGATCTTTTCTCCAGCCGATTATAGATGGTGCAGAATTGGAGTACTGCTTAGAAATCCTGATGTAGAGGTTAAAATAGATCTTAATAGAATAGTTCAGAGACATCTAGCGATCATCGCAATGACCGGTATGGGAAAAAGCAATATGGTTGCCTTATTGAGTAAAGAGATTGTTAAGAGAGGAGGAACAGTCGTAATATTTGATTACCACGGTGAGTATAAGGATCTGAGAATAGATGGAGAATATCCCACGGTGATCGACGCTAAACTTAACCCGAGATCCTTAACTTGGCAAGAATTCGCACGAATAATAGGTGTGAGAGCGGGTGCAAAGAATCAAGAGTTGATAGTGAGGGTTTGTAAGAATAAAGTTGACTTAGAGAAAGAAAAATCTTTCTTAGAGCATTTTATTAACTGTGTTAAGAGTGAAAGTATTAAAACTAGTAGAAGCGAGATGAGAGATGCTGCCCAAGCAGTAATAGATCTTGTTGAGAGTAACAAGATTTTTCTAAAGAATCTTTTATATGATAATGCCAGGGATGTAATAGATCAAATTGAGTTATCAAGACTTAATGTAGTAGATCTTACGGGATTAACATTATCACAGATAGATGCTTTAGTATCACACTGGCTCTATAGAATATTAGAAGAGAGAAAACGTGTAACATGGCTGAAGAAAAGTAGCTCGAGAATAGATAGAGGTCTTATACATCCTATAATGATTTTTCTCGAGGAAGCGCACATATATATTCCTTCAGAGAAAGATACATTAAGTAAATATCGCGTTGAAACAATAGTTAGAGAAGGAAGAAAATTTGGTGTAGGAGTAGGTATTGTTTCTCAGAGACCCAGAGGATTAGATCCTGATATTATGAGCCAGATAGGCTCTTGGGCTATTATGAGAATTATTCAACCAGAGGATCAAGCATTTATCTCACATGTATCCGAGTATATGACTGAGGAGATCATAGATCAGCTACCGAGTCTCAACATAGGCGAGGCTATTTTGCTAGGGCACTGGATCCGGATCCCAGCAGTTGTTAAGATAGATCATGTATCCGAGAAAATATCTGGTGTAGATATTGATCCTGTAGACGAGTGGTTAAAAACAAGAGACATAAAAAGATCTGGTTTTCAAGAATCTAGCTAGATCCTGATTTTCTGAGTAGCAGCCTTACGTATTCGATTCATAATAGATAAGCCTATACCTCTCTCTTCAAAACCTTCTATATAAGCTATATCTACACCTAGGTCATCGAGTCTTCTAAAGGTATCAAAGATTCTTTTAGCTATCTCGTATAGATTACTTCTAGACCCAATATCAATAATAATCACATTTTCGTAGTTCTCTAATAAGTTGCGATATTTATTGATAGTTTCTCGTGATGCTATAACAGCTACTCTCTTATTGCTCTTGAGATCATTAATTACTCTACTGAAGATCTCATTAACTATTTTATCTAAGTTAAACATTGAGTAATTAGAGGATTCAATAAGTATGAGAGGTGTATTAGGTGCGTAGTGTCTATATTTTGTCCCTGGCGCTAGAGCTATATCAGCCTCTCCAAATCCTTTAGCGAATGGTGGTATAGAGATCTCTCTTCTTAATATCTCCATAATTAGTTCCACGGGATACGCACCTGGGCGAAGTAGTGTGGGAGGATCTGTTAAGACATTAAGTATCGTAGACTCTATCCCAAAGAGTGTCTCTCCAGAATCTATTATCGCTTCTATTATTCCATAGAAATCTCTGATCACATGCTCAGCTTTTGTAGGACTAGGTCTGCCAGAGATATTTGCACTTGGTGCAGCGATAAATGTGTCTGAGAGACAGATAAATTCTAGAGCTACGGGATGAGCAGGCATTCTAACAGCAACTGTTTCCAGCCCTCCAGTAGCTTCGTAAGGAATCTCTTTTGATTTTCTGAGAATAAGTGTTAGTGGACCAGGCCACATTTCCTCTATTAATTTAGTGGCTTCTTTAGGAACCTCTTCAGCGACTTCATACACGTCCTCTTTTCTGCATATATGTATTATTAGTGGATTATCCATAGGTCTTCTTTTAACTGCAAAGATCCTTTTCAAAGCCTCTGTGTTAAATACATCTGCTCCTAATCCATAGACAGTTTCTGTCGGGAAAGCTACTAATCCCCCTTTCTGAATAATAAGACTAGCTTCTTTCAAAAGATCTCTATTTATATTAAATGGATCTATTCTAATAATTTTTGTCTCTATCATTTCCCAGTATAGAAATACTTCTATGAAAATTAAGTAGATTACGTAAATATATTATTCCGGAGAGAATAGGTAAATTGCTTACTCAGGATTTAAAAAATGATACTGACCATAGATCAATGGATCAAAAAAGAATTAAAAGAGAAGAACTTATAGAAGTGTATGTAGGTATCGATGATACAGATAGATTCTTATTTGGTTGTTCTACAAATTTTCTGAGAGAGTTTATTAGTGAGCTAATTAGATCTGGGCTGAGTAAAAATATATTCTTCGGAGATTATCCGTATCTAACGAGATTAAATCCATCAATACCCTTTAAGACGAGAGGTAATGGAGCTGTTTCTATACACCTCTACACCTATGAACATACTATTGATGAAATAATAGAAATAATCAAGTCTTTGAGTGATAAAATAGATTCAGGGGAAGGCGTAGAACCAGGCATCGTGTTTCTGAGTGGTGTAAGAGGTGATACACTATCATTATTAAGGGAATATTATATAAGGGCTCTAACAGATATCATACAACTTGAAATTTCTGAGAGGCTGATAAGAAAGTTAGGAGGAAGAATAATTTTACGTGGTAGAGGATTAATTGGAGCCTTAGCTTCTGTAGCGCATCATTTTATAGAAAATGATTGCACGTATGAGATCTTAGGATACTCTTTGAGAAACAATGATGTGTACATAGATCCTGAGAAAGTATACTTGATGAATGAAGCTACTTATCCTCTTACTTTCAATAACATAGATCCTGAGACCAAGAAGATCTTGATAAGATCTCGGTTAGGAAGACCTGTGGTTCTAGGAATAAGGGGAGAGAGCCCTGAGGTATTGCTAAAGGCCGTCAAGATACTTGATCCATCAGGTGTCGATGAATATCTTATTTTTAAAACTAATCAAGCAACAGATCAGCATCTTATACCCAGGAAACTCAGTGAAGCTAAACCTTATCGAACAGGGCTTTTCGAGGTTCTAATAGATGAAGAACCTGTCGTGATGCGAGGTGGTGATATATTTATTAGTGTCTCGGATCCTTATGATAGAGACGTAAAGGCTAAGGTCGCGATCTATAGAGAATTTGGTAAAGCTAGAGAGATTGTGAGAAAATTAGTGAGAGGGGATTTAGTGTTAATAGGAGGTTCAGTAAAGCCGATATCAGGGTTAGAAGGCTCAGATAAAGTGATTATAAATGTGGAAATGATAAAGATTCTGCGGCTAACTAAGAGATTTATTGAGAAAAATCCTTTGTGTCCTCGCTGTGGTGCTAGAATGGTTAGTAGAGGATCTGGGAAAGGATTTAAGTGTCCAAAATGTGGCTATATAGATCCTTTAGGAAAAAAATTAGTTGAGGAGATACCTAGATCAGGTATTGAGGAGAACATAATATTGAAACCACCAATAAGAAATATGAAGCATTTATCAAAACCTCTGCAGAGGTATGGGAGAGAGAAAATTTGTAGAAAAAGGAATATATTAATTGATCTAAGTAATTTCTATATAAGATGAATTACTACCATAAATTTAAAAACATATAGTGTTTCTATTTCAAATAAAAATATGCCGAAAACACTTAATTTAAATTTATACAATTTATACAAATCTTTTATAATCATTAAGATCTTTAATATCAATAAATCTCTATCAATCAAGTATAAATGCTTATATTTATATTAAGTATTTCAATACTTTGGTTAAAAAGATGGTTGAGGCTCTTGTGCTTATAAATACCGAGGTAGGTAATGAATCAGAGGTTGTCGAGAAACTAAAATCTTTTGAGGAGGTTAAGGAAATATACATTGTTTACGGCATATATGATATTCTTGCTAAAATTAAAACAGATTCTATTGATAAACTAAAAGATATTGTTGCTGGTAAAATAAGAAAGATTCCTAATGTCAAAGCCACATTAACAATGATAGTTGTTGAGCAAGGTCAAAAGAAGTAAATAAGATCTCAGCCTCTCGCGCTTAAGATCTTAGATAACGCATTAGTAGCCATGAGTATAAGTGTGACATATATAGAGGGTAAAAACGTAGATATTATTAGAATAGATATAACATCAGATAAGATACTTTCCATAGTATTTTCTGAAACAGTATTATTAGATGTGTATGGAATGATTTCACTTATAGGTTGAGGAGGCTCCGTAAAGTTATAGAGTATAATGATCCTGTTTAACCCAGGATTCAACTTAGATACATATGTGTATCCTGATACCCCATTCCATGACCACTCAATTACTTTATGAATGGTATTTTCACTATTTATTTCTAGCATCTGAATCTTTGTTGTCGCTGGGAATGTCACATAGAAATCATCACTTGAAGACGTGACCACATAGATCATTATTTGCCTAGTGTTATCCCCAACATTTTGTTTTGAGTAATTATATGCAACAATACTGTAAGGAGTATGAACAATTATGTAAGGAGCATCAGAAACCATTATACTAGATATCTTAAGCGAAAATACGCATTGTTTCTCCAAGCAATCTCGTGTTATATATATTGAGTTGCTAGATTCAAATAACCAACCATACAATTCAATATGCGCAAAAATATTTTTCTCTACCGGCAAACCATGATTCAGAGTTTTACAGTCTATAACACCTCTTATATCGGCTGGATATGCAGCAATAATATTGCTAGGATCACTTGCTAAATAAAATTTCGCGTATGAATATGATAAATTATTTCCAGATAAATCTCTTACTATTATCAAAGGATATGCAATCAGCCCCGGTATCTGGGTTGATGAGGTATTTGCGTTAACCACATTTGAGGCGAGAAAATTCACGAAATTTGGTATTGCGGGTAGTGCGATCATTGATATTATTACAAATGATATTAGTAGGGATCCTGCTCTCTTAAATATTCCTAGTGGTATCGTATATAGAAGTATTCCTAGGGCTAACAGAACACCTCCTTTCTGCGTAACTAGACTATAAATTATTCTTAGTAGAAAAAGACTGGTGAAAGCTGTGCTCAGAAGCGATACAGCAACAGATATTATTGGCTCTATTAATGCTCTCAACACAGGATTAGAGGCTATTAATATAAGCTTTAATGATACAAGTTTCTCTGATATTGTAATAAATTGAGTTGTGAACCAAGAATCAACATCGCTAGCGCTTGAACCTACTAAACTTCTGAGAAAATTGATTAATTGTAAAATTATGTAAAAACTGGTGACTAAAACGAATCCTGCTACAGAATCTTTCATCATATTATAGCCGAGTCTCTTTATAGAAGCAAATGGTAGAGGTGAGCCAAGTAAAACTGCTCCCAAGACATAATTTAGAAAAGCTAGATAATACGATAATTCTAAGAGATTACTGATCTCCATTATCTAGCCACTTTATCATCTAGTCACTGACAAGTTATCTCGCTAGATCCTTATGGAGAAGCTGATTGTGTAATTACATTGCTGGGTGGTGGTGGCATAGGCATACCAATTGTATTAACTATGTATACAATAAGAGAAAATACTGTGCCACCCATAGCCAGCCAGAAAGCTGCCCACACAGCATCTTCTATGAGAGAGTGCCCCGTCTTCTTGAGTCGTGTCATTGGTATTGGTGCTCCTCTGAGGACCCATCCAATCATCCATGTCACTAAGAATATGATCCATCCAATCATCATTATCTGAAGGGCTATGTATCTAACGAATTCTATCAACTCCATGTATATCCCCAAGATATAATAAACGCTTATAAAATGTTGATTGGGGATAACAAAGTGATATCATCTCGTGCCATGATCAAGAGTGCTTATGTATCCCCTACCTCAAAGATCTATGGTAGAAGTATTATTGAGGATAATGTATTAATATTTGATTATGTGGAAGTAGGCTTCCCCACCAGAGGAACTATTGAGATCTATATGAAAGAGAAATTGATTTCAAAAAAAGATCTTGTGGAGTACGGCGATGGAGCATACATAGGCTCAGGTGTAATTATAAGATCTCATTCAGTGATTTATGAAAAGGTTCACATAGGAGATAATACGAGAATAGGTCATAATGTATTGATCAGAGAAAATACAAAGATCGGGAGAAATAGTATTGTGGGTACAGGAACAATAATTGATGGAGATGTTGTAATAGGAGAGAATGTGAGTATTCAATCAGGAGTATACATCCCCCCAAAAGTTATTATTGGGAATAATGTGTTTATAGGACCCAGAGCTGTATTCACGAATGATAGATATCCTCCCAGTAGGAGACTGATTGAGACATTAGTCGAGGATAATGTAGTTATTGGAGCAAATAGTACAATAGTCGCTGGTATCAAGATTGGAAGAAACTCTGTTGTAGCAGCCGGTGCTGTCGTGATACGAGATGTTCCCGAGAACTCTGTTGTGGCAGGGGTTCCTGCGAGAATTATTATGTCTAGAGAGGAGTATGATAGAAAGAAATCTTTATATGAAGAAGAAGTTTTATCTAGATAGGGTATAGAGATTTATGAAGAGTGTTATAATTAAGATCAGTGGAAAATTAATTGATCCTGATAAAAAAGAACTTTTAGAGAAATACATCGAGATCCTTAGAGAACTACATAGTAGAGGTCTGAGGATCCTTGTTGTCGTAGGTGGTGGAGAAAAAGCGAGAAGTTACATTAATACGTGTAGAGAAATAACAAAGAATGAGGGATTGTGTGATCTTATCGGAATAGAGATGACAAGAGTAAATGCTATGTTATTAGCTACTTCTCTAGGTGATATTGCTTATAGAAAGATTCCTAGGAGTTTCGATGAGATTCTTGAGGCTTGGGCAACGGGAAAAATAGTTATTACAGGAGGTCTTCAGCCTGGGCAATCAACAATCGCTGTTGCTGCGTCTATAGCAGAGGTTTTGCACACAGATCTTCTAATATACGCTACAGTTGTTGAAGGAGTGTATGATAAAGATCCTTCTAAACCAGATGCGAAACTTTTGAGAGAGGTTTCTGTGGATACCTTGAGAGAGCTTATGAAAGGTTCTCAGAGTTTTAAGGCAGGGGGTTATGAATTAATTGATCCGGTTGCTCTCAATATTATTGAGAGAAGCAAGATCAATACTGTGATTATCAGTGGTAAAGACCCTTATAACGTTATTAGGGTGCTCAATGGAGAGAATATCGGTACTAAGATAATTTTTAAAGCTACTTAGTAGTTGATGGATAGTACTGAGTGAGTTTCTCGCCTAAGGAGATCCATATTTCAAAGTAATTCTCTATTGAGCTAGTAAGTATCTTAGGCATTAATACCTCCTCTATTTGAAACAATCCAGCGTAATCATTCATATAGACATTTATTTTCACAGGTCTCTCCCTACCTCTATCTATATCAACGGATCTAATTGATAAAGCAGACATCGCATGCATATCCACTTTACCTAATTTATATGGTATTCTCGCTCTGCCCATAGACATATCTGTTCCATCAGCTATTTTCACGATGCCCGCCTCAACTGTTAAACACTTAACAGAGTACTCGGTTGAGTAAATTGCGTGAAGAACTTCTTGTCTTAGTGATATTGCTCTTCTACCTCTTATGCCTAGTGAGTCTAGCACTCTATTAACTATATCCTTGGATAGCAGAGCCCCAATTAATTCATGATTGCTTCGATGAATAGAATTTCCGATGTCATGTAAATATGCTCCTAGAAAAACAATTAATCTGGCCTCATCTATATTCTCAGATGTTCTATCTCTGACGGTAGTTGGTTGAACGCCGGCTGATACTAGCAGATCAAAGATCTCCAGAGCGGAACCAGAGACTATGCGTGCGTGAACCGGTCCGTGATCATTGTACTTGAGCCTAGTCACAGCGAAAATATTACTCATTCTCAAAAGTTCCTGGACCTCTTCATCTCTCTCTAGTATCTTATATGCCTCAGATATTAGTGGGTATTGTTTTAACTTCTTCTCTAGTAGATCAATACTTACGAGAACCATGTGGCGGAGACCTCATAAATATTTCTTTAACTAACTCATAAACAAATCTGATATAGAGAGTGAATATGCATTGAATATAAAAGGTGTCAGTGGGATTCACAAAGATCTCTTATTCGCTGATGCCCATTTTCACAGCAATCCCCTCAAGGGCTACGGTGCTGAGTATATAGCGAGAAAATTCAAGGAAAGTGGTGGATGGTTCATGGCTTTAGTAGGTCTGCCACCCACTAGCTTAGGTCTTCAACCTAGTGAGGAAGGGTTTGAGAAATCACTAGAGGTTCTTTTAAGAGAGTGCGAGAAAGCAAAGAGAGTAGAAGGTATAAAAATAGTTTGTTTAGGTGGTTATCACCCAGGGATGATCGATAAGATGATAGACTTTTTAAAAATAGATCCTCAGAAGGTCTATAATATATCTATTAATTGGGTGAGACATGTAGCGAATCTAATTAAAAGAGGTTTATTAGATGGATTAGCAGAGATCGGTAGGCCTCACTACAAAGTTCCTCCAGAGTACATGGTTTTAGCAGAAAATATTTTTGAGTCAGTACTTGAGATAGCTAAAGACTATGACTTATTGATACATTTACATCTTGAGGAAGGCGGATGGATCACAGCATACGATATATATAAAAAGATACGTAGATACTCTCTTAACCCTTGGAGAATAGTTATGCATCATGCTAAACCTAAGAATCTGAGGCCCTCTATGGAGCTGGGTTTGGTGGCTACGGTTCCTGCTCTCTATCAAATCATTGAGAGTATAAAAGATATAAAGATCATTAATTACGTCTATGAAAGTGATTTTTTAGATGATCCTGAGAGACCTGGTAGACCAATGTATCCTTGGGAGATAATCAGTAATAGCATGAAAGCCTTGAATGAAGGTGTAGTTGATAGAGATGTTTTGCATATAATTAATATAGATAATATAGTAAAGATTTATGGTGTAGAGCCGCCTTAGAGAGGGTGCGGATCATTGATAATTGAATTAAGACCAATAGGATTTGTTAGAACTAGATACTCCGACGATCAAATAAGAAATAGTTGGGAGGGCGTGGAAGGATACATTGAGATCCTTGAGGAGTATAGAGATGGTTTAAGAGGCATAGAAGAATTTTCACATATAATAGTGATTGCTTACCTCCATAAAGTAACCGATCATCAGAGAAAAACTTTAGTAGTTAAACCGAGAAGAGCTATTAGACTAGGATTTAGTCTAGAGGAGTTGCCTGAGATAGGGGTATTTGCATCTGATAGTCCTCACAGACCTAATCCAATAGCGTTAACTATAGTAGAACTAATAAAGATAGATAAAAATATCCTCTACGTGAAGAATCTCGACTTATTCGACGGGACACCTGTTCTAGATATCAAACCTTACACGCCAAGCAGAATAATAAGTAATATACGAATTCCTAATTGGGTTAGGTTAATTGAAGAAAGAATCAGAGAATACAAACAGATCAACGTAATCATAAATAAATAAACTAACAGGGGTTTATACCTATGGATCGTGATAAATTACTCTGTATCATAGAGCCGCCGGCGGGATTTGAACCCGCGACCACCGGCTCTCTTGAGCGACTCGGAGCCGCAATAAACCGTACGAGGCCGGCGCTCTACCAGCTGAGCTACGGCGGCTCCATTTAATATTTGTACTACCATAACTCTTTTATTTTTAAAGAGAGAATTTTTATCTGTGTAGCCAGATAAAGTGAGAAGTTTTTCTAAAAGGTGCTACTCTGACTCAGCTATTTTTTTAGCATATTCTTCGGGGCTTAAGAGATGCTTTATCTCATCTCGAGTCTCTATTTTAATTTTAGCTATCCAACCCTCTCCATAGGGGTCGTGATTTATTTTTTCTGGTGCATCTCTCAATATCTCATTCACATCTATGATGATACCTGTTAATGGTGAATAGACATCCGCAACGGCTTTAACACTCTCTATTGTAGCGATTACTTCTCCTCTCGAAACTTTCTTATTTACATCTGGTAGTTCTATCGAGATTATGTTCTTAAGCTTCTTTTGAGCGTAGTCTGTGATCCCTATAACAGCTATATCATTTTCTATTCTGATCCACTCATCATCCTTTGTATAGAGAAGGTTTCTCGGGATCCTATAATTCTTAACTATTAAATCACTTTCACCACTCAATACAATCACCGCCAATAGTATTCACGTAGGCTTATAACATTTCACTTCTTTTTTAAATTATTTTTTAATTAGTGGGAAATCTAGAATTCTTGCTTCATCAGATCTATTCTTAAACCTTATTTCTACGTCAAGACCTGGTAAAGCGTGTGAGGATCTTATATAACCCATTCCTATACCTCTCTCAAGATATGGTGAATAGCCTCCGCTCGTGACGTATCCAATAGTCTCTCCCTCATAAACTATCTCATAACCTGTTCTAGGAATCATTTTAGAACCTTTTTTCATTCTAATACCATATCTGACTCTTGAAACACCTTTTCTCGCGAAATCTTTTAATGCTTCGCACCCTACGCAGTCTCTTTTTTCTTTATCGAATACCCAGTATCTTGCCTCGTACGGATTTATCTCTTCATTAATATCATTTCCATAAAGAACATAACCCATCTCTAGTCTAAGAGTATCTCTAGCAATTAAACCAGCTAATCTCACACCTAATTCCTTGAATCTCTTAAGTATTCTCCCAATAACAGATGGGTCCCCAATAATCTCAAAACCATCTTCACCAGTCCAACCACTGCGACTAACAACATCAACTAAACCATATTCCGTAGAAACATTAGAGATAAATTCTAGTGGTTGTAAAGATAAACCACTTTCTAAACCTCTTATCTTAGCAATATAATCCTTAGCTTGAGGACCTTGCACAGCTAACATAGCTTTTTCTAGTGTGAGGTCTCTCACAGAGATCTTTGAATACGAAAGTCTTTGAATCCACTCATTCAACCACCTAAGAACTTTATCACGATTAATAGCGTTACACACAATTAACCACTTATCCTCGTCAAATCTATACAACATAACATCATCTTTAAAACCTCCATTCTCGTTAAGAAAAGCTGTAGGTCCAAACATTCTTTGATTCTTTGATTTAGAGAGATCCTTTGGTAGCAATTTGTTCAAAAGTTCAAAAGATGATTCTCCTTCAACAAGAATTCTACCCATATGACTTATGTCAAAAACTGCGAGGGTCTCTCTGACTGCCATATGCTCTCCTAAGGGATCACCGTAGCTCATAGCTGTTCTAAAACCTGCGAACTCACCCATGTCTCCACCAAGTTCTACTAATAGATCATGTAATGGAACTTTGATAGTAAAAATTTGTCACCATACATTTTTTAAATATCGAGTTATTAATTATACGATACGGTATAATCCTCTAAAAATAATTTTTTATTTATCTCAGATAGTGATTATTTTAATTGGATACACGTTATGGGTGTTAATCTAAGAGATATTATTCCTGAGAAGGTAATTAAGGAAATATCTGATCTAAGGGAGTTAAGTGGTAAGATAATCGCTATAGACGCTTACAACACACTATATCAATTTTTATCAGCTATTAGACAGCCTGATGGAACTCCTCTGATGGATAGTAAGGGTAGAGTAACAAGTCACTTATCGGGTCTTTTTTATAGAACAATTAATATAATTGAGGAAGGAATCAAGCCTGTTTATGTATTCGATGGAAAACCTCCTGAGATCAAGTATAGTGAGATCTTATCAAGAAGCATTCAAAAACAAAAAGCCGAGGAGAAGTATAGAGAGGCGAGAGAAAGAGGTGATATTGAAGCAATGAGAAAGTATGCTCAAGCAACATCTAAATTAACCAATGAAATGGTTGAAGCATCTAAGAAATTATTAGATGCTATGGGTATACCATGGGTGCAGGCACCATCAGAGGGCGAAGCTCAAGCAGCATATATGGCGGCTAAAGGAGATGTTTGGGCTAGTGCCAGTCAAGATTATGATTCATTATTATTTGGTTCACCTAGACTAGTTAGGAACCTTACCATAACAGGAAAAAGAAAATTACCTGGTAAGGATGTTTATGTGGAGCTCTTACCTGAGCTCATAGTATTAGATGATCTTTTGAAGAATCTAGGTTTATCCCGAGAACAACTCATTGATATAGGGATATTAATAGGGACAGATTATAATCCAGACGGCGTTGAGGGCGTAGGTCCTAAAACAGCTCTTCAGATAATAAAGACTTATGGCTCACTTGAGAAAGCACTTAAATTTCTACCTAAAGCCACATTTCCAGTAGATCCAATGGAGATCAAAAAATTCTTTCTTAACCCCCCCACCACGTCTAACTATAAACTAGAGTGGAGAGAACCTGACGCAGCGAAGATAATAGAGATATTAGTTGAAGAATACGAATTTTCAAGAGATAGAGTCGAAAAACATATTGAGAGACTGGAGAAAGCCATCAAAACATCGACTAAGACCAGTGGCTTAGATAAATGGTTTAAGAAAAAATAGAACACAAATAGCTACTGTAGGCTGTTTAGATACTACCTACCAAATCTTCTCTCTCTTCTCTGAAAAGATCTTATAGCTCTGTAAAGATCTATTTTTCTGAACTCAGGCCAGAGCGCCTCGCAGAAAAACAATTCTGAATAAGCTGATTGCCAAAGAAGAAAATTGCTTATTCTAATTTCACCAGATGTTCTAATTACTAAGTCAGGTTCTTGTAGATCTCCCATAAAGCCTGTGTAGAGATACTTTGATAATGTTTCTTCATTTAATTTCTCGATATCTATAACTCCTTTAATGATATCCTCGTAGAGGTTTTTTATTGCATCAATAATTTCTTGTCTTCCTCCGTAGCAGAGTAGTATGTTAAGAATTCTATCGTTATAAACAGAGCTTTTGTTCTCAATATACTTCGCGTTTCTAACAATTTCTTCTGGAACAAGATCTAGTCTACCTAAAACCTTAACCTTCACTCTGTATTTGTCCACGTATTCACCGAGTTCAATTAGACCTTTATTTATTAAGTTAAAAAGATTCTCTTTTTCTTCAGGAGATCGATACAAACAGTTTTCATAAGACATAGCGTATATTGTTACTGCTTTGATCCCTAGATCATTAAGCCATTGAAGAACCTCCTTCATCTTATTATAGCCAAATAAGTGGCCATAACTCTTTTCAAAACCCATTATACTTGCCCAACGTCTATTACCATCGGGGATTATCGCTACATGTCTAGGCATAGGACCATTTCTTATTTCTCTATAGAGTTTCCACTCATACACTTTATACACAGGTCTAAGAAATAGTAAGAAAATCTGTTTTGCTACACGAGAAAATATTTTATTTAATAGAGATCTCTTCTTTGTTCTTTCTATAATAAGCACCCAACAAAGCAACTAAGAGAGTAGTCTACTAAGTAATTTAATTTTTCTAAAAGCTATTTTCTCTGGTAAGAACTCCAGATTTGTATTATGCGTTATGTATATATATTCAGTATCTCGAGACTCTTTCTCAAATCTTTCTATAACAGATCTTAATTCTTTCAAACTCTCCATCTTGGTATTTCTGCTATCAAGAAGTCCTATTCCATACTCTCTTAACCCTCTTAGATCCTCAATAACCTTCTCTATAGAAGGTTTTGTCGAGACAAGATCTACGACAGGTATTATTCTCTTTTCCTCAGATAATTTTTTTAGCAATTGAATATTTTCGCTATTATAGCCGAAGTAAACAATAATCCATATGTTTCCTCCGAAATTTTCAGCGATTCTCTTGTATAGATCTAAAATCTCCGGGGTAAGCTTCGAGAAAACGATCTCTGGCTCATGAAGATCTACGTGTCTCACACCTTCTCTATAAGCATAAGTTAACTCTTTAATAAGTACTTTATCAACGTATTCTTCCCCAACTCTTATCTTTGATGTGTATAAACTTTCATCTATTAATGAGTTCATGATTAATGTAAGAGGACCTGGGAAAGTAAGACTTACTCTCTCTAATCTATCACCGAATCCTATGGCTCTCATATCATTTATCATTATTTTACTTATCTTAGGTTCCTCATAGGATATGGGTTTATTAAATATGGGTTGTCTAAAAAAGAAGTTGTTATCATAGAATCTTCTGAGACCATCAACCTCTAAATTCATGTAGCTAGCTAGTGGATTAAATAGGTCGTCCCATCGATACATTCCATCACTGGATCTATATATATTACTTGTGTATACGTACTCTAGGAATTTTCTAAGATCTTTTCTATAAATATCCTCTAGGGCTCCTAGATCTATTTTATTGGATTGATATCTAGATATTGCTCTGGCTAGCCTCCTACTTCTAGGCATAGAACCAAATATAATTGATCTAAGGATCATGGTTCATCCTCTCATAACAATTTTCTCTAATCCTCTTCTTTTTAATTGCTCCCTAACAATATTAACTCCTTTAACCATAACCTCTAGTTTCGCCCTAGCAATTTCTCTAGGTAAAAGCTTTAGACCACAGTCAGGATTCACGTAGACTCTCTCCGGATCTACGTATCTAAAAACTTTATTTAAAGCATTCACAACCTCATCTACACTCTCAATTCTTCTCGAGTGAACATCTATAACACCAAAACCTATTTCTTTATCACCTAATCTCTTCAGAACTTCGAGATCTCTGAAACCTCTATTAGCAAACTCGAGAGCAAATTGACTAAAGTTTAGTTTATCAAAATACTTAGATAATAGCTCATAGTTACTATAGCAAACGTGCAGACCAAGCTTAATATTCACACCTCTAGTAACTTCATTTATAGCCTCAACAGCCCACTCCATCTCGTCTGGATGAGTTGTTAATGCTGGTTCGTCTACCTGGATAAATAATGCTCCAGCTTTCTCTAACTCGATTATCTCTCTATTAATTATTTTTGCTAATTCAAAAGCTAACTCCTCCTTAGATGAGTAATACTCGTTATAACTCCAGTCAGCTATTGTGTAAGGTCCTGTTATAGTTACTTTAACAACTTTTCTAGTACTTACTTTTCTTAGGAACAAATACTCATTAACTACAATAGGTTTCTCGTACTCTAGTTTAGAAACGACGGCAGGTTTATTAAAGAAATTATTTCCCCAAACTCTCACGGGACCATAGAATTTGAAACCCTTAATCCTCTCAGCGAAATACTCAACCATCTCATCTCTTCTCATCTCACCATCACTAGGTATATCTACTCCAGCCTCCTCCTGCTCCCTAACCACGGCATAAACAGCATCATCAAAAGATTCTTGGAGTACTTTCTCGTCTACTCTCCCTGCTCTATATAGTCTAATAATATGTCTAAGCCACTTAGGTCTAGGGTAGCTACCTATAACAGTTGTTGGCAGAATCGGGAGCTCAACGCCTAATTCTCTGAGAACCATCTAGTATACCTCATTAAATAACATAAGTTATATTCTTTAAATAAATTTAAGCCAAAATACTAGAGGGGTATATTCTTTGAGTTCTATTGCGGTATTAGTTAAATTAGCAATTGATACTGGTCAAATGAGATTTGATCCCTCAACAAATAAGCCTTTACTCAGTGATATCCCTCTCAAGATTAGTGACATAGATCGAAACGCTCTAGAGGAGGCTAATAGAATAAGACAATACGGCTTTGATAAGGTAATTTCAATATCAGTACTTACGTGGGGACCTTATAGCAAGAGATTACAGGAGGCACAGAATCTATTAAGAGAAATATTAGCTCTGGGAGCAGATGAAGCGATTCTAGTAGCTGATGAGAAAATAGTAGATCTAGATAGTTACTACACAGCTAAGATAATTGCTGAAGTCATCAGAAGAATAGGAGACGTAAAACTTGTATTAGCTGGTGAGGCCACAGTTGATAACTTCACTTCTCAAGTGCCAGCTAGAGTAGCTTCTGAACTAGATCTTCCCTACATAGGTTTTGCTAGAAAAATTGACTATAAAGATAATAAATTAGTTGTTGAGAGAGATCTAGAGAATTATTTAGAGATTGCTGAAGTCTCTTTACCTGCAGTGATTTCTGTCACTAGGGAAATTAACACACCCAAGCTACCAACATTAATGCAGATTAGGGCTGCCATGAAGAAACCATTAAAAATCTATAAACTACAGGATCTTGGGATAACATCCGTTGAACAATTAGTGGAGAAGAATTATGAGGGGGTAAAAGTCTCTAGAAAAGGATTAATTATTGAGGGCAAGGACATGAATGAGAAAGTATCAAAATTAATCGAGTACTTAATCTCGGAAGGGATCCTAACACCTAGGTGAGAAAAATGAAAGAGATCAAGATTCTTGTTGTGGGAGATGAAAAAGAAGTAAATGACTTAAGTGGTATAATACATCAAATAATCAGTAGATCCCCTGGAGGATATTCTGATGCTCTACTGAGAGGATATGCTGAAAGTACATTATCTAAGCTGGAGAATATAGGGTACAGAAGAGTATTTTACGTCTCAAATAAAGAACGTTTAGATACTTACGAGGAGATTTCAGAGGCAATAGTCAAACTATACGACAGAGAAAATTATGATCTTATTGTTACTTTCTCAACGAAACTCTATAAAGAAGTTGCAGGATACGTCTCTCAGAAATTAAAGATCCCTGTCATACCAGATGTTACCTCAATAGATTTCTCAGAGGGATCTGTGATTTTTATAAGAAGTATAATGGCTGGTAGAGTAAGGTCTCTAGAGAAATTAATTAAAAAAGCTTTCATATTAATAGGATTAGGAAGATCTTCGCCCACTAAGATCTCCGATACAAAAACTATTATAGAGCCAATTGAAATAATTATTCAGCCTAAGGTGAAAATTATTGATAGAAAACCTAAGAAGGCGGCAGCAGTTAGATTAGAAGAAGCTGATATAATAGTGTCCGTTGGAAGAGGATTTAAATCAGAAACAGATCTAAAGGCTGTTTTTGAGTTGGCAGAGGTATTAGGTGGTCAAGTAGGTTGCTCAAGACCCATAGCAGCAGATCTCAAGTGGCTACCTGAGGAGCATTGGGTGGGGTTATCTGGTAAAAAAGTTAAGCCTAAGCTATATCTAGCATTAGGTATATCAGGTCAGCCCCAGCACATAGCTGGTATAATTGATTCAAGAGTGGTTGTGGCTGTTAACAAGGATCCTAATGCACCAATATTTAAGAATGCCGACTACGGTATTGTTGGAGATCTTTACGAGTTTCTACCAATCTTCACAAAGAAAGTGAAAGAGCTCTTGAAGAAATAAATAATTAAATTTTTCTTCAATATACAGTATTGTGTTTATTTATAATTGTTTCAAGAGATACTCTGTTGTTAATTCAACAGCTTTTCTACTATTAATTGAAGGTTTCCAACCAATTCTTCTCTTAATCTTTGAGATATCTAATAACATAAATTTCACGTCCCCAATCCATCCTCTACCATCAATTGTAGCAGGTCGATAGATCTTCTTAACATCCCTCAAACCCATTTTCTCGATGACCAAATCAGCAATCTCATTTACTGTGAGCCAGTCCTCATTTCCTACATTAAATATATCGTACATTCCCTCCATATCATCCATATAACTAGCTAATTTCAAAAAAGCATCTACTGTATCATCTATATATAGATAACTTTTTTTCTGATTTCCATCTCCTAAAATCTCTAAGGTGCTAGGATCTCTCCTCAGCTTCTTGATAAAATCATATATTACACCATGTGTGCTTCGGGGACCGATTATGTTGGCTAATCTAACTATTATGGATCTTATCTTGTGTGAATTTGCGTAGCTAATAATTAGTGCTTCGCTAGCAGCCTTACATCCACCATATATACTTATTGGTCTTATAGGATGCTCCTCTGGGGTCGGTATTTTCTCAGCGTCTCCATAAACAGTGCTACTACTTGCAAATATTAATCTCATAACATTTCTTTTTCTAGCAAATTCAAGAACTCTGAAGGTAGCGTAAACATTTTCATAATAATTAACGTCAGGCTCATAATAAGACGACCTAACGTCGGGGTTTGCGGCTAAATGGTATATTATGTCTACGTTGTCTAACTCATTTAAACACATAGGTTCTTTGATATCACATTTTCTAAATCGACAGTTGGGATCATTTAAGCATTTCTCAATATATTCAATACGGCCAGAGGATAAGTTATCTATTACGTAAACACGGTAGCCTAGATCTAGTAGCTTATCTACTATATGACTACCTATGAAACCAGCTCCACCTGTGACTAAAACCTTCATTATATTACTCAATATAGTTTTGAGAAAAAAATTATTTTAAAATATAGTAGATGCTATCAGCCACTTTATTATTTATTCCTAATTCCTCCTATAGTTCTTTTAGTAATTTAGCATCTAGTAATGCTTTGATAATGTTCTTTATTGGCTCTTCGATCTCGTTCTTGTCCAGATTAAAGTTCACCGAGATATTATTAATTATATCTTCTACACTATTCTCTCCATCACATAGAGACCATACATAGTATGTTGCTGCATCTAATGAATATATCTCCTGCTCTGATAAAGCAACCAAGAAGTTCTCTCCATCACTACCTAGGAAATCTCCCTGATGTATATATTTAGAAGTTGATTCTATCATTCTTCCTCTCCTCGCGATCTTCTAAACCCTCGCTTACTTCTAAATCCTCTTCTCTCGCCGTATCTACCTTCCTCAAAGGCTTTAGGTCTGTTTTCAGGGATCTCGTCTTCTTTCGGAAAGTTCTCAGATTCTTTAATCACCTCTATAGAGGATTTGGATCCAGCATTTAATTGAACTTCTCCCTTATACGATGTTGTCCACGCATTGCTCACTTTGATAACATCACCTACCTTTAAAGCACCTGCTAATCTCCCCCATAAAGTCAGTTTTACTCTACCTGTTTCATCCCCAATAACAGCTGTGCTTATGGTTCTAACTCCTTTTTTAGTCTGAATAGTTCTTGGTTGAGTAGATTCTAGCACTCTCCCCACAACAACTATGTTCTCTAATCCCTCTCTTAACTTGTTTATTTTATAAGAATTTCCTTCAATTCCCGATACATACGCCATTAAATACATCTCCTACATATTGCATGTGATTAAAGTATTGGTTACAAAGTTAATAAATACAGGAGATCATTTGACTAACGATTATAAGCAAACTAGTTAAATAATTTATGGTGCTTTCTCTGAATTCTCTAACGTCTAATTGTGTATCTAGAAGTTTTTGCCACTATCTATTTGTAGAAGACTTAAAGTCTCTAGTGTATATAGAGATGTTCTTAGTCATAGCAATCATATTATTTTCTCTCTATAGTTATTACAGATCCTTTTTTAAAGGCTACGATATTAAGATGATGCTCTTAACAAATAATTATGTAAAAAAACTACATAGAGTAGCGCAATACGTGCTTCTTCAGAGAAGAATTCTTCGGGAGAAATACCCTGGTTTAATGCATGCAATGATCTTCTATGGATTCACAATACTATTAATAGCTACAATAATACGAGCTATAGACTACTACGTCTACACGTATACTGGAAGAGCATTATTAACTGATTTATCTTACATGGTCTATAAATTAGTAGCTGACTTAGGTGGTCTCGTAGCTTTAGCAGGATTAGTTATGGCTCTCATTAGAAGACTTTTTAAATTAACAAGGGATCTACCAAATTACAAAGAGGATACAGTGATCCTTATTCTCTTAATAGTTATAATTTTAACAGGTTTTTTACTCGATGCAATTGATTATTTAATTTACAGAGCTCCCTGGATCGGGCCTTACAATATTGGTGGACTAATATTCTCTTACTTAATACCGGATTTGGGTTATGATAATTTAGTTCTATTATACAGATCTTTGTGGGTATTTCATTTATCAATTGTAATGATTTCCTTAGCTGTGATTATGTATAGTAAACTATCTCATATAGTTGTATCATCTCTGAATGTGATATTCTCCGAGGATAAGCTTTCTATAGAGAAAAGTTTTAGTCCTATAAAAGACATTGATAAGATTATCGAGAGCGGAAAAAGAATAGGTGTTATTGAGCTAAGAGACACTGGCTGGCTTCAAAGATTGAATTACTTGGCATGCATAAGATGTGCTAGATGTCATAATCAGTGTCCAGCTAATCTAAGCGGTAAACTTCTCTCACCAATGAATCTAATGATCAAAATGAGAAATGCTATGGAAACGAATCAGTGGAACAGAGAGATTATACCCGCGATTATAGAGCCCGAGATTGTGTGGTCCTGTGTAACTTGTGGAGCTTGTGTAAATGCTTGTCCTGTTCTAATAGATCACGTTAATACTATAGCTGATTTGAGAAGAGGATTATTCTTCGTTGGTAAAGAGATCCCAGACGAGGTCCTGAGTATATCATATAATACACTTAGAGTAGGTAATCCATACGCGTATAATCCTATTGAGAGAGAAGAATGGATCAAGGCTCTTGTCAACAGAGGTTTGGTGGAGATAGCTTCTGAGGATAAAGAGTACGATATTTTATATTGGATTGGTTGTAACACTAGTTATGATCCTAATCTAAGAATTATAGCTGAGAGTCTTCTCGAGATACTTAAGCAAGTAGGTCTTAGCGTGGCAGTCTTACTCGAGGAAACATGTTGTGGAGAGCCCGTGAGAAGAATAGGGGACGAGGTAAGCTTCTACGAAATAGCTAAAGGTAACTACGAGAAATTATTAAGATATAAGTTTAAGAGACTACTAGTATCATGTCCACATGGATACACGATCTTCAAGAGAGATTATCCCAGTATAGGATTCTCTATTGATAAGGAAATTATACATCACTCACAACTACTCAAAGAATTACTTGATAAAAAGTTAATTGCACCGGGCGAAATATCAGAGAAAAAAGTTACTTATCACGATCCTTGCTACTTAGGTAGATGGAATGGGATCTATGATGAGCCTAGAGAAGTAATAAAGAGTATCAAAGGGATCAGACTCGTGGAAATGCCTAGAAGTAGAGAGAAAAGCTTCTGTTGCGGTGGTGGAGGAGGACATGTATTATTTGAGATTAAGAGAGGGGTTAGAATAAGTAAATTACGAATAGAGGAAGCAAAGAAGACAGGAGCTGAGGCCATAATTACGGCGTGCCCTATATGTAATACGATGTTAAGAGCGGAGGCACCAAATTACAATATTGAAGTAATTGACTTAGCTGTTTTACTAAGAAAGTCACTTAAGAGTGGTCAGGAATAATAACTTTTCTTCGCAATCTATAAAAAATTATTTTATTTGATCTTAAGTTTACTATAATTTCCCTCGATATCTTATTTATAGGACAGAATTTTCTGAAGGGGCATTTCATGCATAGACTACACATATTATTAGTAGCGTCAAGATCTACGTTTTCTACTATCTCCTCGATGTATCCTTTCTCAATCAGCATAGCCAATAAAATCCTGATTCTCAAAGAATCCTTATTTATCTGAGTTCTTAAATCATTTATTGTAAATTTTGTGTCTTCCCCAAATTTTTCTTTGATTAATTTTAGCAATTGAAGAGCCTCAGTATAAAGATCCTCTTTATTCATAGGAGAAATCCTTGAAGACTTATTTATATAAGTGATAATGTATAGTATACTGCTAAACTAATTAGTAGGGCGATAGAGACCATATAGAGTATTGCTAGTAGTGTCCATTTTAAACTACGCGTCTCTTGATATATTACTGAGAGAGTGGCTAGGCAAGGAACGTATAACATCATGAAGATTAATAAAGAGATCATTTGTGCAGTTGTGAGACCTAAGCTCCCGACAGCCTCTACAGGACTCTCTATACCCGTCATTATAGTTATACCTGATAATAGTCCTTCTTTAGCTACGAATCCCTGAAGTAATGCAAAACCTATATAGGGTGCTTTTTGAGGATCTATGTTCAGCGGAGATAGGAGAGGTGCTATATATGATCCTATTAAATATCCGTAGCTCTCTTCAAATTTATTGCCCACGTAGCCACTTGGGCCATAATAGCTTAGGAACCACACGAATATACTTAGCAAGAAGATGATTATTCCAGCTTTAATAATGAATTCTTTAGTATAGCTCCAACTAATCCATCCCACAACCTTAGCATAGGGTCTATGAACCTCTGGAAGCTCTAATAAAAGTTCAGGCTCATATCTCTCGCGAATAAATAATCTTCTTGTAACTGCTCCTGATATAATAGAAATTGTTATACCAATGACATAAATTAAGAGAACTAATAAGGCTTGCTCAAGAGGTCTATCAGGAAATATTGCTTGAGCAAATGCTAACATAACAATTAATCTGGCTTGACACGGGATGAAAGGTACTGATAGAATCTGTGCTAATCTCTCTCCACTTGATAAAGCTCCTCTCGATAACATAACAGCTGGCACGTTACACCCTAACGCTACTAGTATCGGATAGACATATCTACCAGAGAAACCAAATCTTGAGAGACCTCTATGGAGACCTACAGCTACTCTAGTCGCTATACCACTGTCCTCTAATACAGCAAATCCTAGGCTTACTAGAAATATTAGTGGTATGAAGGTAATTACTGCTCCAACACCTCCTAGAATACCGTCTGTCAATAAACTCACTAGTGGTTCCGGAGCACTGGTTAAACCTGATCTGATTAGGTCAGAAACGAATCCTATTAAAGCTGATAAAAGACCAGATAAAGAATAGGTCTCTAAAATCGTGGATATTTCTTCGAGACCTAGCATCGAGAATATTGTGGTGAGTGGAAAACCTGTGTTTAATATGAATATAGTCGAGAATAATAAGAATAATATGCCTAATGCAATCAGTACTCCTCCTAAGGGTATTTCTATGATTTTATCTACCCAACTTCTTCTATAGTATGTTGTTTCAAAGATCTTTTTAAGAGGAGAGGATTTGAGCAAGGACTCTACGAATTCATATCTTCTAATAATTATGTAATCTGCTAGATTCATCTTAAGATTTTCGCGAGCTTTTTCTCTGATAGACGCTATTTTATTCATGTCTGTCTCACTTAATAAACTACTTAGGTAATTTTCTACATCAAAGTCTCCTGCTAAATAATTAACTGCTAATCCTCTGAGAGAGGTCTTACATTGATCTATATGATAATTTGATAAAATCTTAATTATATCCTCTATATATTGTTCCAGGTCTCTATAATCTATCTTTATGCTAGTGCAGTACAAAGATCTCTTGTCACTACCTAATTCTAGTATTGTCTTCTCCAATTCTTTGACGCCAGTTTCTCTTATAGCAGATACGGAGATTGTTTTTACACCTAAGCGGTTATATAGATAATTTTCGAAATCCTTTGCTTCTTTAATAGATATTTTATCAACCTTATTAAAAACAAATATTGTTCTTGGAAAGAGTTCGGCGATTAATAAATTAATATACAAAGATTTCTCTGGTGCAACATAGTCTCCTAGTGCTACGATAACATCATATTTCTCATGCAAAAGATACCTTTTAGCTACGCTCTCTTCTAAAGTAGCCCCATAGTATCCTCTAATACCAGGCATATCTACGAATAAAATAGTTTTTCCATGAGATCTTCTGTAGCCTCTTTTTACAGAAACTGTTGTACCGGGCCAGTTAGACACTTTTGTTGATGCTCCTGTTAAGATATTGAAAAGTGATGATTTACCAGTGTTCATAGCTCCCGCCAAAGCTACAATGAGATCGGCTTCTTCTCGTACTCCTAATATCTCTGCTCTAGCATGCTTCCGCAATGATGAGACTATCTCTACCACCTTATACTATCTTATCTCTATGAAAATATAAGTTTTAGGAATTCCTAAAAGTTATCGAATGTTATATAAGGGTATTCTATTAGTGATCATGATTATGGTGATCTAACTGCTTCTGTACTCCCTAATTCTTCAACAAAAATTTTCTTAGCTATGCCTCTGCTCAATGCTACGGAAACACCTTTCACAAGAACAATAACATGTCCACCAGATCTACTAATTATAACTATATCTGTATTTGGTAGTAGACCCATCTCATATATTCTCTCTGTCAACCCTCTCCCGGCGGAGACTGAAACAACCCTATATTTTCTATTGATCTGTGCCTGGTCGAGGGTTAGATAGATTTTATCTTCACCAATTATTTTCTTTATCATAGAGTTAATAAGACATCTCTTTAATATTACCTCGGGTGTTTAAAATAAAAATTGAGATTAAGAGTGATAAAGCTCCGAAACCCGTAGGTCCATATAGTCAAGCTATTAGATACAAGGATCTGGTTTTCGTGTCTGGCCAGATTCCAATTGATCCATCAACAAATCAATTGATTAAGGAACCTTTCTCAAAAGCCGTAGAAACTGTTATGATTAACATCGGGGAGATACTCAAGAGCATAGGTGCTTCTTATGATAACGTAGTAAAGGTTACTGTGTATCTAACAGATCTTAGCAGATTCCAAGAGTTTAATGAGATATATGAGAGATACTTCAAAGAACCTTATCCTGCGAGAACAGTTGTTGAGGTAAAGTCTCTGCCGAGAGATGCTCCAATTGAGATAGAGGTTATAGCGTATATACCTTAGAAAGCATTTATTTATTTGATTGTTTTTTGGATAATTTATCTCTGATAAATTTACTCACAGTAAGCTCAGATATCTCCGCCGAGATACTTATTATATTAAGAGCCTCATGAAGTATTCCTGATAACTCACTCGCGCAAGATGTTTTAGTTACTAGATCAATTAATTTATCCATGTAAACAGGTCTTTCATTAAGAATAGTAATTGCCCGCGACACATCTTTTTTATAGTATGAATCCAATGAGCTCTCATAGTAACTTCTCGTATTCTTCAGCATTTCCACCGCTGTTGAGATACATTTCTCATTTATCTCTATCCTCTGTAGCATTCTGGCACTTCTATCTAGAGAGTCCCCTACATGCTCAAGTGATTTAATCGCTATTAATAGATCGCCGGCGTCCGAGGGATTCATAAGATATGATCTTTTGATTAGTCTTATGCCCATGAAATGAAGTCTATCTAGATCATCGTCTAGAGCAAATAATTGATCTAGATAGGATCTATCTTTTGTCTCAAAGTATTTATCTATTAAATCAAACATCATAAGAGAGCTACTAGCCATAGTCTTTATTATAGATTCAACATTCATGATGTTTTCGTCAACTGATATTCTAAACTCTAGCTCTTTACCACTCTCAAATAGAACTATACCTGGTAGTTTACTGAAGATCTCGTTAAAAGCTTTCCTAATAATCATTCTGTCGCCGAGAGAAACTATTTTGTCTAGACCCTCGAGATACGAAGCAATAATTACTTTCGATAGCTTATCTGATGTATCAAGATCCTCTCTGGTATCTAAGGATATTTCCCTGACCACAGCCGCAGTCTCTGAAACCGGTGAGATAATAATGTTATTACCTACAATACTTAGCTTCACAAGAGAACCTATATCTATTCCTAATGCATCAAGCCACTCTCTAGGTATAGTGATACCCATGCTTTTCTCACCAATTCTAATAACTCTTCTCATAACACCTGAACTCTCACTCATAACACATCCTTCTAAGTATCTTCCTAAACAAGTATAAAAATTATAAAGATAATACCTATTTGTAATTGAGGAAAGATACTCATATCTTATTGTCTTAAAGAACAAGATTAATCAAAATATATATCTTCTCCAGTCATTATATACCGAGTAAACCAGTAGTAGGCTGTCTCATCATCTGGTGCTTGATGAGGTGGATGTTTAAATAAAAATGCGCTGGGTCCAGCAATAACCCCGCCGTGTCCTCTATCAAGGGCTAATTTCGCTACTCTAATAGCGTCTATTAATATTGCTGTAGCCATTGACTTATCATCAACAGACAGCTTAACCTCAATAGTGACTGGAAAGCCTCCTAAAGATGATCCCTTCACATATATATAGGCTATCTTAGTGTTGCCTAGAAAATCAATGTAGTCGCTAGGACCTATCCTAACTTTTTTACTTTCCTCAAGTTTCTTTCCATATGGCAATATTGAGGTGACAGCCTCAGTTTTGCTAATTCTCTTAGAATATAATCTCTCCTCGATCATCATATTGAGGAAATCGGTGTTTCCACCGATATTAACCTGATATGTTTCCTCGACCTTAACACCTCTCATATGAAGAAGTCTCACTAGGGTTCTGTGAAGTATAGTAGCACCTACTTGCCCTTTGATATCGTCTCCTAGCAGAGGAAGCATAGCCTCTTTAAATTTTCTATGCCATTTTCTTTCTCTATCACTAGCTATGAAGACAGGGATCGCATTAATAAAAGCTACACCAGCCCTATAGCATGCTTCCGCATATAATCTTGTCGCCTCTTCTGCTCCAACAGGTAGTAGATTAATAGCTATTTCAACATTATTCTCTCTAAGAGTCCTGACAACAAAGTCAAGATCTATCTTCATGTTATGAGGTCTAAAGATCTCTCTCATGTGAGGTGCCACACCATCTAGAACAGGACCCGGGGAAACCTTCACGCCTAAAGGCTCAAGATCAATGATCTTCGGAAATATATTAGGGTACTCAAATATGGCTTCTGAGATATCTTTCCCGATCTTGTTCTCTGAGACATCAAATGCAGCAACAAACTCAATGTCTGCCACGGAGTATTTACCTATATACTCACTCATTAAACCCTCGATTCTCTCCCCTCTCTTAGCTTTGTGAACTATCTGTATTAGTGCTGATGCTATATTACCCAACCCAAATATCGCTGTTCTTATACTCACCTCAATTCACCTACGCCACTATATCTCTTCTAGCAAAGATCTTCTCAAATAACTCGAGAGCCTCACTGTATTTAATAAGTCTTGGTGGTGCTTTAAAACCATAAGCTGATATTATCTCAGCATATTTTCTAAGGAGCTCTTTGTCTCCCCCATACTCCCTCACGCTATACGCTATGGCTCTAATAGTGTCTAGAACAGTATTCACCGAACTCGATCCATCATAACTCCAATATTTAATCTCGATCCTATAGATCTTGTTTAGTGGTCCTAGGATCTCCATATAAATATGACTGATCCTTTGATCCTCTAAGAAGGGGACATAATCAGTTGTTCCTGCAGTTATTTTTTCTACACCTTCAATTCCTATTGATCGACTTTTGACCTCTCTCTTCTTCATTCTTATATTTTCATCACTTGTAACAAGAGTCTCTAAAGTACCTGAAATATCTAATTGATAGCTTCTCAAGATCCTTAGGTTTCTCCTTGAGAAAAATTCTGCTACACTCTTATGAATCATAGTTCCACCTATACTGCTCAATAAGTCATCACCTACTAGAATTATATCTCTCTCTATGAAACCATTAAATAATTTTTGATCCCTAGCTATGATCTCGGGCGTTGTATTAATAAAGGATATATTTAGTTCCATGGATATTTCAGCATATTTTCTAGATGTTCTCTCTTCACCGCTATTAATCGCTAAAAGCACTATATCTGGTTCTGTCTTCCTCAACTCTCTTTTAAAACTCTCAGGGTCAGATGTGCACAGTGAGCCTAAATAGTCTCTCAATATAGCTATATCATCGAGTAATAAGCCCGGAATGGCATAAAATCTGTTATCACGAATCTTTTCACAATTTATATCAGATAAACCTATTACTTCTATATCCTCAACACCGTACCCCCCGATCTTGTCATGCCATAATCCTTCTAACTTCTTATTTTTAAAAAGCTCAACAGCTTTAATTAGCGAAGAGAGAACTGTTCCATGTCCTATCCCGAAAACCCTGATCTTTCCCATATCAAGTATCCTAGTTAAATTATTTATCGCATAAAATAATTTTCTTACTAGAGCTTCTCTTAGGTCCAAACATCAATTTTTAATAGTAAATAAATTTTTAATAATTTAGAAAACTCATATTATTACTGCGTGAAAAATTGTGCGGAATCATAGGGATTACTCAGAGGAGCTATGGTCTTCTAGGTAGAAATATAGGTTTTTTAATAGGGAGATCACTAAAGAGATTAGAGTATAGAGGCTACGACTCAGTTGGTTTTGCAGTACTTGATAGAGATAATAAAATACTTATTTCTAAGGCTAAAGGAAAAATCGATGATCTCTACGAGAGACTAGGTTTTGAAAAATATGATGGATTATGTGGAATCGGTCATACGAGATGGGCTACTCACGGCTCAGTTAATGATGTAAATGCTCATCCACATACTGATTGCAGTGGATGTATAGCAGTTGTCCATAATGGAGTTATACAGAACTACGATATCTTAAGAAGATCTCTTGAAAACGAGGGACACAGAATAATTAGTGAAACTGATACAGAATTAGTGGCTCATCTCTTAGAGAAGTACTTGGATACTTTTAATGGAAATATGCTTAGAGCCCTCAGAGAACTCCTTAAGACTATCACAGGGACATATGCTCTAGCGATACTATACTGCAGAGAGCCCGGGAGAATATACTTCGCTAGGCATGTTTCACCGCTGATAATTGGTTTAGGCGACGGTTTTAATGTGATCTCGAGTGATATACCAGCGATCATTGATTACACGAAAAGAATTATTGTTCTTGAAGACGGAGAATATGGTTACTTAACACCAGGTGAAGTGTATATAGAGAATATCAATGGTGAAATAATTGATATAAGAAAGAGAATTCGTTTCGTTGAGTGGGATCTTAAGGATGTTGAGAGAGGAGGTTATAGTCACTATATGCTGAAAGAGATATATGAGCAACCTTACTCTATAGAGCAATCTCTCGCAGGGATCTCCGATCAGATCAGAGATATACTAGATCTATTTAATAGAAGTAATAGAATATTTATCACAGGCGCGGGTTCTTCTTATCACGCGGGTTTAGTGCTTGATTATGCTCTGAAGAGATATTTAGGACTTCTCTCAGTAGCTTTTATATCAAGTGAAGCGGAATTATATAAGAAAGTATTTAATGAGAAAGATCTATTAATAGCTATTAGTCAAAGCGGTGAGACAATAGATACTCTCAAGGCAATTAGAATTGCGAAAAGTAGAGGAGCTACTGTACTAGCTATATCTAATGTTATAGATAGCACTATTCCCAGAGAATCTGATTACAGAATATACATGAGAGCAGGTCCTGAGATAGGTGTTGCAGCGACAAAGACCTTCACGACACAAGTAGCAGTAGGTCTCTATTTAGTTTATAAACTACTTGAGAAATATGATAGTGCTAAGGCGAGTAGATATCTGAAGGAGTTAATCACTATACCTCATATAATGAGTAGTGTGTTAAGGAACATAGATTCAGATGCTAGAGAACTGGTGGGGAGATTGAAGAATAAGAATAGTATGTATATCTTGGGAAGAGACATTTCTTACCCTGTGTCTCTTGAGGGCGCGTTAAAGATTAAAGAGATTTCATATATTCACGCAGAGGCTTATCCAGCGGGAGAGAGTAAGCATGGTCCGATAGCTTTAGTCGAGAAGGATTTTCCTGTTTTCTTCACGGTTTTTGATAAAGAAGAAGGTATGGAACTTATTCTAGGAAATATTGAGGAGATGAGAGCTAGAGGAGCTTACATAATCTCTGTAGCTCCTAGAGATTTTGAGAGAGTTCATAGATTATCTCACTATGTATTTAAGCTACCTAAGCTTCACGAAATAAATGCCTCAATACTCTATGTAGTGCCTTATCAACTCTTGGCTTATCATTTAGCTATTGAGCGAGGATACGATCCTGATAAACCAAGAAATCTTGCTAAGACAGTTACTGTGGAATAGATTATTTACTCATTCTCGTACGTGTATATGTTCTTAGAGCTGTTCTAAAGATCACGTCTTTACCTCCGACTTTACACATATAACAGATCCTGAATCCTTCCCGATCTATTATGCATGAATGGCAAACGAGTCTTCCACAGGATGGGCAGGTAGTGATAGCAAGATTTTTTCCACATACTCTACATAGAGTCTCGCTACATAATACACATAGGGACTTCTCTTCCAGAAAATGATCTTTGCAAACATATCTTTTACATAGTCTGCATCTCGCTACTGGAGGTTTTTCCCAGCAGATCTCGCATATGTTAGCCATTCTCTCTACTAATCTCGTAGCGCATATATGATAATATGCCACAATATACTATTATGCTACCTTTAAATAATTTCATTCCGGAATAAATTTATGGGATGAAGAGAGAGACTTCGCTGATTGATGATTGAGGTGGAGCGACCCTGACCCAGTTTATCAAGTAATTGCCTAGAGGGTTAAGAAAAGTTGAGTGAAAAAGATCTGTTAGAGTACATGGAGATGTTTTCTAGACAGATAATCATGAGAGATTTTGGGATCGAGAATCAGAGGAAAATTATGAGGAGTAGTATTCTCGTGGTAGGTGCGGGAGCTTTAGGCTCAGCAATATCTATCTTCATGGCTAGAACTGGTGTCAGGAAAATAAAGATACTAGATCCCGATGAAGTTGAGTTATCTAACTTACCAAGAACGCTGGCATATAAATATAGTGATACTCGGGAGCGGACACCTAAAGCATACGCAGTAGCTAGAGCCTTAAAGGAGATTTTTCCTGATGTAGATATTGAATACATAATAGATTCTTTTGATGTTGATAATGCACTAGATCTATTGAGAGATGTAGATCTAGTCATGGATGGTTTAGATAACATGAGATCGAGGTTTATAGCTAATGAGGCAGCTATTCTATCTAATAAACCCTACGTATATTCTGCGGTAGAGGGATTTTATGGAGTAGTTATGCCTGTCATACCCGGTGAAACAGCATGTCTAAGATGCATATATGACTCTCGAAGTGTTCTTGCCGGGCCAGAAAGTGATCCATGTAACGTAATAGGTGTCTCAGTTCTCACGGTTGTAGCCACGGCTTCCATAGCCTCGAGAATAGCCTTAGATATCATACTTGGCAGAAAAGTAGATTCAAAGATTCATTATATAGATCTAAGAAAACTAGAACTTGGATCACTAGTTGTTTACAGAAATCCTAGATGTCCTGTATGCTCATTGAGAGAGACAGAATTTATAGGTAAAGTAATGCCTAGACAGATTGTTAGGAAATGCGCTAAGGAGAATATTTATCAAATAAGACTTCCAAAAAAACTCTTAAAAGAAGATCTAGAGAAGATCTCTTCAATAATTAATGCGACAATTAACGAGGATACTTTTAGATATATACTGTCTCGAGAGAATATTATGGTGGAGCTGTACAAGAATTCTAGAATAGGTTTAGCTAAGGGTTTAAGAGAAGATGAGGTGTCGAGACTTCTAAGCTTAATAAAAGATTTGTTGTAGAAATCCTGACCTCACTTTATTAGCTAATCCGTAGGGATCTGCTTATATTAAGGATTTATAGTGATTAAATTTGAGGACATTAATTGATTAAGAGATACATGTTATCAAAAACAAATTACAGAACAATTCTCCCACAAATTATATCCTCAATTCAAAGTAATGAAAAAATAATTCTAGAGATAAGTATTGACGAGCATTATATGATCAATGATATCATTAAGTACCTCAGACATTATGGTCTAAGCGTTGTATATGGAGACAATAATAATGAGATCATAAGATTACTTGTTGTTAAGAGGGATTAAATAGCCGGGCGGGGATTCGAACCCCGGTCACGGGGGCTCTCTCCGCCACCGCCTCCAATATCTATAATATGTAAGACTTTAAAAAGAATTATTACCGCAAAAATTAGTTGTTGAATTATTGGAGACTCACGCTATCAGTAGAACTAGTGTGATCATCAGAGAAATTGTCCAAATAAATATATTCCATCTAATAACTTTATATCCATCGAGAGGATGTATTGGTAATAGATTAAATAGAGCCAACATAGAGTTAATACGAGATATAAATTCTCCTAAGTAGCGCACTGAAGGTACGAACGAGGCTATGAGTAGTGATATTATAGATATCAATATATTCGTTGCTGGTCCGGCAAATGCTATGACGCCTTCAAGATCTTTTCTCAAGTTAAAACAGTAGCTCATAACAAAACCCGGGAGAGCTATTATGAATGGTAATCCTCGAGATGTGGTTACTAGAAGCACATTTTGTAATAGTGCTATAATAGATGTTATTAATACCGAGAAAGCATCTATAGAAAATCTTGAGTTACAACCTAGTTTGTTAGCGACTGTTCTATGAGCCAATTCATGAAACACGAAACCTACTAAAATAGCTATTGAGATAGCGATACCTGACATAAGATCTGTTTTTATATAGTAGATACCTCCGAAGACATTTATTAAGAGAAATATTCCAATTAACCAAGCTAATGGCTCAGATAATTCTTGAAACAAATCCGCTCTATATCTTCTCAACATTTCTAGACCTTTTCAAAAATATTTGTCCAAAAAATTAATTTTGCTATAAAAAGCATTACCTATATATTCCGAGGTTAGTAATATTTAGTTGAGGTAGTGGTTTATGCAGAAATTACCTCCTGAGCTTCAGAGAATCATTGAGATCACAGGTAGACATAATAAGTGGAGAAGCACGGAGACCCTGAATCTTATCCCAAGCGAGAATGTTATGAGCCCACTGGCTGAAGCTGTATACTTCACAGATATGATGCACAGATATGCTGAGGGAAAACCTAGAAAAAGATATTATCAGGGTCTTCCATATGTTGATGATATAGAGGAATTTGCGGCGGAGCTTATGAGTAAGTTATTTAGGGTAAAACACGTTGATCTGAGACCCATAAGTGGTACCGTGGCTAATGCTGCTACTTTTAGGACCCTTGCTCCCCCAGGGGGAAAAGCTGTTGTAGCACCGGTTCAAGCAGGTGCGCATGTAAGCCACACGAAATTTGGTACATTAGGAGCATTAGGTATACAACATATTGAGATGCCTTTTGATAAAGAAAATATGAATATTGATGTGGATAAAGCCGCGAAGCTTATTGAGAATATAAAACCCGATTTCATTGTTATGGGCGGCTCTCTCTATTTATTTCCTCATCCACTCAAAGAATTAAGTGAAGTAGCGCATTCAGTAGGCGCTAAGGTTGTATATGATGCTGCGCACGTGCTGGGTTTAATAGCTGGGAGAAGATGGAGAGATCCCTTTGAGGCCGGAGCTGATGTGGTTACCTCCTCAACACACAAAACATTCCCGGGCCCTCAGGGAGGAGTTATATTATCTAATAATGATGAGGTGTTTAAAGAGATCTCTAAAAATATCTTCCCGTGGTTCGTAAGTAATCATCATTTACATAGATTACCTGCAGTAGCGGTGACCGCTCTTGAGATGATTCATTTCGGTGAACAATACGCCGATCAAATAATTAGAAATGCTAAGGCATTTGCCGAGGCTCTATATTCCGAGGGCCTAGATGTAGTAGGTGAACATCTTGGTTTCACAAAATCTCATCAAGTAGTTATCAATGTTAGGAAATATGGTGGAGGAGCTAAAATAGCTAAATTACTTGAAGACGCAAATATAATAGTTAACAAGAATCTTCTCCCAGAAGATCCTCCTGAGGCCGTCAAGGATCCTAGTGGGATAAGAACAGGAGTTCAAGAAATGACTAGATTTGGTATGAAAGAAGATGATTTCAAAGAAATTGCCAGATTCTTTAGAGAAGTAATTATTGATAAGAAAGATCCTAGTAGTGTAGCAAAGAAGGTATCAGAATTTAGAAGTCATTTCACAAAGATACACTATACATTTGATGTAGATATCGATAAACTCCCAGCTCTGTATAGAATACCGTACATAATCTTATCAGAGTAAGTGTGTTTAGGTTGAAAGCAACTATAATATCCATTGGAAATGAGCTTATTCAAGGAAGAGTAGTTAATACAAATGCTTCATATCTCTCAAGGAGATTAACTCTTCTAGGTATAGATGTGGTAGCGCACATAGTTATTGGAGATAATTTTGATGATGTGTCTAAGGCTCTAGATACTGCTCTTAGGATCTTTGGATCAAATATTATAATAACTACAGGTGGATTAGGACCAACATATGATGACATAACCTCAGAGGCTATAGCTAGGTACTTAGGTGAAGAATATGTAATTAATGAAGAGGCTCTTAGAGAGGTAAAAGAGAAGTATGAGTCTAGAAATATGCCTCTAACACCTGAGAGAATTAAGATGGCTTATATGCCTAAATCAGCAAAATCATTGAGAAACCCTGTCGGAATAGCTCCTGGCTTTATGATTTCTAAAGATAATTTTATTATAATTGCTCTACCAGGTGTCCCCGCCGAGATGGAGGGAATATGGGAGAGTAGTGTCGAACCTTATCTAAAGAGATTTAGCGATAGAAGAATAGCAGAGACATATATTAGGTTGGTAGGTGCACCAGAATCAACTTTAGCAGCCTACATAAATAGGTTTGTCCGAGGTAAAAACAATGTTTATGTAAAAACTCATCCTAAAGGGCATGAGACGAGGGGTCCTATAAATGATCTTTATATCATGGTCTCTACAAGTCGAGAAACTGATCCGTCGGAAGAATGCTTTAAGATATGTAATGAATTGATAGATATTTTAAAGAAGAATATCAATGATCTTATAATAGAGGGGGAGTGTAAATGCAACAGATCTCTATAAGGTTCATATTTTACCACTATTCACTTCCTTTAGGAATTCGATAAATCTCTTAATTAAAAGATCTACTAGTAGCACTCCTTTCTCCATAGATGCTAGATCTGGTCTACCAAAGGATCCTTTCTCTCTCCTCTTATCTTCTCTTTGAAAGATGTAGATACGCGGTCTTTTCCTAAGATCGTTAGGGAACCACTCATTATGATAAAGTCTAAAGATCTCCTCACCTGGTTCAGAGGTTTTTTGACCAAATCCTAGAGCTAATGCTAGTGAAGTCTCTATTTCATCCGCGTGAAAATAAGGTGTTGAAAAAATATTATCTAGAATATCTCCTACTAACTCCCACCAATTAATAAGATAAACCCTGTAACCACTTTCCTCGAAATCATACACAGCATTCTTTAGTGCCGCGGCAATATTCTCAGTGTTTCCTCCATGGGCATTGAGAACCACTAATCTCTTAATACCATTTCTGAATACTGAGTGAATGTAATTCTTTAAGTATGCTTGAAAAACTTCTCCAGGTACCCATAGTGTTCCTGGATTTTTGCTCCACTCCCTGGAGATTGTGACTGGTATAGGTTCAAGAACTAATACTCTGATCCCCTCCTCCCAGGCTTTCTTCGCTATTAATTCAGCTAATTTCTCTGCGATAATAAGATCTGTTCCGAGAGGTAAATGCTCTCCGTGCTGCTCAATTGAGCCTATAGGTAAGATAGCGATACATGAATTCTTAACACAGTAATCCTCAAATTCTTTCCAGGTAATATCTCTTATTTTAGTCATCTTAATTTAGTAAGGATTAGAGGTTGAAAAATAAGATATATGAGCTTAATTTAATTAACCCGCTCTATTTAGTAGCTCATTTATAGCCTCTCTAATTCTCCTAACCCCCTCTCTTATTTTTTCTTCGGATATAGAGTAGCTCAGTCTTATATAGTCTCCTCCTGAGATCTCTGAGAAGGCGGTGCCCGGTAGAACAATTACTCTTTGTTTATCAATTAAGTAATCAACGAATTCCTCAACAGTCATATTGATTTTCCTAAGTATCATTGATACATTAGGATAGATATAGAATGCTCCAAGAGGTTTCCACACCTCAAAACCCTCAACCTTACTAAGCTCCTCATAAATAACGTCTCTTCTTCTTCTAAAGAGCTCAATCATTTTTCTAGAAGGTGTCCAATCACCTTTTAAAGCCGCTATCGCCGCCTCTTGAGCAAAACTTGTTGCGCAACTATACACGTTTACAGCTACTCTAATCATTTTCTCTATAACATCTCTTCTCGCAACTATATATCCTAGTCTCCAACCGGTCATAGAGAATGTTTTACTAAAACCATTTATTAATATAGCTCTATCCTTCCACCCACTGATCTGTGAAACACTCTTGAATGGAGCATTATCATATATGAAATTATCGTATATTTCATCAGATAGAATTATTAAGTTATGTTTCTCAGCAATTCTCATAAGCTCATCAACTACTCTAGGTGGAAACACCGCTCCTGTGGGATTATGAGGATTATTAAAAGCTATAATCTTAGTTCTCTTAGTGATCATGCTCTCTAGTCTCTCAAGATCAATCTCAAAGCCTTTTAATTTATCAAATTTTAAGGTAAGATACTTAGGAACACCACCTAATATTTTTGTTGCCTCTGAATATGCTGGGTAAGAAGGATCTATGACAATAACCTCGTCACCAGGATTGATATAGCTGGCGATAGCAACAAATATGGCTGTCTTAGCTCCTGTTGTGACAATTATCTCATCTGGAGAAACAGATGCGCCATATCTCTCATTTAGATAATCAGCAATAGCTTCTCTAAGCTTAAGTATCCCAGCGGTCTCTGTATAACCAGTGAATCTTCTATCCAAAGAGGCTTTAGCTGCCTCAATAATATGGTCTGGTGTAGGTATATCTGGCTGACCTGCACCAAAACTAATTACATCATAACCCTTATCCATTAATGATCTCGCGATAGCGATGTATTTAAAGGCTAGTTCTCCTTTTATCTCGTCTAATAAATTTCGAAGATGAAAAGACACAGGCGAATTATTTGACAATAGATATATTCACCACATAATTTTCCTCTAAACAAATTTAAAGTTTTCCTAGCACTTAACCAATACATGCAACGAGCAAGGAGTACATCAAAATTTATAATTCGGTGACTAATTTATATGGATGGGGTCTCAGCCCCACGACAATCCCCGCGGGAAATCGCGGGTGAGTGGGTGAGGGCTGGGTCTCCCCCGGCCTTTCTCTCATTAATTAAAATTGATAAGAATAAGGATATGTTTTTCCAATACTTAATATAGGGAGCATGCAAAATAGATCTATTTTGATTGTAGGTTTATTACCTCATGAATCTGGGAAAACCTTCCTGGCAGGTAGCTTAGCTGAGGAGTTGCGTTTAAGAGGTATTGATGTAGGTGTCTCTAAACCAATTGCTGGACATAGTCTGTGGTATCAATGGTCTACATATATTGATAGTATCAGAGAAGGCATTCTAATCGGTTTCGATGCAATGATTCTTAAGAAAAAATCAGGTTCTAAAGATCTTCTGGAGATGATTAATCCGATAGATCTCGCAACTATTCCACCAGACATTATCTACAAAGACTCACGAGACTTAGAGTTTTTATACGCTGAGTATCTAAGTGCTAGAAGTATTGATATAACTGCCATAGGAAGATTATCTCTATGTAAAGAAAGAAATAAGATAGAGACTAAACACTACATCATTAAAGATTACATTATGAAATTAAATGAATCAAATAAAGAATACGTGTATAAACTCGCTGAGAAACTTTCTCCTAAACCTCTCGAAGTATTAAGAAGAGACTTTCTCCGAACTCTCCAGGAGTCATATACTTACGTGGATAATTGCTTGGATCATATCATTAAAAATCATACATTAACTATCATAGAGAGTTTCAATGATTCCGCGACTCCCACAATAAGATCCTTGGACTCAGATCTTGTTCTAGTGGTCTTGCCTGGTAGAGTATATGTGTATGAAGGCTCTAGATACAAAATGGCTTTTGAGGTCATCAGTGATATCTCTAGGAAATTAATTAATCCACTTGAGAATTGGGTGTCTACTAGAGAGATAATTAGACTTCTACGAGATTCTTACGTATATACCTCAGAAATACCTCACTCAATAGAAGAGACTGAGCATAGAGAGAAAATATCGTCTTTAACAGATCGTATCATTAGATTACTAGAGAAGATTTAGTTATATTATGTAGAGACTAACTATTATTATATTACTAAAAACTAAATCTACTTGGCGACTATGATTGAGTTTTGAGACCGAGATACTTAGTTTTGAAACCTCTGGAGAATGTGATTGGATCCAGATTGAGTTAGAAGACGGTAGTATTCTTGTGGTCAAGCCTTACATAGCTCAGATCGCTAGAATAGGTAATGATCCTGGTACAGGAGCGCCTGTTTACGCTGTTGGCACAAGTTATCAACTCAGATATCAAACTATCTCCAAGAAACAAGTATCTTTCCCAGAATTCATTAAATTTAAAACGGATAAGGAGTGTCCATGGATAGAGGTTAAGATTGAGGATGGTAGTATTCTTAGAGTAAAACCAAATATAGTCTATATATCTAGAATAGGATCAGATCCTTTTGGAACCCCACAGTACATGATACAGATACAAGCAGCAATTCAAGTAGTAAAGATCCCGAAAGAGCTTATTAGAAAACCTATTCAAAAAACCTCAATGCATACATAGTGAGGTATTAATTGATTCGTTTTGCGGGAGAAACGTGTGTGAAATAATATAAATTTCGTTGAGTAATTAGTTATATGATGCGGAGGGTATATAACAGGAATTGTCTCAAGCAGTTTTCACTATAGGTGAAATAATTACTATACTAATACTGCTGTTCATATCATTTATTGTAACAGCTTATGAGTTAGCTTTGTTTTCATCGAGTAAAGTAAGACTAATCTATCTAGAGAGAAGAGGTTTTATAGGAGCTAGATACGCTAACAAGCTACTCAGGAAACAGACCTCCACAATAAATACTATCATATTCATAAATGTCGTTGCTAACACAGCGACCTCAGTAATACTAGCAGAAGTCTTCGTAAGAAGCTTCGGTGATGAATTAGGTGGATTACTAGCTGTTGCCGTAGGAACAGTACTTATACTTATTTTCGGAGAAGCAATACCCAAGACTTTCGGGTTAGAATATAGAGAAGCAGTATCAGTTAGATTATCACCAGTAATGTATGTAGTAACAAAATTTGTGGAGCCTATCTCAAATTTACTCTTCAGTATCTCAGGAGGTTTTGTTAAACTGCTCTCCAAAACCTTGAGCCCTAGGGAGAAGGAAATTTCTAGAAGAGATTATGTTTCTGAGGAGGAGGTTAAGATATTTCTGAAATTAGCTGAGAAAAGTGGTAGTCTGAGTAGAGATGAGAGAGTATTAATAGAGAGATTAATGAGTTTTATGGATAAGAGAGTTGAAGACGTTATGATACCTAGGAAGGATCTTGTTTTAGTAAATATCTCAGAGAAATTAGATAATGTAATAGAATTAGTGAGCAAATATGGACACTCACGATACCCAGTTTATGAAGGTGAGATAAATAATGTAGTAGGTTTTATTCATGTAAAAGATCTCTTGACAAAGAGAAGAAGTGAAGGAGAAGATCTTAAGGAATTAGTTAGGCCCATATATAAGATCTATGGAGACACGAGATTGTATGAGGCTCTCAAAATTATGAGAAAAACAAAAACACACATGCTTATTGTAGTAGACTACAATAATAATCTACTAGGTGCAGTAACATTAGAAGACCTAATAGAGGAGATCTTTGGAGAGATATATGACGAGTTTGATTAAAGTGTAAATAAACATATTAAATGTGGTGTCTTAAAATAGATAAATTCAAAAAACCTCTACATATAAAAGTTTCTCCTGAGGATCTTGGTAAAGAGGTTATTGTCGCAGGAGATCCGGGGAGAGTCAAGATCTTATCAGAACTTCTGAGAGAACCTAAACTAGTAAATGAGTACAGAGGTTATCTAATATACACAGGATACTTTCGAGATAAAAAAATAAGTATAGCAACCCACGGCATTGGAGGAGCATCAGCCGCAATTCTCTTTGAGGAGTTAGCAATGCTTGGAGTAAGAACTATTGTTAGACTAGGTAGCACGGGTTCTGTGAGAGAAGATATTGATATAGGGGATATAATTGTTGTAGAAGGATCCTCTTACTTCATTGGTGGAACAATAGGGATGTATACTGGGGCTAGCATAGCATACGCAGCTTCACCAGATCTGGAGCTTACCTATGTGCTATATAATGAGCTTAAGAAGAAATTCGGTAGAGTTTTCAGAGGCATAGTTTTTAGCTCAGACTCTTTCTACGCTGAAAATAAAGAATTCATTAATAGAGTTCGTGAGTTGAATATATTATCTCTAGAAATGGAGTGTGCGACATTAAATACTGTAGGTAGATTAAGGAATATTAAAACAGCCTGTGTTCTCGTGGTTAGCGATAATTTAATTAAGGGTTCTACAGTACTAGATCAATTACAGAAGTTATCTGAGAGATTCAAGGAAGTAGCTGAAGTGATACTTGAAGTACTTTATTCCTATAGTAATTAGCTACAAAATACATATATTCTACACATAACTTATACCTATGAGACTACAGACACCATGGTGAATATATTGCCACCTAGAATAGGTTACACGATATGGAGAAAAGATATTGAGAGAGCAGAGGATCTAATCAATGAACTAATTTCTTACTCATTAGATCACGTTGAGATAGACATTGATTCACTTTTCGATCTAGAAGACTTAACATGGATCTCTAAATTCAGATCCTTACTTGAAAAATATAATATTTCAATAGGTATTCATGGACCATGGAAAGAACTATATATAGCTTCTCCTCAAGTTGAGATTAGAGAGGCAGCGATTAAAGTAATAGAGAAAGTTATTGATAAATTAAACAATTTAAACTATGAGTATATAGTCCTTCATCCCTCATCGGATAATCCTATTTGCCAAGATAATGTAATATATTGCATAAATGCTTTAGCTGATTCTATTAGCAGATTAATAGAGAAAGATCAAAGAATAGTGATAGAGACTATCCAGGGAAGATGTTGCGGCCAAATAAATCAGCTAGAACTCTTATTAGATAAGAGACCTGACATAAAAATATGCGTTGATCTAGCGCATATATACGCTGAGAATACTTCGAGATTTAAGGAGCTTAATAAATTAAGTAATGTAATAGACATAATCCCCGAGAAAATCTTGAGAAACACTTCAGTACTTCATTTACATGGGGTCTACATAGAAGGTGGTAAAACAAGATCTCATAGAGATTTTTCACAGATAGCTTTAGGAGAGGATCGTATATTTCTATTAACACAAAAACATAGAAACATAAGATACATAGTTTTCGAGGTTTTTTATTCAAGAAATGGAAAGAGCTCGTGGCCTCATGACGTTGAGAGAGAGGTTAAGAGACTAAGAGATCTCTACGGATCCTTAAATTCCTCATAGAGTTGAGCCTAGATCAATGTATTCCACTATTAGCTTTAGTGGAGGCATCTCAAAAATACTCTCTTCTCTTAATATCGCATATGGTTTGGCTTCCTCGATTAATCCATATCGCTGTGTTATCGGTGAGAGATATTTACTTGGGTCAAGTGTTATTGCTGAGCCCATTTGATAATAACCTGTTGCAGGTAAGATAATTGCTTTAATACTCCTATCTTCTCTTAATCTTAGAGGCATCTCTAAGAAAATAGGTAATTTCCCAACTCTCCCCAAGCTGTCTCTTAATACAATGGATGGGTGCTCATGCCCGTAAATCACTAGATCAATATTATTTCGATGATCCTCTAGCCCTGTCTCAAAAGGATCTATGTGACCATGTACTAAGAGAATATTATCTATTCTCAAACTATCAAATAACTCCATACCTAGCTTTTTAGCCACCAACGAGATATAGTTATCGTGATTACCTCTAACTAACTTTATATCCTTAATATTTCTCTCCTTAAGAAAATTTACTAAAGCTTCAATTTCTTCTTTTTCTTGCCTACTTAACTTATCGAATCTATGCTTCAGATCACCTACTATAATCATTGATTCAGTATCTAACTCTCTCAACACAGAGTCTAACTCTAGTCTTAGATGAGATAATTGAGCACGTGGAAGAAAAACACCTTCTTGAGCAACAGCCTCTTCATACCCGAGATGTATATCAGCTAGTATGAGAGACTTAAATTTCTCAAAATACAGATAGGGATAACCAGACACTATGTAAAGATCCTTGTATATTTTTACTAGATTCATGATATCTACCCAGGTTAATCAACCTAGTTACTTACTGTCATAAGGTATTTTAGCAATTTCTAATGAAAAGATCCTTATCTCAGCTATCAAGATCTAAGAGGCTGACATATTAAAATAACGTCCTCTTAAATAATCAGGTTGTAGGCTGAGACAATAATTTTTTATCTCTTTAATACTCTCCTCCGGAAGATCTGACTCACTAAAAACTTTAGCTTTTCTAGGAGGTTTCTTTACGAAGACGCCTGTGAAGAGATAAGCACTAGGTGAAGAAGGATCTCTCTTCTTAAAAACTCTTATCTTAGCATACAGATCCTCGGATATCTTGAGATAAGCATATTTACCGTGCTTAACTCCCATTTTCACAACCCTTTTCCTAAACTATCATTAGTATAAAATAAGCTTTTTAAGAATATATTAAGCGGATAACTCATTAATAATATTCTCGAAGAATAATAGTGGTAGAGGCATAAGATACATGAGCAATATATCTGAGATCAGAAGTGTTCAAGAGATAAAGGGTTCATACATATTATATTTACCTAAGGACTGGTGTAGTATTAATAAGATCTCTAAAGGATCAAAAGTTATTATAAAAGGTTCAAGAAGAAGACTAATGATAGAAGCTGCCGACAAGGGAGAAGAAACAATTAATCTAAGAATAGATAATTACGATGAGAGATCATTGAGATACTCTCTGATCTCTCTATATGTCTTGGGTTATAAGAACATTAGGCTAGAGTCTAAGAGAAATATTGATCTAAGAACACGAAGAGAGATTAGAAGTATACTAAAGTTCTTAAGAGGATACGAGATCTATGAGGAAGGCAGAAACTATATATTAATTAGAGAAAGTATTAGTAGAACTGATCTCGAGCAGTTAGTGAGAAAAGAATATAATAGTTTGTTTTTCTTACTAAAACTTTTACGTGATGAAATCGAGAAAAAGATCTCTAAGAAAGATAATGAGATTGAAGATATTAAACAATTTACAGATCTGGATTTGGAGGAATTAGATTCAGAGATAGATATTGCGAGACTAGAGATCAAGAGGATATACAGTAAAATTTTAACTGATCTAAGTATTGACCCAGGTATAGATCCTAGAATACTATCCAATATAGTTATGATAAGTAATATCCTTGAGAGAATAGCTGATCACGTTGTTGAAGCTCTGAGAATAGTTATGAGTAAGGAATCTTTTGTATTTAAGTCGGAGAAAATATCTGAGACACTAGATGAATTAGATAGAGCATCTTTTGTGATTACGAGTTATTTGGATAAGCTACTCAAAGAGATCTTTAGTAATGAAATCAGAAAAGAGTTTTCAGAGGAAGAAGTAAGTAAAATAATTAAGAACTTAGCAGATATTGTAGAGACTAAGAAATTATTTAGGGAAAAACTTAGAGAAGGTCTAGGTGGAAATCCCTTATTCGAGTATCATATTACGAGAGTATTTGATTATCTAACTGATATAGCAGAATACCTAATGGATATATACACTGAATTAGTTATTTCGCGAAGAATTTAGTTCTCTAATGATCAGCTCAAGAGAACTAATCATTTAATCATTAGACCGTCGTCTCATCATTTCAAGTAACAATTATATTTGAACTAATTTATTTATAGTGTACAGTAGCCCATGATCAATTCTTAATAAAATGGATTTAATCATAAATATACTCGGTGTATACATGAGTTATAGATTAGAGGATCTCTATGAAGTCTTTCTTTATTTAATTAAGGAACTCAATGTGAAAATTGCTATTATTGGAGGAGTAGTAATTAATTATTTCTTAGGTGAAAAAGAATTTTCGGAGGATCTGGATCTATTTATTTACGAGGGATCTATACTAGACAAAGAGTCTATGCTACGCGGATATGCCAGAGAAAAATCATGGGAGATAGGGGCTACAGAATATGGGTTACCTAAGATCTCTTTGAGAAAAAATGATTTAGAGATTGAGATAGAGATCTATGAAAACATATATGATTTCTATATTCCACCTGAGATCATTGAGAGATCAAAAGATATTAAAATAAGAGATCTTGATTTAAAAATACTGTATCCTGAGTATCAAATACTCCTTAAGGCTAGAGCTGGCGGAGAACAAGATATCGAGATGCTTAGAGTATATAGCGATCTTGTTAAAGAAGGAAAGCTAAGGATCAGCGTGAGCAGAATTAGAGAGGCTCTATCCTATTTCCCTGATGAAGAAAAATTAATATTGTCTAGACTTAGATCAGCTGGTTTTAATATATGATCTCTTTACATGGATCATGTATACAGCTAGTATAGGTAATATCACTGATGCTTCTCCTATAATGACCTCGTGTTTAGCCTCCCTCTTTATTTTTCCCCAGCTAATGGCTTCTCTAGTTCGAGCACCACTCAAAGATCCGTCAAATTCTTGAGCTGTTGTTAAATAAATTGCGTAATCAAGTCCTTCTCTGAATTGATTCCACCATATCGTGTGATGCTTACTTATTCCACCGCCAATTATTAATGCACCTGTTGATTTTGCTCTAAAAACAATATCAGCTAATTCACTCATGTCTTTAAAAAGATCTATTTTAAAAGAACTTATCCTGGATTTAGTAAATAGAGCAGTGCCAAAACTTCCATCAACGATACCCGGCACATACACAGGTATATTCCTTCTATACGCTGCACCAAGAATTGAGTTAGGATCCTTTGATAACTTTTTGCCTACCTCGTATAGTAATTCTCTGACTCCCCATACAGATTTTATTTTAAGTAACTCATCGATTAACTCGTGTGTGAATCTTTCGATAGAAGGCCCGTAACTCTCTAATTTAATAAAGACATTACCTAATCTATGGATATTTTTCTCATATAACTCCTTATCATCTGCTTCAAAGAATCCCTTTAGATAACCCTCTGGATTAAGAGATCTTGCTATATCATGATCTACGGCACCACAAGTAGTGATAATCACATTAAATATTTCTTCATCAATAAGTTGAGCAAGAATACCTCTTAAACCTGTTGCCACAAGATTACCTGTGAAAGATAAGAATCTTATGTCGCTATTAAGTATCATTTCTCTCAGTATCTCTGTGGCTCTGTAGATCGAGTGTGCTGTGAAGCCATGTATGTCTCCGTAGTATCTTACTAGATCTAATACTTTTATATCTGGATCTATTTTAACATCCTTTATAGGTTCGTAGATATATACTCACCACGAAAGATCTTATTTATATAAAGTTATTTCTCTAAGGATCTAGATACTCTAGTCATTAAGTATTTAGCTATATCTATACTGCCTCTTCTAATCATCTCTTCTCTTATGGGGCTCAATATCTCTATTAATTCTCTCGCAACGTTTTCCTTAAGATCTAGTGGGTGCAGAGACCCCTCTGAATATATTTTTCTTAGCTCTTCTCTACTTTTAATAATTATATCCCCACCATATTTTAATGATCTCTCAATTTTCATAGATCTTTTAATTCTTAATATTATGTTCTCGGCTATGGAGATAATTGGGTTCTCTTCAACTATTTTCGGTGGACAATAAGCCTTACGGATCTTGTTTCTGATCTCCTCTGGAGAATCGATGACAAAAATCGCTGTCTCTGGCTTAGATTTACTCATTTTAGAGGATGAGTATTTCTCATCTATCTCAAGAATAGCAGAAGTTTCCATTCTACCTGCCTCAGGACCCTTTAGAGAGGGAATTAGTGGTGTATGTATAGCAACTATCTTCTTCCTTTTCAACTTATCTGCTAGTTCTCTAGCTAGCATATGAGCTTTCCTCTGATCAATTCCTCCTAGAGCTAAATCAAGATCCATGTAAAATATGTCTGTGACCTGCATAAATGGATAAATTAATTTCGAGAAATCAGTTTCAGCCTCCTCAGCTTTTCTACCCATAATAGTTAGAGCTCTCTTAGCTCTAGCCAGAGTTGTATATTTTGCGGCTCTGAGTAGAAGAGCCCAGTAATCTTTATCTGAAACAAGATCCTCCGCATATACAAGTTCATAACTTCCTTTTCTCACGCCTAATAGATCCAATACTTCTACTATGTGATCAGATGCTTTTCTAATTAGATCCATGTCCCCACCAAACTTATCATTTATCCAGGCATGCCATGTAGCTGAAAGAAGCTTCATTTTAAAACCTGCTTCAATAAGATCCTTGAATTTAAGAGCCCAAACAATCCACCCAATATGGAAGACACCAGATGGCTCAAATCCTAAGTAGCCTTTCCCACCACCTGTCTCAAGAAGTAATCTAAGCTCTTCCTCAGTAATAATTTCCTCGGTTCCTTCTTTAATTTTCATTAATTTAGTTTCTACATCTATTTCTCAGCCACCAAATTCATGTATCTAGAATAATCCCTATTATACTTTAATCATTATTATATTTCAAAATACAAATAATTACTAGATGAAGAATTCCGTAGGTGAAGCTTTTGAGTCTTAAGCAAGCATATTTATCGTGGGATAAAATGATTCGAGAATCAATTAATATAGAGGTTGTAAATAAAAAATTTTTCAGTAATAAAGATCTTGTTTATGTATCAGGTATGGGAGGCTCAGGAATAGTAGGTGAGTATGTAGCAAGGATCTTTGGAGACAAAACATATAACTTTAAGGAACCAATAGTTTTATCAAACAGATCTTCTGAGACACCTATTAATCTACTATCTAAATGCGATAGAGCACTCTCAATAGCTGTAAGCTACTCAGGAAATACTGGAGAAACTCTATGTTTCCTCAAAAAAATTCTTTCGAGAAATTGCGACGTGGGAATTGTCTCAAGTAATGGTAGACTTCTCGAGGAAGCTAAAAAAAGATCTGTTCCATACTACAAGGTTTTTCAAGGATATCTTCCAAGAGCCTCACTACCAATGCTTCTTGTGGGAGTTATGAAGCTCATTGAGCTTCTAAAAATAGATCTAAACAGGCTCTACAGAGATCTTGAGAGAACAATATCGTACATGAATGAATACAAAGATCTTTCCAATGAGATAGCAAATGAGCTATATGAGAAGATAAGAAGTAATGAAAGAATCAATATTGTGTTTTCAAGCAATAATAGATATTCGCCTTTGATAGATCGCTTCAAAACAGAATTTGCTGAGAATACTAAGCTATATGTAGAGACACCTATTCTACCCGAGGCAGGTCATAACTACGTTGAGACATTACCAAGAGGTTATAAATATGTTTATTATATCTCTGATCCTGATGATGCTGAGAATCAGATGCTACTGGGGTTCCTCAAGAAACTATCCCAGAGATACGAGAATATAGTAGTTAATGAAATCGATTTACCGGAAAAAGAGGGTTATCTCACTAAGATAATGATAGGTTCATTTATCGCAGGTTTAGTATCAGTAATGTTAGCAGAGAAATTAAACATTGAAGCCTCGGAGACCCCGATCATAAGATTGTATAGAGAGCATTCATCGGAATATTATCTCGCTAAGGAGTGTTGATGAAATTGAAGAGAGCTCATCTCGGTGATGACGGGTATACGTATATAATGTTTGGCGAAAAAATAGCTAAAGAAGATCTTTTAATAGAGCTTATTGGAGTATTAGATGAATTAAACTCTTTCATAGGTCTAGCAAGAAGTTTCTCTAAAAACGAATACGTCAATAATATTCTTAGAGATATTCAAGACCTATTGTTTAGAATGAGCAGAGACTTAGCATATCCAAAGAGTAAATTAACTGATCCATGGGTATCAGAGAGAGACGTGGAGAATATAGAGAGATTAACAAACGATCTTTGGGAAAAGATCCCTGAGCCTAAATATGCTTTTGTGTACCCAACTGGAACCCCCGTGACATCAGTAATACACGTGGCAAGAAGCGTCTGTAGAAGAGGTGAGAGGATAGCTTCAAAATTATATCACGAGAATAGAATCGATAGAATATATCTCGTTATACTAAATAGATTATCAGATCTACTATATGTGCTAGCTAGATATAATAATTCATTAGATAACTACACTGAGGAGATTTGGAGAAAATGGTGATTTATCTAAATAGAGATAGAGCCATTGAGTTAGGAATATTCCTAAGAGAATTTGGCTCGGATAAAATTGAATTATTTGAGATCACTGATCCACAGTATAAAGCCTTAGAAAATCTATATAGAGAACTAAATGACTGCTCCTCTCTAGCACTCTTAACAGTACTAAACTCAATAGTCTCTTATCAATTATCAACAACAGGTGAGGACTATTGGTGGGAGTTCTCTCGCTACCAGGAATTTAAGAAATATAGTAGAAATCCTGAGATGCTTTGGGACGCCTTCAGAAGATTCTTGTTATCTAGTAGAGGAAATACTAGCGCAAGAGAAATCAAATTAAGAAGAATATCCAGGTTAAGAGAGGAAGAATTTCATATAGAGATATATGCGAAATTCAGTGACTATGCAAAGGATCTCGGTAGTTTCGCAAGAAGACTCTCAGAGATCCTCAGACAAAGTATATATGATAAAACAATTGTTTTCTCAGTAAAAATGCTGTACTATGTGGCGAGAATATGCAATATGAAAATAGGAGGATTTGAAGAAGTAAAGATCCCGGTTGATAGAAGAGTAGCTGCGGTGAGTTTCACTTCGGAAATGGTAGATGTTGTAGATAATAGAGATGTGGTTGAGTATATAATGAGGGAGAAGAAGACAGCTCTAAGAGCTTGGGATATTGTTTCTGAGACATCAGGTATACCCCTGATCAAACTTGACTCATTGATATGGGTAATAGGTAGATATGTAAGAGACAGGGATCCTGTTAATAGAGCACTAAGAGATCTATCAAATATTTTAAGGGGCTACATAGACACAAAAATCTTAAGCGAATTAATTAATCAATTTCTGAGAAGAAGACTCCCTTCCTCGTAGCTTAGAGACTAGTTATGAGACTAGCGATCGCTGTAGCCAATAATATATAAGTAATATGTTCCTGTTCTAGCCGGTGACGAAACCCTTATACTCTTAACCTCTTTCCAGCCCGTGATCATGAAGTCAAGACTTATTACTCTAGCGCCTTTTTTCAGTTCTTTTGCTAATTTAGGTTTAAGCATCTCATTAACACTAGTTAAAAGATACAAATAGACAACAGTAGCATTTGATAAATCCACTTTCATAAAATCATCTTGAATAAATGTTATCATGTGATCCACACCAGCCTTCTTAGCATTCTCAATAGCTCTATTCAATAGATCAGGATTAATTTCAACACACACAGCTTTAGCCCCTCTCTTAGCAGCGGCGATAACTATTCTACCATCTCCACAACCCAGGTCATATAAAACATCACCTGGCCCTACCTGTGCGGCATCTAAGGCAACTTCAATAAATTCTTCTCTTGTTGGCACCCAAGGAACTTTCACACCGCTATAATATGAAGCCAATTCAAACACCCAATCATCAGAATACTCTATTTTTCCCCTAGTGTTTTGTAGTTTTTCAGAGATTATAAAGGTAATAAATAATCTCACATATTAGAGCTTACTGATAATAATAGTTGTGATTTTCTTCTCTTTAAATACTCTAGCATTTCATTATACAGTTTTATCAGAACAGCTCTACGATCCTCCATTAAAACAACATCACTTATACCTGTAGCATATATTCCATGAGCCATCGGTGATGGAGCTTTCACATCTTCAGGATCCTTGAAGTATTTTATTTCGATATCTCCTCTCTCGATCATGCCTAGGATCAGTGAAGCATTCTCTATGTCCATGTAATCCTCCATAATCTCTCTCATAGTTTCCTCATATACTGGGAAACCATTTATTTTCTCAACTACTCTTAGAAGAGCATCAGAATTAATTTGTCTTCTATCAATACTTATCTCCTTACCACGATAATTCTTAAGTATCATGATACTTCTCTCAGCGACGTGTCTAAATCTTTTTCTAAAGATCTCTGTATTTCTTAATGCTCTTCTGAGCAGATCTCTGAGATTTCTGCTATTTACACTACTTATAAGTTTCTTAACCACATCCTCACCATTAACCAATTTCATAGGCGTAGAGAGAATGAAGCCATTATCTGTAACTGTGATCCTTATATCAGCATTAATTAATCTACCTAATACATACGCGTAAGCTCTTGACAATGCGTCATTAACTCTTCTCCCATACAACGTATGGAAGATTAAATGATCCGCTCCTTTCTCAGGATCTGTGAAGTGTTCTACTAGTATTAGCTTATCGGATGGAACTATCCCCCCAGTGTAGTATATTTGCTCTAGTATATACTCTACGATCATCTCAGCAGCATGCTTATCTAGATCATACTCTCGAGCTATTCTATCAATTATTTTTTTTAGAGAATCCTCTAAATCTCCTCTCTCAATAACTTTTAGAAGCTCAGTAGCAATTTTTCTTCGAAAAGCACCTACCTTAAGAGCTGAATCAAAGGCTAAAGGAAGCATCTCCGAGAACCATGAAGGAACAGTAGGTCTCTCACCATCAGCTGGAACAACATATATCTTTGTTGGTTCAATATCAATTACTTTATATACTTTTCCACCAAGAACAAAAATATCTCCTCTCTCAAGTATCTCAGCAAAACCCTCATCTAGATCACCGATCCATCTTCTCGCAGATATATTTATTACTGGTATCTTAGCTTCATCAGGTATTGCACCAGAGTTTAATGCATAAATCATTCTAGCTCCTCGTTTTCTCCCAAAGACCCCCTCTGCCTCATCGAACCAGAGTTTAGAATAAATCTTTAGATGCTCTAATTCACTTAAATTAGATGAGAGATACTTAAGTAGATTAATTAATGTCTCTTTATCAAGATCGTGGTAAGGATAAGATCTTCTGATAACTCTGAGAGCCTCATCAACTCTCCATTTCTTCTCAATACTCATACCTATTAAATGCTGAGCTAGTATATCCAGAGGTTTCATCGGTATCTTAACACGATCAAGTTTTCTCTCCTTGGCAGCCTTGGCTAATACCGTGCACTCGATAAGATCATCTCTATCAACAACTATTAATCTACCTATACTTACCTGTCTAATATGATGTCCGGCTCTACCAACTCTCTGAAGAAGTCTCGTGACACTTTTTGGACTTGATAGAAGTATGACAGCATCTATATATCCTATGTCAATACCCAGCTCTAAGCTAGTTGATGAAACAACCACTCTGAGATCTCCTCTCTTCAATCTCTCCTCAACGTCTAATCTAAGATCTCTTGATAAACTACCGTGGTGAGCCTCTATCTTATCAGGGGATATTCCGTTACTTGATTTCTCAAAGATCTTCCTTAATTTAAAAACCACTTTCTCCGTGGAGTGTCTAGTGTTTGTGAATATAAGAGTTGTTCTGTACTGCTTAATTGTTTCAGCGACTGTGCTATATATTGCTTGATTAATTTCCTCAGCCGATGCTCTGATAAGATCCACATTTGGACAAACAACTTTTATATCAATAGGCTTGGAGAATCTAGCATCAACAATAACACAATTTCTCGGGTTACCAGTATCATCGTACCCAACTAAGAATCGAGCAACAGTATCTAGAGGATTAATTGTTGCCGACAAACCTATTCTCTGGAATTCCTTCTCTGTTAATTCTCGTAGTCTCTCGAGACTGAGCGATAAATGAGTACCTCTCTTACTAGATGCTAACTCATGGATTTCGTCTACTATAACCCATCGAATACTCTTAAGCCTCTCCCTAAATTTAGGTGCTACAAGAGTTATTGCGAGTGTCTCCGGTGTAGTAATAAGAATATGTGGAGGTCTATTAAGCATTTTTCGCTTCTCATTCGAGGTCGTATCACTTGTTCTAACACTAACTCTTATCTCGGGAGGCTCTATACCTCTTTGTCTAAGTAGCTCATTTATCTCATTCAGAGGCTCAATAAGATTTCTTCTCATATCATTATTCAAAGCTCTCAGCGGAGAAACATATAGAACATATACCTCATCTCTTAACTCATTCTTCTCCCATAAACCATAGAGCTCGTCGAGAATAGCTATAAATGCTGCAAGTGTTTTTCCAGATCCTGTAGGACTGGAGATCAGAACATTATATCCTCTCTTGATCCATGGAATAGCTATTCTCTGAGGAGGTGTTAGAGAACCGTATTTGTTTCTAAACCAATCTCGAATATAATCTCTTAGAAGAGTTAAGGCCTCATCATCGCTACCAGGATCATTTGCATATATGATCATTTAGTCTTAACCTCTTTTTAAAGCGTCTAAGCACACTATCCCACTATTATCTTAGAGATATTCTGTCTTGGACTAAAAACTTTTTCGTGGTCAAAAACAGATTTACTCTAAGAGATCCTTTGTTTACAAGAAAAAGATTTCTATATAATTTTTCGTATAAAGCGATCGGTATAGTTTTTAATGTTTCTTATCTAAGCTCTGTATACGAGGATACTTATGTACAGAAAAGTAAATGATTTATATATACCGCTTCCTCTACAAATCCTTTATGTATTTAAGAGATCTGGGAAGAATGAGCTGAGTTTCCAAGAAATAGTTGAGGCAGTGAGAAGAGATACGTATATAAGTGGGGAGATTGAGGATCTATTACCTGCTATAATGTATTTAGTAGAAAATAGATTTATAGAGAAAACTGTTTCAAATGATCTTGTTTTCAAGATCTCTACTCGAGGTCTGCAAATAGTTAATTTATTCGAGAAGATAGTATCAATGGCTTACTCGAGAGAAGCAGAGGCAAAATAAGAATTCAGACCTGCGCGGGCTCTTCATATATCCGACCTTTCGAGCCTCATCATTTTAAGTACTACTTCTCCAAAATTATAATACTTACTCCTCATTATTTAATTGTGTTCTGCACTCTACGTCTCATTAACGATATGAGGAGTACGGCATTAATAAAATGAATAAATGATGCTATAAATAAATGAGATAATCCATGGATCATAGCGTCCCTTATTAAACCTCCTACATAAGGTCCTGGAGAACCAAATATTATAGCATAAATATTTAATTTCGAGAGAAATAGAGGTCTTTCATCTGTGGATACAAAAACTTGAATTATCTTGTTATATGATGGTATCCATGATGCGATAGATAAGCCTACTAGAATAGCTGATAAAAATATTAATTGTGAAGATCTTATCTCGATGCCTATTCCAATAGAGATAGCAGCTAAACCTGAAAAGATCTCTGAGAGACTCAGTATGTGAAAAGGATCTTTTTTATCCGTTAATATTCCGAATAAATACTGTGATAAAAACCAGCTTATATATTGAATCGTTGAGAAATAAGCGGCTATCTCCGAAGAAATATTCTCGTAAGCTGTTAAAGCAAATAATAATTGAGCCCACATATTGTATACGAAACGATCTAATATGACAAATATAATAAATGGGTACAAGATTTTTTCATCTTTATTAATTGAGAATATTTTTTTGAGAGAATCAATAAATACTTTCTCTCTGCTTCTATGAGTAGTACTGTCTCTATTCTCAATATAGTATACTCTTAGTGTGAATATTAACAAGGAACTTAATAAAAACATTAGAGTTATTGCAGAGAAATAAACGTGATATCCATAGATCTCCTTTATGTAGTAGCCCAGAAGCGGACCAATTATCATGGCCATAGAGTTAGCAGTCATCACAATACCTATTAAACGACCTATAAATTTGCCTCCAAGATCAATTATTAATAGATTTCTAGCAACTACACCTGTAATAAATGATGAACTTAGTATTATTAGAGCTATGCTAACTCCTATATGAGGATCTATGATGTTTTTAGAAAAAGAAGATATTATAACCGATAGTGGGGATAGTATAGCTATAGAATTAATTGCTGTAATTGTTTTGATCTTTCCGATATAGTTAATCACCACAATGATCAAAATAAGTATCGTAATTGACAAAATATTACTGAACACCTCGAGAATCGCTTGTGTTATGTAGGAGACTCCTAGAAGTTTAGCATAGTATCTAGCTAAGTATGAGTATGAGGAAAAAGCTAAACCCCATAGACTATAGGATAAGCTGAGTATAATTACGATTCTTGGATCATTACCATAGTATTTAGCACTCATACTCTGAGAAGCCCTCAGCAATATTAGTCGTAGATACCTAAGTATATTGTGATTAAGAATGTTATAACAAAGATTTTAAGCTTCAGTAGAAATGATATTTATTTGGCGGGGCCCGTAGCTCAGCCAGGTAGAGCGGCGGGCTCTTAACCCGTAGACCAAGGCTCTTGGGCGGATGTCCCGGGTTCAAATCCCGGCGGGCCCGCCACAAAAAATTATATCTTATGATCCTCCTCATCTAGAGATTTTTACACTAAAACACTCTTTTTCTTCTTCTCTCAAGTAAATAAAGTGAGATTAGAGCTATTATTATTACAGCGACTATTACTATAACGGTAGTTGTCAAGGTTATATATTTATTTCGTGGGGATGCAGAAACAGATTCTTCCTCATGTATTCTAATTGTTTCTGCTCCTGTGGTTGGTGTTACGGTTGTTAGCTGTGGGGTAGCTGTGGTTATGTATTCAGAGATTCTTAATGATGCTAGTGTTATAAGCCACATGGTGTCGGCTATAGACAGTTCATAGAAATAGATAGCAGTAACTGGGTCAGTAGATCTGAGAGAGTCTCCCCTGAGAATATATGATGAGGGTATTGATAT
>JBMFLZ010000001.1:39438-85788 GCA_049970935.1 Sulfolobales archaeon | reverse complement strand
GATCATTAATGAACCTACTAGTCCACCAAGAAAACCGGACGTTATTGTGCTTAGTGTTCTTATTCTCCATATATTTATTCCCATAGAATATGCTGTGTAAGGATCTTCGCCTACAGATCTTATAATTAAACCGATTCTTTGTCGCATAATAATATACAGTAGAGCGGAAGATATTAGGGAAATCATGAAGATTAGATATATGGTGAATTCCTCTGATGATAGTATTAATTTCTTCTGAGGAAGTCTAGGAACAAGATTCCCGATCACTATAGAGATCGCAGAGAAGATGCTAGACGACATTATACCTACAACAATCATATTGAGAGGAAGATATACTGATAACAGGATCAGTAAGAGAGCTGGTATCGCCCCCGATAAAGTGCCCAAGAAAAGTCCTACAAGGCAATTATCAAAATATATTGTTGCAGCATATGCTGAAGCTGCTCCTAAGGCTATTGAGCCTTCAATAGCTAGATTGACTACACCTGATCTCTCAGAGAGGATCTCTCCTAATATCCCAAATATTAAGATACTACCCATACTAAGAATCTGAAGTATTAGTGTTTCAAACGCCAATTTAATCTCACCTCATATCTAAGTAATAATTCAGATAAGAGAACAGAGAGAAGTGATAAACCTACTATAGCGACACCTAAAATCAATCTATAAAAACCATACGATGAAAACACCATTACGTATCCTAAAGCTAATATGTATGAGTAGAGCAATGATATATAAGGTTTCCTAATTGATAAAATAGCTATACTTAGAGACACATAGCCTAATCCAAAACTCATAGAGCCTATACCTATCTTAGCGTTCTCATTATAGAAAATTTTTCTCTCGCCTCCCAAGAGTAATTCTGCTGATGCAAATGAAATTAATATTGCGCTTATTAATAGGTTCAGGAAAATAGCCCTAGGTATATTAACACCTGATATAGATGCTGTTTTAGTAGAGTAGCTTAAAAGCCTAAGAGAGTACCCTATCTTAGTTCTGGAGAGTAGATATGTTAAAAATACGACAGCCACTAATAATACTATAATTGATTCTATAGATACTCGCCCTAAATAGTTGTATAAGATATTATCTTGCGATATGTAATGAAGATTAATACTTGGATCAATGGGTGGGCTCCTGGGTCTCGCAAGTTCACCTCTAAAAACATGTGTCACAATATGATTTATTATAAATAACGCGATAAAATTCTGGAGAAAACTTATTAGTACATCGCTACTCTCTAAGTAAACCTTAGATACATAAGGTATAGAAGCCCATGCAATAAGCAATAAAATGGATAAAACAAAGGCTGTGAAGACCCCTAAATTATATACACTCGCTATAAGAAAGGCTAACATACTTAAAGCTATTAAACCTTCTCCACCCAAATTAATGAATCCTCCTGCTACATTAATCAGGAAAGCTAAGGATAGTAGAGCTATCAATATGCAGTACCTTATGGTGATCGGAGATAATAGGTTTCTGTAGTCAAAAAATATATTGATAAAATCTTTTAACTCATAGCCACTTAATAACATAAGCGAGAAAATCCCTAGAAAAACAATGATAGCGAAGATAACTAATGAAGTAATTATTATTTTCACGGTTGAGGGCTCGTCGCTTTTTCTCCTTACGTATATTGAATTCATGAAACCATCTCCCTCCAAATCACAGAAGGATCTTTATAAGCTTCATTCAAATTGATCTCTATAGCACCTCTCTCATTTAATACATAGATCCTATCAGAGATCCTCAGAGCCTCCTCATAGTCATTCAATATCAATAGGAAGGATACCCCTTGCATTCTTAATCTCTTTATTAATCTAGTAGCTATCTCATATCCTAAAAGATCTAGTCCACTAAATATGTTATGAGCTATAACTAGATTCGGTTTATTACACGCTACTATAGCTAGTATCATTCTGCTTATATTACCTCCGGAGAACTCTGAAACATTTGCCTCTGGGGACCTATACATAACAGAGGTCTCAGATAAACACTTACTAATCTCACTATTTCTTATACCCCATAAACCCATTATTTCCCGTATCTTGTATCTCGGCGAGATCAAATCTAGTTTATTATCCGGGACAAAGAATATTCCGTGTGCAACTCTTCTATAGGGGGGTTCGCTAGATATATCTATACTCTTGTAAAGTATTTTTCCACGAATACTTCTTTTAAAGCCCACTAGCACATCAAATAATTCTTTATCTCCTTTACCGGCGATAGATATTATGGACACAATCTCTCCGTTATTCACAGAAATATTTATTTTTTTAATATCCTCTCTTATAACAAGATCTTTTAATTCAAGAATTCTTTTCTCAAAAATATTCTCTCTAGGTCCAGAAGTAGTATACTCGCTATGTATTGTCTCAAGATATTCTTTATCTCTGCCAACTCCGTATTCAAACATTAATTTTAGGATCTCATCATATCTTTCTCTAATATTCTCTCTGATATCAGCTACAACTCTGCCTTTTCTCATAACATAGATCCTATCAACAAGATCTATCACAGCAGATATTTTATGAGAACTTATGAGTATACTATTTCCTTCTCTAGCATATCTACGAAGAAATTCTCTGAAGCTCTTATCTGTAGTTAGAAGCATATTTGGTTCGTCTAATAGAAGTACTCTAGCACCTAAAATTACTGACATTAGTGTGTAAAGTTTCTGTCTCTCTAAAATAGTCATTTCAGCAACTCTCTTATTGAAATCAACATATAAATTATACTTGACACTATATTCTTTTACTAGATCTGGAATGTTTCTCTTATCTCCTCGTAGTAATAGTCTCAGATTTTCAGCGCCTGTCATGGAATCTATTAGTCTAGGAAATTGCTGAATAAAGTATATACCTATTTTCATTGAGTATAAAGGATCCATGTAGTGTCTCTTGACACCATTAACAAAGATCACTCCTTTATCCGGTCTATATAATCCATATAAAATATTCATTAACGTGGTCTTGCCGGCTCCGTTTTCACCTAATAAACCTACTATCTCACCAGATCTTATATAGATCGAGGCGTTATCAAGAGCTTTTATAGAACCAAAAAACTTTACTATTTGATCTAGTTTAATCTCCAATGCTACTCTCCAATCATTATCTTATATCTTACCTAGATTAACTACACCTCTAACAAACCAATCAATATACCATATATCGTAATACCTCATCCTGACCCCTTCAGGAACTCTTAATCTACCTTCTGTATCATACAATGGTCCCGTGAATGGATCGAAACCTACGTTAGTTTCCTTCATAGCATTATATCTATCAATAGCAAGTTGATAAACACTTTTTCTCTTCCCATCCACTTTATCTACAACATAGATCTGTTCTAAGACATCCTTGAACTTTGGATTAACAAACATACCAAAGTCAGCACCTACATCAACAGCTCCTTGCGCCAGTAGCCACCAGTAATCAACGTTTCTTAGATTTGTTGTATTATAAACCCCTACTCTGACTTTCATAATAATATCTAAGTAGATTGGTCCCCAATTCACTAGTTGACCGGAAACAACTACGTCGGGTCCGTATTTATACATTGGGCTGTAGTGTCCAAAGACATATATTTGTCTGCCGGCTTTGTAGAGACTTTCCGCATACTCAACTATAGCACTTGAGTCCTCTGTGAAAGCTATTACATCAACACCGTATCTCTCTACTAAGACTGATGCGGCAGCTCTAGCTTTTTCGGGGTTATACCACGCGCCTATCTCTATTACATAAACAGTTATGTTCTTACCTAACTGAGAACCTGTTTCTAAAGCTCCTATAGTGAATGCGTTTATGTGTCTAATAACCTCTGGGATTAAATGTGCTGCCACATAGCCTATTTTACCTGTTTTTGTTAAGGCTCCAGCCATTAAACCATTGATGTAATACGCCTGATAGAGATCTGCGAAATATGTTCCGAGATTAATATCTCTCTTATCTCCAGAGCAGTGGAAAAAGATCACATCTCTATATGTTTGAGCAGCTCTTACGGTAGCATCCATGAAATCATAACTTGTTGTAAAAACAATATGTGGTTTGAAGATTCTTATCTGTGTTGATATCTCATCAAATGCTTTTGCAGGATCCACACTCTCTAAATATCGTGTTTTCACCCATGGGAGTAGAGACTCTACGTATCTCCTACCCATATCATGTGCATGTGTCCAGCCTAAGTCTCCTATAGGACCCACGTATATAAACAAAACTCTTATCTCTTCTTGTTTATACTGTGGAGTTGCGGCTAGAGCTGGGGTAGAAGTGATAGTAACTGTAGCAAGTTGTGGTATTTGTGATTTATAGTAAATTGATATCAGAAAACCTATTCCTACGCCGATAGTTATTAACACAATTGTGTAAATTGCTAGAAAGAGTTTAGAGACCATATATTAACTCCCATTTTGAGTTTTGATAAAAATGCTTAAAAATAGTTGGGATACCATATGAATTAAGTAGGTGGTTTTTTAATATTTAAATATTAAAATGATCTAGGACTTAATACTAGAGAAAACTGCGGTCACATAATGAATCTAAAGAATGAATATTTAGAAGATCTCAGCTCTATATGAACACTAAAAATGATAAGATCGATGATATTTACTGTTTCTCTTTCTTGTCCCGTTCTGACAATAGACTACTTAGTGCAGTCTGTAATCTCTCATAGAGACGAGAGGCTTCAACGATCTCTTGATTTAATGCCTCAAGCGATTTCCTTAGATCACTTTCTTTGTTGTCTAGGATCTTTAGTGCTTCATCTATTGAGACCTCAGCTAGATACTCTCCACCTATGTGTGCGAGAACCTTATCTTTAGAAGTAACCATTCCTTTGACATATACATGTCCTCTTCTGTCTACCCCCATTAATATCTCATTTGACTGAAATTTTTTCAGACCCTCCAAGGCTTCTCTGGCTATACTAATCTCCTCAATCTCTTGAAGAAGAATACTTAGATTCTGTTGAAGTATTCTAAGATACTCCTCAACTCTACTCAACTCTGCGGCTAAAGCCTGTATTCTTTGTTCATCGGTGGATGTTTTCTGACTAGACAACTTCGAAACCCTCTATACGAGATAATTCTCTAACTACAGGATCTCTCACGTCATCAATAGATATTTCCTCTATCTTCAGTATCTTTATATGACTTCTCTTCAACTTATGTCTACTACCCATGAGAGAATATATCTTCTCTAAAGCATCTTTTTCCCCCAAAGCTCTTGTCTCGATAACAAATTTTCTCCACTCAGGATATCTATCGTGTCCAAAGAGAGCTAATCCTGTTACTCTAAAGATCTTTACCTCACTCACTTCATCCACTCCCTAATCCTAATATTTTTGAAATTCTTAAAATCTCAGGTCCCGTAGTGTTAATCCCAACCAAAGCTCCTTTATCATTTGCTACAAGACCAGATCTTACGTAAGGAACACCGAAATTAACTGTGCCTACATCTATTGGTACCTTGAATAACTCTCTGAGAAAATCAAGATCTTTTCTTGATGCATCTGGGTGAACTATACCTCCTCTATTAGTTATGACCCCTAATGAGCCTATTGTTGGTATACCGGCTATAGTTGCTCTCTCAACAATCTCTACCTCGAGAATATCTTTGACTGTTCTAATAACCTCAGCATCTGCCTCTTTATATACTAGGGCAGCTCTCGAATTAGCTAATATAATATTCCCAATAGCGTTAGCGCTTGTCTCCAGGATCTTTATATTCCCACTAAATTCTCTCTTGATCAATTGATACTCTTCGTCTTTTATTGTTCTAGGCAGAAGAATTCCTTTGTCATTACCACCAATCATTACACCTACTAGATTAGTATCAGAGATCTTTGTCTCTATAATTTTCTTAACCTTTAATACATCTCTTAATAAATTCTTTAAATCAGCCTCAGTCCCAGGCGGAACTATAGCGATCTCGTTATTAACAAATATGTAGACTCCTATGTTAGGATTTCTATAGAAAGAGGCTTTCTCTATTAGAAATTCTCTAGTAAAACTCATTTAATTCACTTTGATACTCTGACTAAAGAAGCTAGTGTCGCCTTATAAATTCCCTCGTCTATCTTAAATACCTTGACTATGATTCTTCGAGGCGGCTTCTCAATTTTTCTATAAAAAATATATTCATTAATGCTCTCGTCAAGAATAACTCTTTTAGCTCCGAAATGTCGAGTAATAAAGTCTCTAATTAATTTAATAGCTCTCTTACCTCTACTTCTTCTACTACCCCCCCAATAGACTCTGGACAAGGATATTATGTAGAGACCCTCACTCTTTTCTTTAACCAATAGATCACACCTTTACACATCTTTTAATTTATTTCTTCTCCAATGTCTCATTCTAGGTCTGTATTTAACTTTTCTTAGCGTCTTTGCAATAACCCATATAGGTATCGGAGAATTGCTTCTCTCTCTCTTAATTAATCTAAGTTTCCTCGCTAAAGCCTTTGCTCGAGCCACAGAAATCACTTCTCTTTAATAGTTATTCTAATATCTCTTCTGGTTCTCTCAGAGATCTGATATAAAATCTCTTTTAATTCCTCATCTGTTACAGGTATCTTTAATCTACCACTCTGCGCAAGAGCTATTAATTGATTCTCTAAAGCCTCCACGAGTTCAGGTTTAACAAGTCTTAAATTAGCTAATCTCTCTCTAGCCTCCGGAGTAAGTATTCTTCTAAGAAGCTCTCTTTTAATAGCCTCTTCTTGAGCTTTTCTCTCCTTTTCCAGTCTCTCCGCTTCTCTACGTCTATATATCTCTTCCAATCTTTTTCTCTTAATTTCCTCTAATTCCTCGTCATATAATTCCGCATTTTCATAACTCATATCCTAAGCCCTCTACCCCTAATTCTTATTTTTGGTGATACTTTATAAGTTCTGGTCTCTCCTTAACTAACTCCTTAAATACCTCAAAGGCTATTTCATCTAGATAAGATCTTCCCTTACTACTAAGAACTCTTCCTCTCCTAGCTATCTTCCTCACCAAACCTGCCTTTTCTAACTGCTTAAGAATATTCCTTATAACAGCTCCACTACCCTTTCTAAAATGAGGTGGTGCGACGCCTCTTCTCTTAAGACCTCCATATATTGTTCTCAGAGTTTCTATACCCAGAGGCTCTTCTGCTAAATAAAGTTTTCTTAGCATGGATGCTGCTCTTGTATACCACCAGTCACTTGTTTGAGGAGGTTTCTCTTTGTGAACACCTGTTTTCGCGAAATTTGCCCAGTAAGGTGGAGAAATTATCTCACCATAGTCCCTCTTTAATCTCTCTGCTAATCTTCTTATAAAAAGATCTGCTGGGACATCCCTCACAGAAACCATTGTAACACCACTACTTAATCATGTATAGTGATATGCTTAAAAATATGTTTAAAACACTATGGATACTACGAGATCACACCAGTAATCCTCGCAAGTCTCTCTGCAGCCTCTCTTGATAAACCATCTCTCCCTAGTATCGTGTATCTATCTGGTCTAATCTTATGAGCTATAACGAGAGCTTCAATGATCTTATCCTCAGAAACCCCTAATTCCTTAGCAGTCGTAGGCGCACCTAATTTTTCTAAGATCTTTTTTATTCTCACCCAGTTTTTACCATGTAAATAAGACATCATTATCGTCCCTACACCTACTTGTTCACCGTGTAGAGCTGGGTAGTTAGCTATTTTATCCAACGCGTGACTAAACAAATGCTCGGAGCCGCTAGCGGGTCTTGTAGAGCCTGCTATGCACATAGCGACACCACTACTTATTAGCCCCTCAACAACAATCCTATATCCCTCGGTGGTGCCATATTTAATCTTCTCCCAAGAAGATAACACGTGTTTAACACTGTGAAGAGCTAAAGAGGCTGCGTACTCAGCATAATACTCACCTAATAAATTATGAGCCAGTCTCCAATCGAGAACAGCCGTATACTTACCCACGAGGTCTCCTACGCCAGCAATAAGATATCTTTTTGGTGATTTAGTCATGATCTCCATATCAGCCAAGATCATTAGTGGTGTGCTTGTTCTAATTGAAACTATAGTTGGCAAACCTCTTAGAGAAGTAAAGGGAGAAGCGATACCATCGTGAGAGGGTACAGTGGGCACAGATATGAAATTAGCTGAGAGTTTCCAAGCAATATACTTAGCTGAGTCAATTGCTTTTCCTCCTCCTACACCAATTACTCCTCTGACTGTTCTTAGATCCTTAGAGATCTCACTGTATAATCTCTCTACTTCCTCAGCTGAGGAAGAATTTACCTTGAAGATATGAACCTCATATTTCTCTGAGGAGAGAATATCACTGATCTCTTTAGCAATATTATAGGTCTCTGTCGCACCACTGATGATGACCAGAGGATCACCCACACCAAGTTCTCTCAAATGTTTTGGAAGATCCTTTCTAACACCTGAGCCAATAACTATTCTCTTCATAAGATCTATTTGATGAAAATCCTGCGGTCTATATCCCAAACAAATCATCTCATATACAATCTATTTTTTCTAGTATAGAATATCTAAGATACTTTTAATCTTTTAAATTCCCTATATACATGAGATAGTAGGAGAGAGAAACAACTTGAACATAGATTTACTCATAGAGAAAGCACTTAAAGGAACAACCACAGTAGGATTCGTCACGAGAGATTTTGTTGTGTTAGCTGCCGATAAAAGAGCTTCATCAGGAATATACGTCGCTCATAGAAATGTTAAAAAGATCGAGATCATAGATGAAAGAACAGCGATGACGATAGCAGGTTTAGTAGCTGATGCTCAAATACTAGCTAATTACCTAAGAAATGAGAATAAACTCTACCAAATAAGAACAGGCAGAAGAATGAGTCTTAGAGCAATGGGTAGCTTATTGGCACTTATACTTAATGAAAGTAAATACTTCCCCTACATAGTTCAACTACTACTAGGAGGTATTGATGTAGATGATAAACCCAGACTTTATCAGATAAACATTTTTGGAGATCTTACCGAGGAGAAGTATGTTGCGACAGGAAGTGGTAGCCCAATAGCCATAGGAGTTTTAGAGAGTAATTACTCTGAGGATCTAGATCTTGATAGAGCTATAGCTGTAGCGAGAGATGCCGTGTTATCAGCAATAAAAAGAGATGTGTTTACAGGTGAAGGAATAGACGTAGTTGTTATTACAAGATCCGGGATAAAAAGTTTTTATTACCCCTTGACTTAATTTAATATCTGAGTTCCCTCCCTACATACCTCAGAACTATATATTTTGAAGGCGATATTGTGGTATGAAGGATCGTGTATTAGAAAATATAAGAAAGACCATAATGAGTAATGTTCCTGCAGAAGCTGGTCTTAGAAAAATAGAGTTTGAGGGACCATACATAGTTCTTTATATAAAGAACCCCGAGTTTATAGCTACTAACACAGGTTTCGTGAGAAATATCGCTAAGACCATAAAGAAAAGAGTGATCATTAAAATAGATGAAAGCACTAGAAAAGATCCTAAGGAAGCTAAAAAGATCATCTTGAAAATACTGGATCCCGAGGCAGGGGTAGAGGAGAAAGATATTTTATTCGATGACGTATTTGGGGAAGTAATTATAAAAGCTACCAAGCCTGGTCTAGTGATAGGTGATGATGGAAAAACACTTAAGCAAATACTCGTGGAGACAGGTTGGAGACCTAAGGTCGTTAGAAAAATTCCTCAAGAATCAAAGTTATTGGAAGGTATAAGGAGTTACATGCTTCAAGAAAGTGATTATAGATTAAGGATCCTGAGAAACATCGGAGAGAGTATTCACAGAGGATCTGTTATAGGAAACAAATTTGTTAAAATAACTGCCTTAGGAGGATTCAGAGAAGTTGGGAGATCAGCGATATTAGTAGAGACAGCAGAGAGCAAAGTACTACTAGACTTCGGTTTAAATCCGGGAGTAGAGAGACCACCTAATGCATACCCTAGATTAGATGCTCTAGATATATCCCCTGAAGAGATCGATGCTGTAATAATCTCCCACGCACACATAGATCACTGCGGATTAGTTCCTCTACTGTTTAAATACGGATATAGAGGACCTGTTTACGCTACCGAAGCTACTAGGGATCTAATGACTCTTCTTCAGCTAGACATACTAGATCTAGCTAAGAGAGAAGGTAAGCCAATGCCTTATACACATAGAGAAGTTCAACAAATGGTTCTTCACACAATACCTCTCAAATATGGGGAAACCACTGATATAACACCAGATATAAAGCTGACATTTTACAATGCAGGACACATATTAGGATCCGCAATGGTTCATCTCCATATAGGAAATGGTTATTACAATATCCTCTATACCGGAGACATGAAGTATCAAAAAACCAGATTACTAGATAAAGCTGACACAGAGTTTCCAAGAGTAGATGCTTTAATCATAGAGAGTACTTATGGCACAACTGTTCTACCTCCAAGAGAGGAGGCTGAGAGCAAATTAATAGAAATTATCAAAAGAACCATCGAGAGAGGGGGAAAGGTTCTTATACCTACTCTGAGCGTCGGCAGATCACAGGAGATCATGCTTGTACTAAGAGAAGCTTTTCTAAATAAGAAACTACCTCAAGTACCAGTTTATATTGAAGGTATGATTGATGAGGTAACAGCTATTCACATGACTTATCCAGAGCTCTTAGCTAAAGAAACCTTCCAGCTATTCAAATCAGGAGAGAACCCATTCACCTACGAAACATTCGTGAGAGTAGATGATCCTAGTGAGAGAGAAGAGATAATAAGATCTAAGGAACCCTCCATTATAATGGCTACAAGTGGTATGATGACAGGTGGACCAGTAATAGAATACTTTAAACATTTAGCACCTAACCCATTAAATACTTTAATATTTGTTAATTACCAAGTTCAAGGAACACTTGGTAGAAAGATAAAAGACGGTGCCAAGGAGATTATGATGCATAGTGAGGATGGTAGAATAGAGATTATTAAAGTTGCTATGGAGATCTATAGTATAGAGGGATTCTCAGGACACAGTGACCGCGATCAATTAATCTCGTTCTTGACTTCTATGACACCTAAGCCAAAAACAATTATACTTAACCACGGTGAAGAGAGTGTTATAGAGAGTTTCGGCGACTACCTAAGAAAAAATAAGGGTCTTAAAAGCATCCTAAAGGATTATGAGGTTATTGTACCTAGCGTGTTGGATACCTTATCACTAAAGATCTCATAGCTTACTCTTTTATCCAGAGAGTATCCTCCTTAGAATCAAAGACTTTTACTCCTCTCTTAAGTAACTCCTCTCTAATCCAATCAGATTCTTCGTAGAGTCTCTTTTTCCTAAGTCTCTTTCTTATCTCTATAATTAATTTGATCCAATCCTCAATTTCCTCAGGAGATATTTTTAACTCCTCTCTAGCTGGTAAAATACCTAATACATGATCCATTTTCTCTAAAATATTCAAAGCCTTAAGAGCGATACTCGATGATTCTCTATTTATTATCTCAGAGTATATGAGTGAAATTAATTTATTGAAATAAACCATAGCCTCTGGAGTATTTAGATCGTTGTCAAGCGCTTCCTCAAATCCTATCCATAGATGATCAATAGATCTCCACATAGCAAGATCTTTATCGCTCAGAGAGTGCTCTAATGGTTTATCTCTAATTATCCTAATTAATAGATCTCTTGCTTCTCTTACTCTTTTGTAGAGATTCTTGGCTTGTTCCAAGGACTCCTCTTTATAATCAAGTGTTTTTCTATAATGAGCAGAGAAGATCCATAACCTAATTACTGGAGCACCCCATTTCTGGAGTGCCTCTCTTAATAAGATAATATTACCGAGACTCTTACTCATTTTCTCTCCAGAAATTGTTAAATATCCTATATGAACCCAGTATCTCACCCAAGGAGATTTCCCAAAATAGCTTTCGCTCTGAGCTCTTTCATTCTCATGATGAGGAAATATAAGATCTTGACCACCACCATGAATATCAATCTCTGACCCTAGATACTTTGAACTCATAACACTACACTCAATATGCCACCCCGGTCTTCCCTTGCCCCAAGGAGACTCCCAGTAGGGCTCTCCAGGTTTAGCTGCTTTCCATAGCGCGAAGTCATAAGGATTCTTTTTCTCAGCTAAAAACTCCTCTTCTTGTCTCCACTCTTCTTGAAACGCTCTACCACTTAATCTTCCATAGTCCTTGTATGTGGATACATCAAAGTATACAGAACCGCTAGGAGCAACATACGCGTGTCCTTTATCTATGAGCTTCTGAATAAATTCAATTATATCGCTTATATGATCTGTGACCCTTGGGTGAAAATCTATTCTTATGTTCAGCTCCTTCATGAGTTCTATATACTCTCTTGTGTAGTAATCTGCTATCTCTCTCCAACTCTTATTCTCTTCTCTCGCTCTATTAATGATCTTGTCATCTATGTCAGTTATATTCTGGACATGAATAAAGTTATATCCTTTAGACATTATGTGTCTCTTCAAAAAATCAAATGCCACATAAGCTCTGGCATGACCAATATGCGTATGATCGTAAGGAGTAGGCCCACAGAAATATGCTTTAACAACACCCTCCTCAGAACTTTTAAATTCCTCTACTCTCTTGGATAAGGTATTGTAGATCCTTAACACAAATATTGATACACCATCTAGATAATTAGTTAAGTTAAGGGTATAAAGCTTTTATCTCAATAAAAACCTCTTTATTAAAGCAATCCTTTATCCCTAAGGCTTTTCTCAATATGTTTCTTAGCCTCATTAAGATCTGGTTTTAATGTATTAGGATCAAAAGGTATCTTAGTTAATATAGGAATAACTTCTCCATTATCTGTCTCTACAAATAATTGAGGAAGCCATCCAAAACCAAATTCGTCTTTCTCGCCATACTCATTAACGTATACATAGTCCTCCTCAATTATTTTTAGCTCAACTTTTAATAGATCAGCTAACCACTTAGCTAATTCATTAAACTCCTTGTGCTGTGGATGATGTTTTGCATCATCTAAAACAACTCTTACTACACGAGGCATTTAGGACCCAATTAACAATATTTTTCTTAATTAAAAGCCTTATGATTATTTTTAACTAAACTCAAGAATATAGTTCCAGTTTATATGAAGAGTTATTTGTGAATAAAGTGAGTAATTCTCTCCTAAAACAATTGTCTCGACAAAACCAGCGTAGACAGGAGGATCTAGCGCTAGCAATAATTCTCTCACCTTATCATATGTTCTCTCAGGATCTAAATACTCAACAACTTCACCTAGCGATCTTGCTCTTTCAACATAACTCTTCACATAAGCATAAATAAGATTCAATAAAAGATCCCCTGTATCCACATCATCTACAGAACCTATGTATTGTTTATTTATATAAAAGCCCTCCGGCATGGAAACATAGAGAAAGAGTTTTGTGTCTTCAATAATTAGTTTATGTTCTAGTCTTACATAGATCGGTTGCTCATCTCTATATGCTGGGAGCTCTCTGATTCTTAGATTATAGATCATGTTCCACACTAGATTCTGTTTATAGCTATTATAGTATTTCTTGAACCAACATAATTTCAAACAATATTCCTCTTTTTACTTTTTAGCCTCAGATCCTATCTCAACAATGTTTTTACATACATCTCTGATCTTGTTAATGATATCATCGATATTCTCATTTTCTTTTAAAACATAGGTGTATAGGTATCTTCTGGTTCTAGCCTTTATCTTTGGAATTTTTTTATTTCCTCCCCTAACTACTCTACATTCAATTGCTCTAGAGGCAACCTGAATGAACTCTTCTAAACTCTTGATCTCTATAGGCATTTTATCACCTTTCTAATCAATTAGAGAAAAAATAAAAACTATTTTCATTATCTTCTTCGCATAGAGACTACTGATAATGCTAGGGCTCCCACAGATAGAACGAGTGTAGCTACTAAAATCATCTGGATCATTGAAAGAATTTTTTCAATATTGTTTAATCTCTCATCATAGAAGATTCTATTCTCCTTATACTCCGTAGATAGACTCGCTAATTGAGATCCTAGGTTATTTATTGAGGTATTATGTCTCTCTAAAACTCTGTAAGCGTCGCTATACTTATTATAAAGATCCTGTATCTGTAAACTCATCTTACTAATTTGATCCTTTAGAAGAGGCAGATCTCGATTTATCGAATTTAGCATCTGATCTATTAAACCAATTCTCTTAGACACCTCATCTAGAGATATACTGAGATTCTGGATTGAGAGATTTGTTAATAATAGATCACTGTAGATGCCTTGGAGAGTCGTGTTGTGTAAGGTAATATTATTTTCTAGATTACTTAATCTACTAGAGAGAGCCCTTAACTCAGAAATTATGTTAGAGATATTATAACTAGTTATGTTATTAACCACATCTACTACTTGTTCACGAGATATTCCTGAGCTGTATAATGTGAATTCTATCTCTCCAATATCTGATGCACCAAACCACCATCCAATAACCAATATATGTAGTCCTCTACTTCTTAATATGATATTTCCTAGGTAAAGATTCTGGAATTCTCCCCCGGGAGAGATCATTAGTATCTCATCCATATGAAGACTAACTAGAGAATTAATAGATCTCATAGACAGTAGGAGAGAAGTTGCTGGAAGAGTTGATACGTTAATAAATAGAGCTATCCACTCAGGAAATTCTGGACCGAAATAAGCTGAGGCTATGGCGGTTAATCCCGCTATTGATGAGAACACTTTATATACATCGTATCTCTGGTCTAGTTTTACGGGAATATTTACTGTAATAGCGACTTTATAGATCATTTCCTCACCTTCCGCAAATGCTCTAAAGATGATATAGCCGGAGTATGTTCCTGGCTGAATATTATTCGGGATCTTAATAGTGAGATCTATTGAGGCCACCGAGTTAGGAGATACTATCACATCTGATGGTGTCTCAATATATGGTTTTATACTAGATCCTGACCCGTAGTTCTCGAAGCCTACGATCTCGACATAGAGTCTCTGCGGAGTGGAGATTAGATTCTTTATATAAATTCTGTCTCTGAATATCTCACCGGGATTCACATAAATACTTTTAACAGGATAGTTATTATCGAAGTAGACTAGGATCTTTGCTTTAAATGCATCATATGCTCTCACTAGACCTAAGCCCTCGACCATAGGTTGAGGATCTTTATAAGGATCTCCTATACTCAGAAGAGAATAACTTGGAGACACCAAATATCTATTCCATGGATAATAGTTCGCGTAGAGACCTCTGTTCTTATATAAGTAGCCTGTATTCATGATTCTTGTTATAAGTTCTCTAGGAGAAGCTTGTGGCAGAGCCTCCTTGAGCAATGCCAATACACCAGATACGTGTGGAGTAGCCATTGAGGTGCCACTCATTGCTGCAGCAATATATGGAGGACGATAATCTGTTGGGATCGATGATATCACAAAGACACCTGGAGCAGAGATCATTAGAGGAGTAGAGCCCCAAGCAAGAGGACCTCTTGAGCTAAAGAATGCTGTGAAAAGCATGTCCAAGTTAGTACTCCACTGATCAGCGGCCGCAGCCACACAAATAACACCCTCAACATAGCACATAAGATTCGTTGTGTAACCACCTGGACCCGCGTTTCCTGCTGCCACAACAACTAGTTTTCCTGCTGAAACAGCTTTCGATATAGCTTGTAGCAATGGGTGACTCATTAGATAAGGAGCTAGGTAGGGTTCAATAATCATTCCGAGGCTCATACTTATTATATCAGCTTCATCACCTGTATTCGGCTTCTCATCTGGTCCAAGCAGTGCTTTCTCTATACCAGCTATGATCCAACTTGATCTAGTGTACTGACATCCGTAATATGAGCTATTGAAGACCTTGATATCATATATAGATACTCCAGGGGCTACTCCTGGGTATGTGAAGTTTGCTCCTATACCAATTTTTTGATAGGCTGTGAACTGAGCAGCTATAATACCAGCAACATGCGTTCCATGAGGTTCACAGTACTCCAGAGTGTCATTAGTTACATCGTAATGATACACTACGACACTAGTATTATCGCTCCTAAGTAGCCAGGGATGGTCATGTTGAATACCGGTGTCTATAATTGCTACCTTAACGCCTCTACCGGTAAAACCCATACTCCACATATCAGGTGCTTGCACAATAGATCTACTTGCATTTGGAGTATACGAAACATTATCTAAGGCTACCTGCTCTAAGAAAACCTCAGATGATAATAAATAGTCACTCAATAATGATTTCAATGATCCTTGGGACCCTTCAAGTAATTTAATCTTTAGATCCGGATAAATTTGTATGTTGCTATCTAAACTTCTCAATAGAGAGATTTTATCGGGTGAGATCTCTACTACTAATGTGTTGACGAGATCTAATCTACCTAAGATCTTTATGTGAGCATCATTAAGCTTTTTTTGAATATCCTCTATACTCTCACTACTGCTAGTGATTAAGATCCTCAATAAACCATTTTTATCTTCACCGAGTTTCCACAGGTAATAACTATTAAATAGATCATTACTTTTATCAATATTTTGAGAATTTACCACAACAATGCTAATCTGGGTGATTATCAATAGTATCAAGAAGATCTTTGAAATAAAAAAGATTTTTCCCATCGTCATCACCTTACAGATAATCTCGGGAAAATAATAAGTATTAAGGGTACAAAGCAACAGAACAACGATTATAAACTAAATAAATAGCGAATAAGATAAAGATATTAGATTATCGTAAAGATAGCTACTATTACTCACTACCTGAACTTGCGAACTTTTATTCTTCAGAAGACTCTCTTTCTTCACTTTCTTCCCCAGCTAGATCTAAGAAGATCTCGTAAAACTCCTCCTTCTCTTGCTCGATTTCCTCTAGAGATCTAGATATTTTAGAGGAAGACTCACTAACTTTAGAGGTCTTAACCTTAGTCTCTGCAGAGATCCTACTAGTTGTAGCGTAGCTTTGAAGAGCATCGTGAGAAGCCTCTATCTCATAACCACATTTAGTACACTTAAATACTCTCTTGCCCCCTATCGTCTGGGGAACCATTAATCCTCCACATCTAGGACAAAACATCATATTTCTCAAGACCCAGGCTTTATTTTAATGGGTTAGAGAGTTTATAAAGATATCTGTCTCTTTTATATCTCGGGTTGTTTTTATTGAGAGAAAAAATTCATTACCTAGATCTAGAAGGATTAGCAATTAATGGATTAATAGAGAAAGTCTCTTTAGAGGACTGTAGTAGAGATAGTAAACTAAGGAAATCAAAGATCTCGGCTGTATTAAGAGATGGGAGAGAGGTAGAGACCGAATGTATAGACTATAGCAGAATTGTTAGAGTATGGATCGTAATAAAACAGTATGAAAAGTGGGGAAGACAAATAAATGAAGAGAGAATTGTGAAAGAGTTTATATCAGAATATGAAAAATCCTAAATAAAATGTAATTTATTGATCGCGGGTCGTTCTAGGTGGTGATAACATCAATTTAGTTTACTGCGGCATGAATTACTGCTTAGAGAATATTTTCGAAATCTCTATTTTACTTTTAAAAATATTTGCGTGATAGTCATAATCTATGTAGATACTGTCTGTTATATGCGATATGATTTTCGCAAAATTCTCTATTCCTAAATTAATTATTTTATCCGTTAGGAATTTTTGAGTACTTAGTTCTTTCAAAAGCTTCTTCATGTATCTCATGTATCTACTCTTAAATTGTATGATATCAGAGTATTTTTTAAAAGATTCTTTTATAGCGATAGCTTGGTAAAGCGATGGAAATAATCCTCCACCTGAGAAAGCTTTGGTTAGACCTGCTGCGTCTCCTGTGATAATTATGTTTCTGAAGACATGATGTATGGATAGGGATCTAGTGATAAGCCCACCATAGATTCTCTTTATCTCGAGATCTTTTAATAAACCTATTTTCCTCAGTCTGTGGAGAAAATACTTTAAGTACACACTTGTTCTCGTGTTAAGTGTAAATCCCCCACCAATTATTGCTTCTCTAGGGGATAAGGGCACAAACCACCCAAAAAAATTTGGAAAAAGATCGTTATTGACAAAAACTAATATATTCTCAAGATCTATTTGTCCAGGATCTATGTGAGCTATTACTTGTGAACCCACTATAAGATCCTTTCTATCTCTTTTAATAAATTCTCTAGATAATTCTCCTAAAACACCGTCTGCAAGTATTAGAGGAGCATTTTCATCGTAGCATTTGAATTCAAATATGTTTTTCTCACGAATCTTTAGGCAGACCTTTTTCCCATTATACTCGAGATCAATAATTTTTCTATGTAAATAAGTTCTTGAGCCCTTATCAATTGCTTCTTTAAGAAGATCTTTCTCAAGTTTCTCACGATCGAGTCTATAGATCTTTCCCACTTTAAGTATAAAAAGATCTCTGTTACTAAGATCTTTCACAATTATACTCCTATATTCATTAAGAATATTCTCCTCAGCTATACTACCTAGCAACTTCACGAATCTTAGACTAACTAGACCTGTACAGTGGCTCGGGTATCCTACTGAAATATGTTCTTCAAAGAGATCTGTTTCTCCTATCAAAAAAGCATTTACCAATCCTGAGAATCCTCCCCCTATCACAGCCACTTGATTCTTCATTCTTCATTAAATATTGGTGATAGAGAGCTAAATAAAATCTTTAATCTCCCTATTCAAGAATTAATGTTTAGTGCAATGCTTTGAGAAGCATTTGCCCAAAGAGAATGCTTAATGGACCTTGCGGAGGATATCACAAGGATCTATGTGAAGATCCTGAGCTAAAATGTGTTTGGATCGAGGCTTTTAGTAGATTGAGAGAATTCGGTAAAGAAAAAGAATTATTTAAGTTAAAACTAGACTCTATGTTTAAAATAAGAGACTATAAACCTCCTAGAGGAAGATTAAGAGACTACATCTATTCAAGAAACAAATTCTTTCTCATCTATGAATACGTCCCGAAAAAAGATCTTAACCTTGAATCATTTGAAAACGATCTCGAACAGATCTTTAGATATTATGAGGGTTTAGATATTGTCCAAAATCCTGGCGGAAGACCTTTAGCAGATCCTTTAGCTCTAGCATCAATTGCTAAGAAACTTTACTCAGATAGAAAAATAGGTATTCAAGTAACCGGGAGAGACTATGATAGAGATGGTGTAGTCTCTCATGTTCTCGCTGCATTGAGTGTTGGTATAGATACTATAGTGGCTACTACAGGAGATCTAAAATTTTATGAGAAGAGATCTTATGGTGTGTGGGATCTTGACTCTCCAAGGATCATATATTTAATTAGGCTAATAAATGATCTCGGGAGAGATTATGCTGGAAGGAGAGTATATTCTGGTAAGAATAAGATCCTTGTTGGAACCTCCTTGAATCCATATCTTGATCCTCTGGAACCGGAGATCTATAAAATAAGAGTAAAACTCGACGCTGGGGCACACTTCTTCGTTACTCAACCTATCTTCAATAAAGAGACCCTAGAGAAACTATTTTCTCACATACATAGGATCCTGGGAATAGAGCCTCAGGATCTAGATATAATAGTTGCTTTAAGCCCCATTCTAGATGAGAAGACCTTAATGTTTCTTAGAGAGAGGTCTGGTGCTGAGATACCCGAGAAACTGATCAAGCCTCTTAAAGATAATAATAGAAAGAGTATTTTAGAAAATTTTGTGTCTCACGTAACAGATCTATTAGTAGAAGTCGAGGATTTAATAGATAATAAGATCCTTTATATATCCTCTTACGGAGATTTAGAAGCGGGTTTATTCATTGCTGAGAGATTAAAGCAAATTTTCTAAAAATAATCTAGTCTCTTTAGGATCTTCACATCGGAGTTTCCATAATAAAATAATAATATATTAGGTTCTATACGAGAAATCCTTCGAAGAAACTCTAGATCATCATCATGTATCTCTCTTATAATGTACTTTTTAATTAATTCTTTAAAAATCTCTATTTTGAACACATATGATTTTCTCATATCATTATTCCTCCTAAGAATCAATTTTTTGAAATCTCTATTCTCAAATAACCCAATACCCGTTAATTGTTTGAGTGTTGCTTCTCTAAGTCTCTCCGGTCTACCGCTTACAATAATAACATCATAGTTTTTCTCTAAACATTTCCGAAGATTCTGTATACCTTTTTCAAGTGGTTTATCGAGTACTAATAGATCTTCTGAAAAAAACGTGTTCCAAAAAATATTTCCTCTCTTAGGATCAGCTGATAAAGCCCTTGAATATCTCTCAGAAACATCAAGTAATACTCCATCTATATCAAATAAGCAAATCTCTTTCACTATCCTCTCACAATAACTACATCTCCATAATCATTATTAAAGTATTTACTCAATAATTTCTTCACGTATCTACATAGACTCTGGCTTCATTGTAAGAATTCTCTCGAAAACTGATTTAGCAACATTACTACACATCTCTATATTCTCAAATATTTTTTTGAGAGCTTCTTCTTTATTAGCTCTGTAGACGTACTTAGGTCTTCCCTTACTTACTTTATCAAGAACTTTTTCTCTGGATACAAATCCCAGTGAATACAATTTAGATATACTCCTACTTACACTAGCTTTACTCATACGTGTTTCTTTTGCTAATTCCTCTAGTGTTTTAGAGTCTGTGGAGAGTCCTTAGTAAAACAATAACATCAGTCTCGTTGAAATCAAAGAAGAATTTAAGAACATCTATGATACTAACTTCTTTACCTGATGGAAGTCTACATCGAGGGAGGCTTGAGATATCTACCAAACACTTTCCCAATTTATTTTTTAATCAAAAAATAAAAGCATTTTAAATAAAGAAATAATTAACACTAAATCCAGTTTCGTGAATTAAAAATTATGAATGATCATGTTGATTATTCATAACGAACTAAACATGATCCGGGCATTAGTTTTTAAGCATGTTTAGAATAAGCATAGTTTTCAGAGGCATTAACATGAGTCAGGGATTAATAGATTTATTTAAGGGAAGAAGAAATATTAGAGACAAGTTATCAGTAGCCAACATAAGAATAAAGCAATTATTGACTAAACTAGATCATCAACTTCATGTCCTAGATGATAGAGAAAAGATCCTCTTCGATAAATTAGTCTCGGTGATGGAGGCGGGGGATAAGATAAGATCCAATATAATTGCTTCAGAGATCGCTCAGATAAGAGAAATAAAGAAACATTTACTAGCATTTCATGTGGTTTTAGAGAATCTCTCGTTAAGAATTGAGAATATACTGTTTCTAGGTAGTATAGCTAAAGATTTCCCACAAATAATCGAGTTAATAAGAGAACTTAGAAACATATCCAGGAGTATTGCTCCCAATATGGAGTATGAGTTCATCAATTTAGAGGAAATGCTTAGAGAAGTGGTTAATGAACTAAGAGAGAGTAATATGGCACCTACCTTAGAATATAGTCCCTCAGCATCCGCTGAAGCCAAGAGAATACTTGAGGAAGCTTATGTAGTGGCTGAGGAGAGAATAAGAAATAATTTTCCAAGTATAGATAGAAAAGGTAATGAAAAAAGTATTCAGTCTAAGACCTAGATCCGTTTAACAAGTATCTGCTTATAAATTCTTTTAATCTTAATATCAAAGGTACAGATAATTGAGAGAAACAGTAAAGATCGTTTCTGACATAAGAGAAGCCCTCGAGAGAATAGACTTATCTAATATGAGGAGATCTGATGCCCAGATAGTGGGTATATTCAAAGAAATAATTTCAGGAGCTTTAAACGTTTCCGAAAAAATATCTTGTATAAGTGAGGCGAAGAATTTAGGGAACATTAGTTTCCTATGTAATAGAAAACTTGTCCTGATAAGAACATCAGATGCTATTGCACTAAACAAATTAACTCTGGGAAGAGGTTTATCATTTAATCTTCGCGAGAACGAATTAAAGATCTATAATAGAGGGTGCGAAATGAGGTTAACACCTCATCAAGTAAGCATTAAAATACAGAATATTTCTAGAAGCATAGATCTGAGAAAGATAGAAGGTGTCTCAGAGCATAGCTCTATTATAAGTAAAGTTTTCGGTAGCATAATTGAGGTTATAAATAGAATAAATGAGGATCTGTCTAAGTGTATAAAGATTGAGAGAATTAAATGTTGAGATAGAGTATAGAGAAAGGATCTGCGGCTACGAATAAGGATCTCTGAGATAGACAAAGTGTTAGAGGCAAAGAAATACTATAGAGTTGATAGACGTTAATCTATTTGTAGAATAAGAGAAGTATAGACATGACATTTCTCACCTATGCTTATTAATACCATTAAGTTTCTTTGAATTTCTTCCTCCGCTAAGATGTTATTAATAAATTCATGGATCTTCTTCATACATCTCCTAAGATCAATACTCTTCCTATTGATGATATCCGCGAGCTCAGGGTGTGCATAGTATTCGATTAATTCGCCAGATTCCTTGTGTAGTAGAAATTTACTTGATTGCTCATTAGTATTTTTTCTGAAGATCTCTAGCAACACCAGATCCTGTTCATACCCTAATAGATCTCTGATATAGTAGATGCCTTGGAAAATAATTTTCTCGGGGATCAACTCTATAAAGATGTAAAACGAGATATTTTTATTAATGTTTCCTTTAATTTCATTAAAGTACTTTAGTCCTGCATTAATTAACTCCTCGAAATACTCTAGATCATTTATTTCGTGTCTCCATAGATCTATTATTAATCCGCTGGTCTTATCCAGGAAAATGAGTGTGACAAGTACACTACCTTTCTCAAATGTGATCTGTTTCTCATCTGATGTGATTATCTTCTGTAGCTCTTTTTTAAAGTAATCATGAGGTTCCGTATTTACTCTATCAATAACTTCTTCTACATTTACCAAATGTATGTATATACTGTCTCCAGAGATCCTAGGAATCTTTATTTTTTCATGAAGTAAATCATGTTTTCTTTCACGAATATTCATAGATTAATCTCTATTTGGATTACTAATTCTATGAGTGTAATAAATCATTGTATTCACTTCTCTGATTCTACTACCGCTATTAACTTAATAATTTACGATGATCAGGGGTAAAGCTTAAAAATTTTTTAATGTGTATTTACTGTGGGGTGAGGGGGGTGGGTGAGGATGACTCAAGTTTTACAAAGATCAGCAATAGAAACAGAAGGTGCATCAAGAGAGAAAATAATCGAGAAACCTAGAGTAGTTGGAAAACATGTGTTTGGTGACCTCTATGAATGCGATCCTGATCTATTGTCAGATCCTGTGTTCCTAGAGAATATAGTTAAGGAGGCTTCTGTAATTGGAAACATGAATCTTTTAGAAATAAGATCTTGGAAAATAGGTTTGGGAGTATCTGTAATAGGTATAGTATTAGAGAGCCACATATCTATACACACGTGGCCAGAGTATCAATACGCCACTGTAGATGTTTATTCCTGCGGTGCTCACACAGACCCTGAAAAAGCATTTGATTTTATAGTAAAAGCCTTAAAAGCTAAAAGGGTTGAAAAAAGATCTGTAGATAGATCTCTTATATAGAGTCTGTTGTAAACATATTAAAGATTTTTTTATTTCTCTATGCCGAATGCACATATTTTTTCGATTAAGAGACTCGATTGAGCAAATATTTATATTTTTTCCATTATATATTATGTAATGGGGCCTGGTCCGGTACCCACCCCCCGATGAGAATTATTATATGTTAGCCACCGGATCAGGCTCCTCGGAACCTTTAAATCTTTATCTGTATATACTTTTATGACTCTTCTATCCTATGTTTAGTAGGATCTTACAGCTCTTCCTGTAGCTTGTCTCGCTTTAGCTACTATAGGATATCCACAGCATGGACAAACTAATCTCTCCGAAAGTATCAATAGACTATAGCCGAAGTATCTCCCGCATCTCCAACATACATAGCATACCTCCTCTCCTCTACATCCTATTGAGGGACTCTTGATCTTTTCCTGAGCTTTACACACACATGCTCTCGGATCTAAGTCTCTGCATTCAGAGAATAACTCTCTCAATCTTATCACTTCAAAATACATTTTCGAAGTTATTAAATTTATTTAAGGAGTATAGTTAGCTATGAGTCTCTTCTCAAAAGATCCTTTGAGAAATGAAGCTATGATCTATCCTCCTCCGAAGAGAGACTCTAAGATCATAGTTCACATTCCTTCATCAGTTATTAATGTAGAGAAAGGTATTCTTAAAAAAACATTTATTGTGGGGCTCCTAGGGAGAGCTTGTGGAATATTTAGAGTTGATATCATTGATATATATGTGGATCCTGACTCAAATCTCGAGGATGCTCTCTTCATAAAGAAGATTCTTGAGTACATGACAACACCTAGTTACTTACGAAAGTACCTTATATCTCTTGATAAAAACCTTAGAGGGGTTGGTGTATTACCGCCTCTAGCAACACCTAATCAACCATCTCAGGAGATAATTTCCGGAAGACACTTCAGAGAAGCTCTTGTCGTTGATCTAAGAAAAGATACCGTGTATTTAGAGGCTGGTTTAGGAGAATTAGTGTCTGTACACCTTGATAAAGAGAGATTAAAGAATATTAAGAGAGGTGATAGAGTGGTGATCGAGGTGGATAACAACAACGTTGTTTCTATTCTCCCACGAGAAGAATTTATGAAAAAATTTTATTGGGTTTTTCAGGTATCTATTTCCAAGAGTCTCAGAGAATCTCTTAGAAAATTTAGAGGTTCTGTAATTATTTCCTCGAGGAAGGGAGAGTATATGGATGATAGAGTTGCTAAGAAGCTTATTGAATTATATAGTCGAGGAGATCTATCAGTGGTTTTCGGTTCACCAAGTAGAGATCCTGACGAGATAGCAGACATAGAGGGTTGGGACATCAATAAGATGGCTAATTTAGTAATTAACACGGCCCCTCTTCAAGGTGTGAGAAGTATAAGAACATATGAAGCACTATATATAACTCTTTCATTGATCAATAATACAATCTATATCTCAAAAAAATTATAAGCTTAGTACAGATATAATAACCCAGTGTTGAGGAGTATTAGATGGCTAGGAGAAAACAAAGTGCTCCCAGAAGAGGAAGTCTAGGCTTTAGACCTAGGAAAAGAGCCTCTAGATTAGTTCCCAGAATAAAATCTTGGCCCATCATAGTTTCCGAGACACCACGTCTTCTAGCGTTTCTAGGTTATAAAGTAGGTATGACACACGCTATCATAATAGATGATCGTGAGGGAAGTCCGACTTATGGTAGAGAGATCTTTGTTCCAGTAACAGTTATAGAGACACCGCCTATGATACCTTTGGCAGCAAGGTTCTATGTCTATGGACCTAATAATGATTTAAGAACTCTTACAGAGGCTTGGATCGAGCCTCCCAAGGAGCTTGAGATCCATAGAAAGATACCTACCTTTAAACCAAATGATATAGATAAGATATTCAAGTTAGCTGAGGAGAAGTTAGAGGAAATAGTTAGGGTCTCTATTATAGCAGCTACACAACCAAAATTAGTTGGAGGTCTGGAAAAGAAGAAACCAGATCTCTTAGAGATAGCTATTGGAGGCGGTAAAGACATATCAGACAAAATCGATTATGTAAGAAAGATTCTTGGGACACAAATATCGATTTCTCAAGTTTTCAGAGAAGGCTCATTTGTTGATGTAATTGGTGTAACGAAGGGAAAAGGTTTCCAAGGAGTTATAAAGAGATTTGGTGTAAGAGAGCTACCTAGATGGCATAAGCATAGAAAGGGTTCTAGAAGAATAGGTGCTCGAAGCCCCGGTTATGGAGCTGTTTCAGAGGCTCCGCAACCGGGTCAAATGGGTTATCATAGGAGAACTCAATATAATCTCAGAATATTAATGATAAGCAATGATCCGTCGAAGATAAATCCGAAGGGCGGATTCCCACATTATGGTTTAGTGAAGAGTGAATACATAGCCTTAATGGGCACGGTGCAAGGACCTCCTAAGAGACCTATTGTACTGAGATATCCGATTAGACCTCCTAGAGTAATTCCTGAGACCGCTCCTAAGATAGTTTACTTATCTCTAGAATCAAAGATGTGAGGTGAGTTTATGAGTAGGAGAATAGTTCTTGCATATATAGAGAACCCTGGTGAGGTGCCTGTATATAATCTCCAGGGGGAGTCCGTGGGGGACATCTCACTACCTTTATTTTTCGGGGCTCCAGTGAGAGGTGACTTAATAAAAAGAGCGTTTCTAGCAGCCTTAACAAGTAGAATACAGCCGCAGGGTAGAGACCCTCTTGCAGGTAAGAGAAGAGTTGGTGAAAGCTGGGGCGCAGGATATAGCGTGGCCAGGGTCCCGAGACTTGATAATGGAAGAGCTGTGTTTGCTCCTATGACCAGAGGCGGTAGAAGAGCTCATCCGCCTGTTGCTGATAAAGTTGTTGAAGAAGAGATTAATAAGAAAGAAAGAATATTAGCCATAATATCAGCTCTAGCTGCCACAAGGAAAATAGATCTTGTTAAGAAGAGAGGTCACATAATTCCTGAGAATATCAAGAAGCTTCCAATAGTTGTCACCGATGATCTGGAGAAGATCTCTAGTACATCACAAGCTAAGGAGTTTCTTATGAAAATAGGTTTGTGGAACGATGTCACAAGAGCTCAAGAGAGGATTAGAATAAGAGCTGGAAAAGGTAAAATGAGAGGTAGGAGATATGTGACACCTAAAAGTTTCTTACTAATCCTATCATCACCTGAGGCCCCAGCTATTAAAGCCTTCAGAAACTTACCGGGTGTAGATGTAGTGTGGCCTGGTGGTTTAGGGATTCAACATCTCGCACCAGGTGGTGTGCCTGGTAGATTAACCGTATTCTCAGTCTCAGCTCTAAAAAGTTTAGCTCAAAAATATGAGGTGATTACATTATGAGTGCCACTGATTACTTATCAATTATAATAAGACCAGTCGCTTCTGAGAAAGCTCTCTCGCTCATTGAGAAGGAAAACACATTAATTTTAATAGTTGATAGGCGAGCTAATAAGAAGATCATTAAAGAAGCTGTTGAGAAAATATTCAATGTCAAGGTAGATGACGTGAGAACTATGATCACGAGAACAGGTGAGAAAAAGGCTTATGTGAAACTTAGAAAAGACTATAAAGCAAGTGATGTAGCTACACGATTGGGTATTTTATGAGGTGATTTTATGGGTAAAAGACTTTTACAGCAAAGAGCTGGTAAAGGATCTCCTACATTTAGATCTCCTTCTCATCTAAGAGTTGCTCCAGCCAAATATCCAGCTGAGCTAGAGATACCTCCAGAACAAGGATATGTTATTGGATATGTGAAGGAAATAGTTCATGACCCTGGTAGATGGACACCTCTTGCACACATTGTCTTAGAGAACGGTATAGAATTCTACAATATTGCTGTAGAAGGTCTTTCTGTGGGATCTAAGATTTTCATCGGTGAGAAAGCACCCGCAACTTTAGGAAGTATACTACCACTTAAATCAATCCCCGAAGGCACAAAAATCTCTAACATAGAGATCCTTCCTAAAGACGGCGGGAAATTAGCTAGAACAGCAGGTAGCTACGCTATTCTCATAGGCAAATCTGAGGATAAGGCAATTATCCAATTACCTAGTGGGAAAACTAAGGAGGTATCTATTGAAGCGAGAGCAACAATAGGTGTACCAGCTGGAGCAGGGAGAATAGAGAAACCTCTTCTTAAAGCAGGAGCCAGTTATCATAAATGGAAAGTTAAGGCAAGAAAATGGCCTAGAGTGAGAGGTGTAGCTATGAACGCTGTTTCTCACAAATTCGGTGGAGGTTCTCATCAGAGAGAATCTCATCCAACTACTGTGTCTAGGAGGGCTCCTCCAGGAAGAAAGGTTGGGCATATAGCCGCTAGAAGAACTGGTAGAAGAAAAAGATAACTCATTCTTGATTCATTAATCATTACCATTAATTACTTAATAAAATAATATGATCAATTTGAGTAATTTATAAGGCATATTAATAATATCATGATTGGTGAAGTATATGACGTGTAAACCCGTTAAAGTAATTGATAAAACAAGTGGGAAAGAGGTTGAGTTAGCACCAATAAAGGTGTGGACTGTTGGTCCTCGAGGAAGAAAAGCCGTTAAATTAGGCTTATTTAAGAGTCCTGAGACAGGCAAGTATTTTAGAGCTAAGGTGCCTGATGACTACGAATGCTAATCTTATATCTAAAGTGAATATTAAAATCTTTTTTCTATTAATAAATCTCTGAAGGCTCCTCAGTGAAATAATCTTCTCCACCAGCAACAACTCTCTGTATTGCAGCATATAATTCGTCGAGACCTTTCCATGTTATTGATGAAACAGGTATTAATTCTAGAGATTGAGCCCCTGTCTCAATAAGTGCTGAGGCTATATCCTCTACGAGACCGCTACTTTCCTCTCTTATATCTGAGAGAAGTTGATAAGGATCTTCGATCCAGCTTATTATTCTCTCGATCTGCTCCTCCGGATAAAGATCAATTTTAGAGAGAACACCTATTTGAGGTCTCTTAATCCTCATATAAGTTGAGACAGCAAGAAACAATAGAGAAGCAAATGATGTAGGTCTCGAGGCTAATGCTGCATCTATTAAGAAGAGTGTGACAGATCTTCTGTCACCAATTATTTCATCTAGTATTAGAGGTCCTGTGTGTCTAAATGCAAAAATCTCCATTTGACCTGGTGTATCTATGAGATAGTAGTTAGCTTTTCTACTCTCAATAAATTCTCTGACGCTTTCAACATGATTTATTATTGTATCAACAGCTGTTATCAAGGCCCCATTCGGTCCTAATTTGTATTTGAACATTATATCTCTAGCATCAACATATTGTCTTATATCAAAATCAGGTGTATACTGAAGATTCTCTGCGGCAGGATCTAGATTAATGATTACGGAGTCCATACCATGTGAAGAAATCCAGTCGTTTAGTGCTGCTGCCAGAGTAGATTTCCCTGAGCCTGCTGGGCCTACAATAATTATAAAATACATATCTCTCACCGATCTCTTGGTATCCAATATAAAATGATTATTGCGGAAAGTATTAAATAACTCTCTATACTGGTCTCTAGCTAATAAGGGTAGTAGGTATACTTAAGTTATAAGCTTATTAAGAAGATATTTCTTAGGCACTACACAATGCCTAAAAAGAGAGAGAATAGAGGTAGACACAAAGGAGATAAAGGCTACGTAGGGAGAATACAGTGCGACCAATGTGGAGCACTGGTTCCAGCAGATAAAGCAATATGTGTCACTAGGATGTATTCTCCAGTGGATCCTCAACTCGCTCAAGAACTGGAGAAGAAAGGTGCTATAATACCTAGGTACCCAGTGAGAAGATGTTATTGTATAAGTTGTGCTATATTCCTTGGAATAGTAAAAGTACGTGCGGAAGAAGAGAGAAAAATAGTGCCTCGAAAACCTCCACTATAGATTTTTTTATATTTAATTTCTCCCCCTAATATTACTCCTGAGTATCTCGAGGATGTAGCCTATGGTAAGGCTTGCAGTCATAGATTACGACAGTTGTCACCCGGATAAATGTGGTAATATGCCTTGCGTGAGGTTCTGCCCTATTAATAGAGGAGGAACAATAGCTATTGAACCAAGTGATGAGAAGAAGGGTAAGCCGATTATTTACGAAACCATATGTATAGGATGTGGTATATGTGTTAAAAAATGTCCTTTTGAAGCAATCACTATACTCAATCTACCAGATGAGTTAGAAAGAAATGTTATTCATAGATATGGTGTCAATGCATTTAAACTATATGGGCTACCAACACCTATTTCAGGAAAAATCGTTGGTATCCTTGGTAGAAATGGTACTGGAAAAACAACTGCTCTGAAGATACTTGGTGGAGAGATCTTACCTAACTTCGGTGAGTTAGATAAAAAGATTGATTATGATTATGTTCTTAGAAGATTCAGAGGAACTGAGCTCTATAATCATTTTAAGGAATTAGCTGATAAAAAGATCCGTGTGATACATAAGATCCAGAGAATAGAACTTATTCAGAAATACATTAGAGGATCCGTTAGAGAAGTTCTCTCTAAAATAGATGAGAGAGGTGTTCTAAGGGATTTAATTGATACACTTTCTATGCAAAATATGCTTGATAAAAGTATTAGAGAATTAAGTGGTGGAGAACTACAGAAACTCGCTATCGCTGCAGCACTATCTAGGCAAGGGGATCTTTATTTATTTGATGAGCCATCGTCTTATCTAGATGTTAGAGAGAGACTTAGAATAGCTACTACTATAAGAGATCTTGTTCCCCCAAGTACTAAAGTTCTTGTTGTTGAACATGATCTAGCTGTCTTAGACTACATATCTGATTATGTCTCGATAGTATATGGTGAGCCAGGAGCCTACGGGATCTTCTCAAAGATCTACGGGGTTGGTGCTGGGATAAATCATTTTCTCCAGGGGTTCTTACCAGCTGAAAATATGCTAATAAGAAAAGAACCAATAAGATTTCTCGAGAAGGAGGTTCTCGAAGAAACTTCTCGTCAGAGTGAGAAAAGGATCTTGGTTTCGTGGAGTAGATTAGTGAAGAGATTAGGCGAATTCTCACTAGAGGTTGAGGAGGGGGAGGTCTATAGATCAGAGGTTTTAGGAGTATTAGGTCCTAATGCTATTGGTAAAACAACTTTTGTTAGATTAATAGCCGGTGAATTGAAACCGGATGAGGGAGAAACAACATCAATTGGACTAAGGATCAGTTATAAGCCCCAGTTTATAACACCCTCAGGAATCGGCGGCTCAGAAGATGATACTGTTGAAGATTTTCTCAAGAAGAAAGCTCCTGAGCTTCTTAACACAGAAAGCTGGATCTACATAGATGTCACTAGAAAACTAAGTATACACAAGCTTCTGCAGAAAAAATTAGGTGAATTAAGTGGCGGAGAATTACAGAAGATCGCTGTAGCTATTGCTTTGGCTCAAGACGCAGATCTATACTTACTAGATGAGCCTTCAGCACACATAGATGTTGAAGATAGAATAACAGTTGCGAAAGCCATTAGAAGAAGTGTGGAGAACAAGAATATTGCAGCCATAGTAGTTGACCATGATCTAAATATTATTGATTACTTATCAGATAGAATCATAGTCTTCAAAGGAGAGCCTGGGGTAAGGGGTTACGCTGAGAGTCCCAAAGGACTTAGGAAAAGTATGAATAGTTTTCTATCGATGCTTAATGTAACCTTCAGAAGAGATCCTAAGACTAAGAGACCTAGAATGAATAAACCAGGAAGCTACTTTGATAGATTACAAAGAGAATTAGGCGAGTACTACTACACGCCTAAGGAGGAGGTATCTGATTAAATAGTGAGCATAAATTCATTTAGTGCCGATATTCTCTGATGAGAGAATTCTCGAGAACTTAGAAGGATCTCTTATAAGTATGGTTATATTTCTCCTACCCTCTTTAGCCTCCTTCAATATACTCACGATCTCGAGACATTTCTCAGGATCCTCGGATCCTGGGCAGGAAGCCTCGATTCTCTCAATATACTTCTCCAATAAACCCTCAATAGGATATATCTCATCAGATGCTTCAGGACCAGGGTAGATAGTGACCCCTAACTCGAGGAATGATACCTCCGCAAATCTTGACTTAAATATAAAAGTCTTTAGATCTTGCTCTGAATTTATTCTTATAACAATTTCCTCTGGACCTAGCTCAACGGGTTCTATTAGAGCCTCAGTAGTATGCTTATATCCGCACACGTCGCATCTTATAGAGATAACCTCTACTAATCCTAGGAAGGTTCTCACGTATTTTACTCTTCTAATTGCCTGGGAACCGCAGATAGGGCAAGTCACTTTTTCTTCGCTATATGTCTCGTTGATGAAGAATTCTCCCCTAATACATAAGCAAATATTACCAATAAATTTTCTTTATTATAAAGGAGATATCAGCATTGTGGTTCAACTACACTACTGGACCTAATGGCGTGAGTATAAGAATTCTCTATACAGCGATAATGGATCTAGGTGATAGAGAGTATATCGAGAGGATAAAACCGCTTTTCGAGCGAGAAGGTTTAGATACAAAGATTCTTTGTGGAGACAATTTACGAGATATATATGAGGTTGCGAGATTAGATCCTGATTTAGTAGATGTGATTTATAGAAGCAGGCTATGTGTTATAGTAGTTAGTGCCAGAACAAAAGCTATGGGTAGTAAATAATGTTTTTTGGCGAGGAGAGAGAAAATGTTATCCTAGGACTAGATCTATCCACGATACCGGTTATAAAGAAATTATGTGAGATAGGAGAGAGAAATATTTTAGTTATAGAAGACTCTGTGGAACCTGGAGCATATACTGGTACCTATTATTCTAGTGGTTTTGTCGTGGAGAAAATGTACATTATTTTCTCCAGAGATGAGAAATTCCTCCTTGATGAATTGGGTTTCGAGACAATATGCTTGAGACCTAGGTTAAGAATTGCTAAACCAGGAGATCTTTTCTCCAAGATCTCTTGTTGGAAGAAGGATCTTGTTCCATGGTGGATACCTTCTGAATTTTCAGAGATCTGCTTTATGAAAGAGCCCGGCAAAATTATAAAAGAAAGGATCCTTGGTGGATGCGCAGAATACACCTTCTACTCACCTAGAAAAATAGATCCGTTAAGAAAAATAATTGTTTTGAGAAATGGTAGGGTCATTAAATATAGAAATTTAATAGTGGCGTATCCAATAAATAGATTTTTTGATAGAATCTCTTCTAAGGATCTCCGCGAGAAATATATAAACGAGATACTGAAACTTAAATGGATCGGTTTATTAAGTATATCATATGGAATAAGAGGAAGAGAACCCAACTGGGATATTATTCTACATGCAACTAAGGCATCTAGAACACATATATTCATTACGGTATCTAGTATGTTGAGACACACAGCTCCACAAAATCATTATCTGATCAATATTCAGATGAGTTACTGTGAGGATTATCCTCCTCCCCCAGATGCTATCTCGAGAGGTGTAGCAGAAATTAGGTGGGCGGGTCTATTAGACAGCGAAGAAAATATTGTTTTAGAGAGAATTTTTGTTCTTCATCACATGATTCCCTACGGAGCTGATCCCAAAGTTCTGAGAGAGTTAAAAGATACATTAAGCAATCTGAATATCTATCTACTAGGAATAAGAGGAGAGGGGTTATCCATGGGTCTAAGAGATCAAATCAATAGACACACGTCTCTTCAGGGAATCATCGATCCTTGATACATCAATAATAAATACATGATGAGAATAATCTCTGTTTTTGGAGAGAAATGTATCAGTGGAGACCTAAATGGGTTAGGGTAAAGATTACTCTTAGACCAGGAGAAATTCTTGAGACATGTAAAGACGAATCTACGGGTCTGCTTATATGTCCTCTCTGTAGTGATATAAATATTATCTGTCCAAGTGATAAAAAATCATCTTCATTAATTCCTGAGAAAACTGTTTATTTCTTCTCAGAAGAGGATTTAAGAAGTCATATATATGCTCACTCGGAGAGTAGTGAGTGGGGCAAGTCTACAGGTCGCTATGAAGAGGAAGAGGGAGAAGAAGAGGGAGATGAAGAAGATTAAATTAGTATCAAGCTTTACCGAAGATCTCATTGAGAGAGAAAATAGTGTGCAGAGAAGATACGGGGGACCTGCACTATATGGTGGATACACACTTCATGTTCTAGGTAAAAGTTATAGTATCATAACTAGACCAAGTAAGGAGATACTCGAAACACTTAGTAAAGAGAGATTCAGTTTCTTAATCGAAAGAGTTTCTTTTAAAGATCTATGTGATACACATTTTGTCTTTAGACACGTCTACCGCGGATCATTTCGAACATCTTACTTGCTTAGCAAGGGATGTGATATAGATCTATTGTTCGAGGATCAAAGCAACGATCTGATCTATATTATTTCTCCAGTATACAGAGAATTTTCCTTAGAAAAGTTAAAGAATATTATCTCTAGAGGATACTATGTAGCAGTAGATATTCAAGGATTCACTCGGTACACCCAAGAGAATAATTTATTGAAAAACTATATTGACGTAAAAATACTTAATCATTTTAGAGGAGTAAAGATTCTTCATGGCGGAATTGATGAAGTAGCTTCTATAGACAGAGATCCTTTAACTACTATTAAGATAATTAGTAAAATCGTGGATCCCTTTATCTCAATTATTTCACTGGGTAGAGAAGGTTCTATCGCATATATCCGAGGCGAAGGGATTTATAGGATCTACTCTTATAAAGGAGGAGTAGATGGGGATGAGACTGGTTGTGGTGATATTTTGTTGACATCAATTGTAGCTTTATTGGAAAGCTCTGATCCGCTGGATGCTGTTTTAAAAGCTTCGTTGATTTCTGGTTGGAGAGTTGAGAGAGGTTTTCCTTTTGATATAGATAGAGATATTCTAGATAAATACTACACAAGATATATTAAGTATAAACTAATTTCCACCTAGATATCCGCTGAAATCTCATTTACTTTTATTACGAGAGATATTGTATATGAAGCATAAGAGATACTCATCATTCTCACTAGGCAACCCATGCTCTTTATGAGGAATAGAGTGATTATGTGGACATTTTTTTGGGTAGCCGAGGACAGCATATAGTTTTTCTACAGCATCAAGTGGCATTATATAATCAATTTTTGAGGCTATTAAACAAGCTTTATCAGGATCTATTCCAAGGATCTTGTGTAAATAGGTCTCAATAACACCATGTGCCCACATTCTAAGAATTAGCTCTTGCTCTCCTCTTCTAGAGAGCCTATACTCGCCTCTCCCAATTTTCTCAACATACCCCGAGGAAGATAGTTTCTCTAGATACTCATGGGCAGAGGCTGGTTTAATATTCATTGCTCTAGAGATATCTCTTAATTTGACAACTCCTCTAGAATTATTCTCTATCTTCTTCATAACAGCCAGATACTCATATAGTCTCCGGCTTCTCAATTTTCTTACTCCAATACTTGAGTATCTATAGATATTTTAAAGACTCATTTCACCACTATAATATTTATTGAATAATTCTATCAAGGGATCCTCAACATAAATATTTGAAATAAACTCAGTTTTTTCCTCAGAGACTATTTTAACTAAGTAATCTCTCTTATCAATAACTTCTCCAATAATTGTTGCCTCAACACCCTCTTGTCTCAGAAGATCTAGTGCCTCGTGAGCATATCTCTTCTTCACAGCGGCTAGCAATGATCCTGAGGACAACACTCTGAGGGGGTCAAGGTGAAAAACACTTAATAGAATCTTTGTTTCTTCCGATAATGGAAGTGAGTCTCTGTATACAATAATTGATTTATTGGAAGCGTATGCAAGCTCAGCTAGACCTGCTAAAACTCCTCCTTCCGTAGGATCATGCATTGCATTTACATATCCATGAGATGCAAGGAGAAGAGCTTCTTTCATAACAGAAATCTTTTCATAGTATCTAGATGCTTTCTCAATAATATCTTTTGAGATACCTCGCTTCTCTAAAAATTCTCTGAATTCTCTAGCTATAATAGCTGTAGCCTCAATACCTATGGTCTTGGTCAAAATAATTAGATCACCTACTTGAGCATTAGATGTAGAGATAATCTTTCTCTTGTCTCCTACACCAATCATTGTAGATACCACAACAGGTCTTTTAACAGCGTCTGTGTATTCCGTGTGCCCACCTATGATCATTATCTCGAGTTCCTTAGCTGTATCATGCAATTGTTTGGTAATCCGATCTATTTCACTCTCCTCTGTATCTGGCGTCAAGAAAATCGTTATACTAGCCCATGATGGTTTGACACCTCTCACAGCAATATCATTTGACGGAACCATGATCCCTAAGATCCCTAATAGATCTACAGAACCAGTTATAGGATCTGTGTGAACAACCAAGACTCTTTCGTTACCAAGATCTATTATGGCAGCATCTTCCCCAATTTTGCCTCCAACAATAACTCTATGGTCTCTGAAGCCAACTCTATTCAATACGTACTTCTCCAGTAGTTCAGGTTTTAATTTACCGACTCTCAATTAGAGCACCTCATTACTAGAGACATTTGAATAATCGAAGCAGAGTATCTTTATCTGAAACAATACTCCTGGCAATATCATAGTAGCTGTGATTTTTGCTACCTAAATTTAGCCACCTAATATTCTCCTCGATCACGCCTCTTAATACTTCACACAGATCAATACTTCTGAGAATCGAGACAGGTATATTCTCTGGAGATATTTTCCTATGAACAATTTTTAGAAAAGGAAGATACTCATCAATTCTTCTCTGAGATATAAAGATCCCATCTCTACTCAGATAGTAAGTAGCTGATGGGGTCTCATATAGAGAAACAGCAAAATCTGGGTCAGGAGGGAGATATCCACGAAGAAAATCAATAATGTCCTTTATACATTTCTCAGAGACATCAGCAGACATTCGAAATACCTAATTAGAATGGATTAAGAAAAATTCTTAGAACAGCTACGAGAGCGATAAGAGTTGCTGTAAGAAGAAATATGAAGACTGGCTTAAGCTGAATCATTGGTTCAATATCTCTGTAGAAAGATACTAGACCCGCAGCAGTGGCTGGACCAGGTCCCTCTCTTTTTCTCCTAACACTCATTTAAGTCTCCTCAAGATAAAATGCTTCTTACAAGTATATATTTGTTTCAAATACAATCAAAACAAATCTCTACATATCATGATTAGGTGGGATTTAAGTGGTCTCAACAGGAAATGAAGGGGATCCCCCAGAAACTATATAATCTCAGATTTCACAGGATCAATCGAAACCATAGAAGCATGTATCTATCACCCTCCCACCCCCAAGCTTCTTATGGAAAAACTCTAAAGAAGATATATAATTGCGAAAATAATTGATCCAAAGAAAAAGATTCTTGGAACATAATATTAATTCTCTTCAATTCTTAACCTATACATTCTTCCTTCTATACAGCTTATCTCTTTAATTAATAGTCAATTTAATAGTCTTTTTTGTGATGAATATTTGTGATGAATAATATTATAATTATTTCAATTATTTCCATAGGAAGCTGAGGGGTCGGGGAATATTATCTAAGATGTATTTATTTAAGTGAGATAGATCTGATGATGCTTCTTATACTTAGTTTCATAGGCTTCAGAGCGATATTCATTTAAACGATGTCTCCCTCCGAACTAATTATATGTGTTCATTGTGTGGATGATGAGATTATTTAGAGACTGTTGATCTAGATGTGAAGTTTGATAGTACTGTATCATAAAATTCTGGTAATGAGTTTGTTAAGAGGATCCTTATTGGATCTAAGGATCTTGGTGGGATGCAAGTGGGTTTCAATGGAAGTTGAGGGGTTAGATTCATTTTATTAGGAGAAAAAATATTATGTGCTTCATAACTATTTTTCTTAGAGATAGAATGAGAAGTGAAGTTCACATTGTCTTTGGCGTAGGTTCCTCGCTGCTGTCAGGATTTTTTCTAGATATAATATATGCTCCTCTGCTAATTATTGGAGGATTCTTTGGATCACTTGCCCCAGATCTTGATCTAAGAATCGGTCATAGAAGAGTTTTCCACAATATATCTTTCCTTATTCTAATGGCTCTGGTGATTCTATTTATGTCAATTAGCCTAAGAATACCGTATGAATATATTAAGGCATTGGTTATAGGATTCGTTGCTGGTTTCGTATCACATTTAATAGGTGATTCAGTAACCTATAGAGGTATAGATCTCTTATACCCATTCTCCAAGAAATCATTCAGAGTCCCTCTGGGAGCATCAAGTAGTTTATTGGTTAATGCCTTAGGAATGGTTATTGGGGTCTCAGAAATATTACTCTACATATATCTGAAGATCTACTGAGGAGATATTAATGAAGAAAAAGAAAATAGATGAAAAAACAATAGAAGAAATAGTTTACACACTACTTCAGCTAGTTCCAATAGGCAAGGTAACGACGTATAGATCCATAGCCAGGGTTACGGGGCAGCATCCGAGAAAAATAGCTCGTATACTATCTAGAAACAGAGATATTGTTAAGATACCTTGCCACAGAGTAGTTAAGGAGAATAGAGATTTATCAGGGTACTCACTAGGAAGAGAATTCAAGAGAAAACTACTTGAGCTTGAGGGAGTAAGGATCTTTAGAAATAATGTTTCTAAAGAAGATCTTTTTCACCTAGACAAATACTTGCTCGATAATTAATACCTAGGATACAAGGGATCATAGAAACAGTAAAGTAATTCTAAGAAACAGTGTATATACCGAGTCAATATATAGTAAATCAATTAGTTAAGGAACTATGATCTAGGTACTAAGGCACTAATAATACCTCTTCAACACCAAGTAATGAATATCATAAAGAAAAATTAGAGTGTAAATAAATTCTACAAGCATCTTTTTTATATCGGTTAAGTAAAATGATCACAAGATATAAGAAAGCAATATCCCCACTAATAGCAACAATAATCCTCATAGCAGTAACATTAGCAATAGCAGTGATAGCGATTAGCTGGTTCTATGGAGCATTAGGCACAGCATCTGGACCAATAGAGAATCTTCAGATCTTTCAAGACGCTAGACTCGTGGTTAGTAGTAGTGGTACAAAGTTTAGTGTTACATTAAAGAACAGTGGAACAACGGTGGTGGCGATATCAAAAGTTTATATAAAAGAAAACGCGTCATGCTCAAGTAATAATCCTACGCTAGAAAAAGGTACTGCCCAAGTCACGGAATTAAAGCCAGGGGAGCTTGTTACATTATCTGTCACCTTCTCAAATTGTCAGGTGATGCCTGAAACCAAATACACAGTATTAATAGTAACCGGTAGCGGACAGGCGTATCCAGTTCTAGTAACAGCTGAGCGAGGATAAAACATGATATCTAAATAAGTAGTTTTTTGTGCCAAGAGATTTTTCCTCATATTTTTGTCTTATGTGGTAATTTTTTAGTGTCTAAAATATCTAACTGAATTAATTGTCATTGTTACCTCTTGATTAGTATAATGGTTGCAGTTGATATAATAACAGCTATATAGATCTATAGATCTATTAATCCATATATAGGCTCAGTTAAATATTTTGTCTCCGCAGATCATGTCTTTGGTGTGTATTGTGATGATAATTCTGTGGTATTTAACGTTTCTGTTAAGAACATGGGTTCAGTCAATGTTTCTTTCGTGAAGATCTTTGTGAAGAATCTCCCTTCATGCTTATCCACAGAACTCAATGACGTCTTTAATGGTAAAAGCTTTCTTTCTCCCGGTGAGGAGAGCAGGATCTCTGTGATTTTCAGAGACTGCGTCCTTGAGCCAGGGATCATGCGTACCGTAATTATTTCTTATCGGGGGAATTCTACTATATAAATGCTTATGCTGAGGAGAGAAAATAAAGTATTTTTCTCTCATGAAATAATGGTTATTGTGGTCTCTTGTCGAGAGTTAGGGTCAGATTCTCGATCCTCGTAGGGTATATCTCTTTTACTGTGAGATTCTTCTCTGCATTTCTATTCACTGTCTTTGTTGTTAGATATCTCTCTCCTCAAGAATTCTCTGTATGGGTCTTCGGCTTCTCTATTCTTCCTATTGTTTCGATAGGCTATGATCTCTGGGGATGGGCTTTTGCTCGAAGATATGCTCTAGGAATCAAATCTTCTCTATCGGCAGCAATTATCCTGAATCTTGCGTATATGTTCATATCCTCTCTAGCTTTATTCTTCGCATCAATTTACGCAGTTGGCTATCTAGGAGATCCCTATAGATATTTACTGGTATTTATAGTTAATAATGTTTTTAATGCATTATCTAGTTTATCTGGGAACTTGGCTAATGTGCTTAGACCTGATATAGGTATGTCATCTATGACAGTATTTGAGTTATCTAGAGTATTAATAGCCTATATTCTGGTAAGAGTCTTAGGCACAGGGATCATTGGAGCAATTCTGTCTCCCGCTCTCGCCTCAGCAATATCCTCGCTATATGTGTTCTATATGCTTTGGAGAAGTAATCTCATAATACTATCTACACATAAAGTCTCCTCGGAGATAAGGGCTCTTCTCAAGATGTCAATTCTCGGATTAGTAGACGCTGTCTCAAGATTTCTCTGGAACTCTGACAGGGTTTTTCTAACAATTATTGCTAAAGCCACGGAAGCAGTTTCTTTTCTAGGGGTTTCATACTCTCTCAGAGGAATCATCTCCCAAGTAACTTCGGTGCCTGCATCCGTGGCCTACGCAAAACTGCTAGAAGAGATCAGATATTCTCCGAGAGACGTGATCTATATGATATTCTTAATCTCATCACCAGTTCTCATATACTCTATTGTTCTATCAAAACCCCTGGTCACGCTTCTTAACCCTGTGTACTCTGAAATGAGTCTTATTGTATTTCTTATCATGATCGATGGTTTTTTGTTAGGTTTAGCAAATGTGTTTACTAGCATACTATATGGATTAGAGAGAAGAGATCTTGAGGCCAGGACAATAAAGGATTTATTTAAAACATCTATTGGAAGGATCCAGGTAATAAACTTCTCTAGAGCTCTACTATTTGGGGCTGGGGTACTAATATATTCAATAGCCATAAGTACTGGTCTTATAGGCTCCCCGCCTATCCAGACTGTTATTGTGATCTCATTACTGCTACTCATCTCCACAACTTCTTACTTAGCATATGTTGTGAAAGAGATAGTGTCTCAAAGGTCTTTGGAAACAGATCTTAGGGAGATCCTGTATATGCTTTTCTCAGCTACTCTATCAAGCACAGTATTTATGGCTACAAATACTTGGAGAATAGAGATATTATCAATAACAAGAGATCTTCCACCAATAATCATGTCCTCCACCGCGGCACTCGTTATATACACATTAATTCTTTATTTAGTTTCTAGATGGTTCAGAGATTTTCTGAGGTCGATTCTTAGATACATGTTTATGAAGATCTCAACCTAGACTAAATGATCACCGCATATTCTCCTGATCATCTCCTCCGGAGACTCTCTCTCTAGCATATTCAACCAATCAATATAATAGATCTCGCATTTCTCTTTACCCTCGAGTATACCAAGGATCTTTTCTACGGCTTTATTAAGATCTTTTTCATAGATCTCGCATATCTTGAAAGGATCCTGTTCCTCCAGAGCATTATGCAGACACACGCCAAGGATCTCAGCCTCGAGATTCTCAAGGATCTTCTCTCGCGACCACCCTCTTGGGCACAGTCTTTTGACAAGTGTTTCAGGATCTGCCCTCAAAACAAAGATCCTATGAACATACTCAGGATCTATAATTTCCGCATAGTGACTATCAACAATAATATACTTGCCTCTATTCTCTGAGCAGATCCTTTTAATATAACTGTTCACTTTATCAGGATCCGCTACATAAGATTCTCTAGATGCATCATATTCTTGGTAAAGTTTCTCCTCAATAACCTTGGAGGAGAGATCTATGTATAATCCATTTAATCGCTCAGATAATTTACGTGCAACAAAACTTTTACCAACACCTGGGGTTCCCGAGATCCCGATTATTATGCACATGTGATCTATTCTCCTAAACCTAATTTTCTTCTTATGATCCTGTTTATTTTCTCTGGATCAGCTCTTCCCTTAGTGAGTTTCATTACTTGACCCACTAAAAAGTTTATTGCCTTAGGATTCTTCTTAATATCCTCAACAGCTTTCGGATTCTCTCTAATTACTTTCTCAGCTAATTCCTCTAGAGACGCGTCTTCGGAGATGACCGTGAGATTCATTTCCTCAACTATTTTCCTCGGATCCTCTCCATTAAATATTACTCTAGGAAGGATCTCCTTGAGAATCTTTATACTAATGACTCTTTTGTCGAGTAGCTCGAGTAACTCGGCTATTTGCTTAGGTTTTGCCTTAACGAGATCTAGTCTGCCACCAGCTTCATTGACTCTACCTAAGAAATCATTTATTAGTAAATCAGCTACTTTATCAGGTTTATTGTAGAAACTCACGGTTTCTTCAAAGTACTTAGCTAACCACTTCCTAGATACTAAGACACTTGCTTCATAATCAGTTAAACCATATTTCTCAATAAATCTCTTCTTCATAATCCATGGAAGTTCTGGTAAGGAGGTTCTGAGTTTCTCTAGATACTCTCTAGAGATCTTGATTGGTGGTATATCTGGGTCAGGCATATATCTGTACTCTTCCTCAAACTCTTTGTGTCTAGCTGAGATCGTTGCTCCCCTAACAGGATCCCAGTGTCTTGTTTCTCTAACTATTTTCTCACCGATTTCACGTAGTCTCTTTTGTCTTATTATCTCAAAACTTATTGCTTTATTAAGATCCTTTAGAGATCCAATGTTCTTAATCTCTACTCGTTCTCCTCCTCTAACTGATATATTAGCATCTACCCTGAAAGCTCCCTCCAAGGTGGGATCGGTTATATCTAAGTGATCAGCTAATTCAAGTAGTCTCTCAACAAAAACAACTGCTTCCTCAGCACTCTCTAGATCAGGTTCTGTGGCTACTTCTATTAGAGGTATACCGGATCTGTTGTAATCAATCAATACAAATGGGCTCTTCCAAGGATCTTTTTCAGGATAAATTATTTTTGCAGGATCCTCCTCAACATTGATTCTTCTGATCCTAACACTCTTCTTGTATCCCTTTAGAGAGATCTCTAGAGATCCTCCTCTTGCTAAAGCTGTGTATCTACCTATTGTATATTGCGAGATCTGATATCCTTTAGGAAGATCTGGGTAGAAATAGTGTTTTCTTGCGAAAACAAGATCTTCGCTAATATCTGAGCCTAGAGCAAGAGCTAATTGTATCGCTTTATCAATAACATATTTATTTGGTCTAGGTAGAGTGCCTGGTAAACCTAGGCATATGGGGCATATATTTGTATTAGGTGGAGAATTTCTGTAATCACTCGAGCATGAGCAGAACATCTTTGTTTTTGATGTCGTTACCTGAAGATGTATCTCGAGACCAATGATCACGTCACTAGTACTCACAACACTACTCCTCGCATAAATAAGATTAGAGGCATCTAATAAGGATTTGCGTTAAAATGGAGCTAAATTATAGAGACCAGTGGCGAGTTCTGATGCTCTAGCAATTGATAAGATATCGAGATCTCTTCCTTGATAAGAGAAGAATTGGATCCCTATGGGAAGATTATTCACAAAACCTGCTGGTACACTTATGGCTGGTCCACCAATTAAATTAGCTATTACAGTCTCGAGATCTGCTATGTATAGTTTATAAGGATCTTTGATAGCCTCACCTATTCTAGGGGCTGTGAAAGGAGTTGTCGGAGAAACAATGGCTACAGCCTCTTTTAATAAATCCCTTATTTTGTCTCTCAAAACTCTTCTAAGTTTAAGAGCCTTAATGTAGTATTGGTCGTAGTATGCTGCACTTAATACGTGAGATCCTATGATGATTCTCTTTTTAACCTCCTTGCCAAAACCCTCGGATCTTATGGTTGATACATATTCTGACCAATGCTTATTCTCGAGATCTTTTCTTAAACCATATAATATACCCTGGTATCTGGCTAAATTAGAGCTAGCCTCAGCTGTTGCTATCACATAGTAAGCTGATAAAGCATAATGTACCTCTGGCAAAGATTTCTCCTCAATAACCACACCCTCTGAAGATAATTTATTCAAGTAATTGCTTAGCGTGATCATCACGTCCCGATCTATACCACTCCACATCTCATTGATCGCAATTATCTTCTTATTCTTAAGGTACGTAGGATCTATTTTCTCAATGACTTCTCTAAAATTCCTTATTCCATGATCAATTGTTGTTCCATCAAAAGGATCCTTACCAGATATAATATCCATAATAATAGCTACATCAAGAGTATTTCTCGCCATGGGACCAGCCTGATCTAGGGAGGAGGCATAAGCAATTATACCAAATCTACTTACGAAACCATAAGTGGGTTTGTAGCCTACTATACCTGTATAAGAAGCAGGGTTTCTAATAGATCCTCCCGTATCTGTCCCTAAAGCTACGTGAGCCATATATGCTGAGACCGCTACAGCAGATCCTCCGGAACTCCCTCCTGGGACGTGATCAGGGTTCCACGGATTTCTTGAAATACCAAAATAACTTGTCTCGGTAGTAGATCCCATTGCGAATTCATCTAAATTAGTTTTTCCAATAATAATTCCTCCAGCTTCTCTAATTCTCTTTATTATTGTTGCATCATAGGGTGGGGTATAGTTCTCTAATATCTTTGATGCACATGTTGTCCTGAGGTCCTTAGTAGATATATTGTCTTTTACTGCTACTAATACTCCTTTTAATAATGTTTTTGTGTTTTGTAAGGCTCTGATCTCTTCTAAGACTGTAGCTATAGGTTTTAAAGTGATATAGGCGAAATAAGTCTTGTTATATCTTTCTATTCTCTCATAGACCCTGTAAACTTCTTCCTCGATCTCGGTAGGATCATTTTCAAAAATTTTTATAATTTCGTATAAGCCCTTAACTCTCCTCATATCACTTCTCCTCAACTGTTCTAGGCCCTTTAACTAATCTATTCTCCATTAAACTGTTTCTCTCAAGCCAACGGATCATTTCTTCACTCCTATCTAATACCTCATCCTCTCTTAGAGAACCCTGATCCTCCCATATAAAGAATAGAGGCTCCACTTCCTCAAGATTTATTTCATCTAGTTTCTTAATAAGATCCATTAAATGAGATAATTCATTGATGAAGTTATCAAGATCTTTTTCATCGATACTAACCATTGATAAGTAAATACTTCTCTTAACAAGATCTCTGAGAGACTCACTCACACCAATCAATCCAAGGGAATATTAGTCACAGAACTAAATAAGAAGTCATTAACCATATCACGAGGTTATATCTCGATCAAAATCTATCCCTAATCTCTTCATTATTCCTCTGGCAGCTAGAACACCTGTTGCGGCAGCAACGTTTATTCCTCGTGAGAGCCCTGCTCCGTCTCCCGCTACGAATATTTTCTCTTGTGTAGTCTCCAGATCTTTATTTACAACAACTTTAACACTATAGAATTTTATCTCTGGTGCGTAGAGAAGCGTTTGATGAGAAGCTATTCCAGGCATTATAGTATCGAGTCTCTCCAGAGCTTCAATAATATTCGCCACCACCCTATACGGATATGCCATACTAATATCTCCTGGGGTGACAGCTTTTAGTGTTGGCTCCACAGTGCTTCTATCGATTCTATACCAAGTACTTCTTCTACCAGCTCTTAAATCTCCTAATCTCTGAATAATTGGTTTACCGCCTCCGAGTTTTGTTGTTAACATAGAGATGTGTTTTCCGTAAGCAATAGTATCTTCTAAGGGATCTGTTAATCTAATAGTCGCTAAGAGAGCGAGATTCGTATTTTTTGATCTAATACTTGTGTAGCTTTCTCCATTAACACCTACTGTACCATCATCATATTTCTCCTCAACAACAAATCCATTGGGGTTAGTGCAGAATGTTCTCACCATATCATCGTAAGCTTTTGTATACATTATGATCTTGGGGTCTCTAACAATTCTGGTTATAGGCTCAGTAACATAGGCTGGAACCTCGATTCTTACGCCTATATCCAGAGGACCCGGGACAGTCTCTACACCAATTCTTTTAGATACCTCAGCTAACCACGAGGACCCGCTTCTCCCAGGAGCCAACACAAGATACTCTCCATAGATCTCTCCTCTAGAGGTAATTATTTTATAGAACTTATTGTTCTCGCGGGCTATATTAGTCGCCTCGGTATACGTGTATATTGATACACTATTTTTCTCTAGGTACTCTGTTAATCTCTCAATTACCTGAGGAGTATTCTCTGATCCTATGTGCCTCTGTGGAGTAGGTATAAACTTAGCCCCGGCCTTAGCAGCTAATCTCTCTAGCTCAGAAGCTTTATCCTCATCTATTTTATACAAATTATTTGGAGCACCGAAATGTATGAATATTGAGTCAATGTATTTGATTAGTTCATAAGCCTCCTCCCAACTACCTAATAATTTATCTAGATCTCCGCCTACATCAGGTCTTAAATTAATGATTCCGCTGCTTAGAGCTCCTGCGCCACCGATACCATGCATCACGTGGCAAGGTCTGCAATTAATGCACTCGAGAACCCTAGCTTTCTTAGTAAGATCCATCATTGGACATCTTCTATGAATAGCTCTTGCACCTTTATCAACGATCGCTATTTTTATCCTATTACTCGATTTGGAAACGATTTCGTATGCTGCAAATAAACCAGCTGGTCCGGCTCCTACTATCACTACATCGTAGTATTTACTCATTTCAGTAACCCCAGTTCTCTTCTACGATCAATTGTCTCTCTAATATCTTCTCCTGT
>JBMFLZ010000001.1:16248-39339 GCA_049970935.1 Sulfolobales archaeon | reverse complement strand
GCCAATAAGCGTCACAGGGATCTTAAGAGAATTCTCGATTTCCTCAATCCATTTCCTAGCTTCGGTACTAAGTTTAATCCATTCTCTAACGCCACGATTCTCTGGGAATAAAGCGTCTATTTTTGTTAATGCGATCTGAGTAGCAGAGTTTATAATTATCGCTTTCTTAGCTAACTCAATATTAAAAGGAGCGACCCTTCTAATTCTTCCTGTCACAGCTCCTCTTTCTAATAATCCTCTTCTAATGACCTCTTCCATTGGATACTCATTTGGTAGAGGACCCTCACCTACACGGGTCACATATGATTTAAATACCACAATTACTTCATCAACCCTCTTAGGTCCTACACCAACTTCAGAGGCGAATCCAGAGGCTGTCGTGTCTCTGCTAGTCACATATGGGTAAGTTCCGTGATATAAGCTAAGGAACGTCCCTTGTGTTCCTTCTACAAAGATCTTTTCTCCTCTGTCTAGAGCTTTATTTATCTCGTCGCTTACATCTATAAGCATCTCTTTAAGTTCTGGCACATCTTTAGCGGTTCTTAGTTTTCTCATTACTCTATCTCTCATTGCAGCTCCGACCCCCTGTAGCGTGGATCCTACTGTTTTAGATAGGTGAGGATCTCGTTTCTCCTCCTCTACATGGAATTCCTCAATGACACCAGTGTTTCTATCGATAAAAACCCTACCTTTAGTCCCTGTATACTCTATTTCACTAAATAAAACATCTAATCTAACTAAGGCCCCCGGAGCTATAAATAATTTTGTTCTCTTATTTATGAAGAATGAAGGTATTATTCTTAGTCTCCAATGTTTTCCGTCATAAACAACTGTGTGTCCAGCATTCACAGATCCTCCTCTAACAGCTATCTCCGGGTCATCTGCGAGAGCTAGATATCCACATATCTTACCTTTACCCTCGTCACCAAAGAATCCTCCGACAACTATTGTTAAAGGCATTTTATCAACCTCTCAGCACCTACTAAGGATCTCCTTGGCGTAGTTTATTGTGCGACCTATTAATTCTCTATATGAGCCTAAGTAATCATATGTTAGAAGCTTATTGATTTCATCTCTGTTTAGGTATTTAACTATGTAATCATCTCTACTTAAGATTTCTTCGAAAGATTCGTTTCTCTCTATGCTCTCTCTAGCGAGCTTAGATAATCTGCTGTGAGCTTCCTGTCTTGAGGCTCCTCTCTTAATTAGCTCTAGAAGAATTCTCTCACTTAAAATGGTTTTCTTAGATAGCTCTATGTTCCTCAGCATAGACTCTTTGTTAAACCATATATTATTCAGAAGATTCATCATATCAATAAGTATCTGATCTATTAATAAAAACATATGTGGTATGGCATATCTCTCAAAACTACTATTACTCAGGTCTCTTTCATGCATAAGAACAATATTTTCTAAGAAAGACACAGCCAAGGATCTTGTTGCTCTCGCCAATCCCGAGATCCTTTCTGCGGTCACAGGATTCTTTTTATGAGGCATTGTGCTACTACCTATCTTATCAGATACTTCATAGATCTCGTTTATCTCGGGTCTGCTAAGTTCTCTCACCTCTAGAGCGAATCTATCTAATTGTGATGCTAAAATAGCTAGTACTAAAGCCAATTCAGCAAAACCGTCTCTAGGGACTACTTGCGTAGATATTAAATGAGGCTCTAGATCAAGTTCTTTCATTGATTCTCTCTCAATAAACAGACCTTTATCCTCCCAACCAGCCATTGTGCCTACCGCCCCTGACATTTTTCCTCTAATTACTCTTTTCTCAGTCTCACATATTCTCTCGTAACTTCGCGAGAATTCATAGATGTAATTAGATAATTTAAAACCTAATGTGATAGGTAAGGCATGTTGTCCGTGTGTTCTACCTATCATCAGGTATTCTCCGTACTTCTCAACCAGATCTATTAAAGCGGTTATTACTCCACTTAATCTCTTCTTTACGATCCCTAGAGCTTCTCTAATTATCAGTGCCCAAGAGGTATCTATTATATCATTGCTAGTAGCACCGAAATGAATATATCTTCCACATGATCCACAGTATTTCTCAAGTAAATAGATGAGTGCTGTGATCTCGTGACCTAATACTTTCTCCATCTCAATAACTTCCTTAGAGATCATCTCACTATTTATATTATCTAAGCATTTCTCGAGTGCAGAAACACATTCATTATTTATTAAATTTGCTTTCCCAAGTGCTTTAACTAAGATTTTTTCAACAAATACGTACTTACTTATGAGATTGCTATATCCAAAGATCTTTCTCATCTCATGTGATCCGTATCTAAAATCAAAGACACAAGGACTATTTACATCGTAAGAGGCGATAACTCCCTTCTTCTAAAACTAGTTTAAAGAATTATAAAAACCTAACTAGATCATGTACCGTTGGGCCAGTAATCATTTTCATATTTTAATATTAATTGCTAAGAGTTGTGTATATTCCCTCATGTAGAAATAAATTTGTGAGTCTAATATGAGATGTGAGAAAGATCTTAGTAAATATATAGCTATACTAGTTGCAGGTATGCCAGGCTCAGGGAAAGGATTATTTACAGAAGTTGCTAGATCCTGTGGTCTCTCAGTATTTGTTATGGGTGATGTCGTGAGAGAAGAAATCACTCGAAGAGGGCTAGAGATCAATTATGAAACAAGCAGAGTGGTATCAGCTGAATTAAGAAAAGAGTTAGGTCCTGAAGCAGTAGCTGTTTTAACACACAGGAAGATCTGTTTAAGTAAAGATCTAAGTAGTTACATCGTGGTAGAGGGAGTGAGATCTATTGAGGAAGTAAATTACTTCAAGAGAATTTTCAAAAACGTGTATCTAGTAGCAATTCACGCAAGTCCTAACACGAGATTCAGAAGAATCTACTCACGGGGTAGAGAAGATGATCCTAAGGCGTGGAAAGATTTTGTTGCTAGAGATCTACAAGAATTATCCTTTGGGCTAGGCTCAGTAATTGCTTTAGCAGATTATGTGTTGATCAATGAAGAAATAGATGCTGAAACCTTCAAAAGATCTGTGATGAGTCTTCTAGAGAAAATTCTGAAATACCCATGCAGAGTCTCTTGATTATTTATTATTTTATTCTTTTCTCTCTAATTCTCTTATGAGTTCTCTTCTGGTTTTAATATCGGTATAGAGTGTCTCTAGATCCTCTATATTTCTCCTCAGAACATCAATTTTATGTCTAAAACCAGGTGCTATAGCATCTGGATAATCTTGTGGGCTTAGTGTCAAATAAATTGTTTTCATTAGATCTATTATTTCTCTAGCTGTATCTAGATCCCATTCGCCTAATAACTTTATAGCTATTCTCCTCATCTCCCCCGTTAGATCCAGTATCCCCAGAACAATACTCTCAGGAGGTATCTGAGTGCTGTATTCATCTACATCCTCTGTATACATCTTCAAGAGAAATGCTGCTTCACAGTATTCTGTGAGAGCTTGTGATGCTATGCCTCTAACAAGATCTGGTGCTTCGCTATAATGCTTCATAAGATCCTTTAGCAGATCATTACAAATTCTTAATTCTTTCTTTGCATCATCGACATTATTAACTAATATGTTTGATACTACCTTCCCTGAACATCTCACCAGATCCCTAGAGATCTTTATAATACGCTCCCTCGCAAGATCTCTTTTATCTAACTCAGACATCTTTTTTCTAAGGATTTCTATTAATTCTTTCTTGTACTCCTCAGTGATGCGGGGCTTCATCATGCTCAGCTCCTGCGTGTATCATCACTTTACTCGCTAATATCCATATACAATATTGTTTATAAATAGATTTATTGTAGTTATTCAGAGTATATCGTGGTTGAAATGGTAAAATACGGTTTTGCTTACAGTATAGGTGATTTAGCGGGGTCAGGCATCGCATATAAATTAGCCGAGAGACTAGATCTGAGATGTTTAAACTACGAAGATCCTAAGCTTAAGCGATTATGTAAACTAGCTAAGAATTCTTATGAAATAGATTTTCTAGGAGGTTTTATAGACGATGTTATATATCTCGAGTATCTAGATCACTACTTTAAGAATAGTGATGCAATAATTGTTTTATCAAGACATAGTTCCTCTGCAACAATTCCTAGTTTAACTGTTCACTATCCTGGGAATCCTCGCAAAGACTCTTCTCATGGGGGGAAACCTCTTGAATTGTCTTACACTATGCCGTCTGTATCAACAGCTCTTTTAAGAAATATATATGAGATAGCTAATGAACTTGGTCTACAAAGTGGTTTTGAGATTAGTTTTGAAGCAACACATCATGGACCCACGAGTAATAAGAGACCTGTTATATTTATTGAGATAGGTTCTACGGAGAAAGAATGGAGAGATGAGACTCTTCACGAAGCATGGGTTAAAGCTATTGAAAAAACTCTATATGGGAAGAATATTCTATGTAGAGAATTTGTAGTGGGATTCGGCGGATCTCATTACTCGAAGAGATTCACCGAGATGAGTATCGAGGACAAATATTGTTTTGGGCATATTATCTCTAAATACTCTATTAGGGAGCTAAATATCAATGACTTCTTAAAGATAGCTTTAGAGAGTATTGAGAGATCCTATGAGAAGATTAGTTTGGTAATAGCGGAGAGGAAATCCATTACATCTGATAAACTAAGAGTTCTAGAAGATCTCTGTAAGAGAATTGGTTTAGAGGTTCTGAAGATATGATCAAGATCTATTTCCTAGGTAGTGGGGCAGCGTCTCCCTCTATTCGTAGATGGCATTCTTCAATTGCTATTGAGGTAGATAATGAGATTGGATTATTAGATTGCGGAGAAGGATGTCAGATAAGACTTCAGCAGGTAGGATTATCACCTCTTAAGATCAGATTTATAGCGATTACACATCTTCATGGTGATCACTTTGTAGGCTTGCTACCTCTTCTACAGTCTATGACTTTATTTAATAGGAAAGATACTCTCTATATAATAGCTCCCGAAGAGATAAGAGATCTAATAGAGATCTTCTTAAAAATATCCAAGCACAAATTATCATTTAACTTAGAATACAAAGAGCCTGCGAATGAGTATGTTTTCGATAGAATTAGCATAAAAGGGTTCAGGGTTTGTCACTCGATTGATAGCTTTGGATATCTGGTAGAGATCAATTATAGAAACAATGTACACAAAATATGTTATACAGGAGATACGAGGCCTTGTGAGGAGATCGTGAATTACTGTAGAAAAGCAAATATATTAATACATGACGCAACATTCTCTTCAGAAGACTCCGGGGAAGCTGTGATCTCGGGGCATAGCACAGTTACTGAGGCCGCTGAGATAGCTCTTAAGGCAGAGGTCGAGAGACTTTATCTGACTCATTTAAGCTCAAGATACAGAGATGAGGAAAAACTTCTCTCTGAGGCTAAAAGAATATTCAAGAGCGCAAGACTAGTAAAAGATCTTGATTTAATAATTATTCCTTAGCTACCGTATATTTCTTCTCTTAACTAAAAACTATTCTTCCTCCTCCTCTTCCTCTTCTTCTTCCCACTCTTCTTCCTCTTCCTCCTCTTCCCATTCTTCCTCTTCTTCCCATTCTAGTTCCTCTTCACCCCATTCTTCTTCCTCCTCTTCTTCCTCCCACTCCTCTTCTTCTTCCTCCTCAAATCTCAGAGGTTTCGGCGCCATATATTCACCATTTTATTCGGTTTTTAGTAGCTTATAAAAATATCCGTTACCTCAATAATTAAAACTCAGGGATTAACTAGAATTTTTGTCTCTATATCTTTTTTACTATCAAAAGAAAATCTTTTCTGTTGGTAACCACCACACGTTCTCCTGGCTTAATAATATCTCTTTCAGAGATTGCTCGCCAAAGCTCTCCTTCTATTAGGACATAACCTTCTTTATCTGGTTTTATTTCGTCTTTGGCTACCCCTTCTTTTCCTATGATCTCAAAGATCCTGTGTTTCACTTTTCTTAATTTAATAAGTTGCAGAGCTATAAAGGCTCCTATAGATCCCGCACCTATACCTATTCCTAGAGATGCGTAGTAAAAGCCTGTCACCAGAGCCTCCGCTCCCGAGATCATGATCTCTCTACCTATAACAGGTAAGAACATCCCTCCTAATCCTGTTAAGAGCAGCCCTGCTATTATTAGTATTCCACCCTCACTGCCTCCCAGAGCTATTCCTCCCGCTAAAAAGGCTAATCCCAGTAGTATCATGATTACTGATAACAACCCTACATTAAATCCTGAGCCTATTAATCCTAGAAAGAGAAATACTAGTGCTATTGGTATACCAATGAGGTGGCCTGAGGATATAGAGAATATTATTGAGAAAACAGCTATTGTTATCAGTAAACCACTTATAGTAGGATCAGATAATAAACTCAGAACTGTGCATGTGAAGCACTCAGGAGCCTTTTCTACAGAGGAGATCCTCAGTACATAGATTCTTCCACCAATAGATACTCTTCTGTCATACAACTTATTAATTAAATCGTTTAAGGATACAGCATTTAGATCCGCGAAATGATACTCTACAGCCTCTACACCATTTATCACAGTAGCATTAAGTATGAATGCTTTTACTAATGAAATATTTCTGCCTCTCTCACTAGCTATATCTTCATACTTCTTAAGTAAAGGATTAATAATTTTTGGTTCCGTAATAGGCTGTATTTGACCTGTGGGGCCAATAGTGACTGGTTGCGCATCCCCAATATGAGCATAGGGAGCTACAGCAAGTATATTTGTGGGTATGAGAATTAGTGTGGCTCCACTAAAGCTGTCTCCGGAGGCGAATCCTATAACGGGTATATCGGATCTAAAGATCATATCCGTTATATCCAGTGTGTCACCCAGGAAGCCTCCGGGGGAGTTGACATCTATAATTAATGCAACATTTTCCTCTGATGCTCTCCTAAGTGCTATATCAACATGATTCTTAACACCCTGATCTATGGTTCCTCTAATATAGAGAACATAAGCTTTTGTTATAATGATCTCTTTGCTCTGTTGGAGATTATATGAGTAAGTGTCTAGGCTCTCTAAATGCATCATTATAAACATGTTATATATGGAAAGCATTGAGAATATGATGAGAGCGGTAGCTAAAATAAATAAGATAGTTTTATTGCTCATAAACAAATAGGACATATTAGGAGCCCTTTACCTCACCTGAGATTTCCTTTTGGGAACTTACTTTTTGACTTATTAATTGATTTAATGCGGCTGTTAATGCTGGAATTATAGATGTTGTGTCTCCTCTCGCTGTGTCAGTCACTATTATTAATGCTCTCTCCTTAGCTACCTCAACGAGTGTTTGTAGCTCTCTTAGTCTTATTCCTATTGGAAACTCTTGATACATTTGAGCTGCTTCTCTGATTATTGCTGCAGCTTGTCTCTCACCCTCTGATTCAATTATCCTAGCTCTTCTAATTCTCTCTGCTTGCGCCTGTAGAGACATTGCTTTAACAAGTTCCTCGGGGAGACTAATATCTTTTATTCTTACTGCAACAACTTTAACTCCCCAGGCTTCAGTGGTTTCATCTAGTATCTCTTGTATTCTCTTGCCAACCTCTTCTCTGTGTGAAAGTAGCTGATCTAGTTCAATAGTGCCTATAACGTCTCTAAGAGTAGTCATTGCTAATTGTGTCACAGCGTAGTTGTAGTTAGCGACTTTAACAATTGCTTTTATAGGGTCGTCTACCCTGTAGTAAACCACGGCATCTACGGATACCGAGACATTGTCCTTTGTGATGACTGCTTGGCGTGGCACATCAACTGTATTTATCCTAAGATCCACTTTAAAGAATTGATCCACGATAGGTATAATGAAAAATATGCCTGGCCCTGCGGCACCTTTTAATCTACCTAATCTGAATATTACTGCTCTTTCGTATTCTCGGACAATTTTTATAGCGGCTGCTAAGAAAGGTATTACAATAAATACTATGGCTAAAATCAGGAATAATATACCATTCATTTATTCACCCTCTATCACTTATAATAGTGCGTAGAAGATTTTTAAATGAGGTATTTACTTGTTGAGAACTTAATTACTTTCTCAGAAACTCAGTTAAGGGTTTATCTCCTGAAGCCTCTCTATATAGATCTTCTAAAGACAAACCTTCTCTAAAAAATTTTTTATCAACTTTATAGCGACCACCCACTGTTTTTTCTAGAGCCTCCAGTGGAACAAATTTCCAGTCGGTTTCATCGATTATCTTTATAGCTATAAAAGCTTTACCACCTGACCTCTTCTCAAACTCTCGTAGCTTAATTATTTGATGCTCCTCGATGTATACATGATCCTCTTTCTCCTTCGTTTTGATCTCGAAAATATATATATATTTATTTTTTATTGCTACGAGATCTGGATACGGAACCCTCTTTGCTTTAGCTCCACTTGCGGGCCCTCTAATCACAGCGAAACCCAATCTCCAAAGTTTTTGGGCGAGATCTCTTTCTCTCTGGAAGGCTCTTCTCCTGAGTTTCGCAAGTTCTCTCTGTTGATCACTCAAGTAGTTTCTTCACCTAATTTCACTCTTAGCACAATATTATACTTCCTCTCTAATTTCTTCTTTAATTTCAAGAATTCTTTACCTACACCACCTATCCTGCTTCTAGGAATTTTTATCCAAATAATTTCTCCTTCTTTCTCAATATCGGCTTCGGGAAACTGCTTCTTTATTTCTTGATAGATTTTCCTATCTTTATCACTTAAGGAGCCTAGTTTTTTTACAGGCACAATAACTGTTTGCTCACCGAATGTGTATATCTCGTATTCTAACTGCCCAGTCTCTAGATCTCTTACTTCAACTACTGGTCTAGCTAATTCTATCTCTCTTAATCCCGTAGGTAGCTTAACTGTTAACTCTAACTCATAGATCTTCTCTATCCTCCCTTTATTAATAAATATGACTGTGTCTATAATACTAGGGATCATTCCTAGATCTATTCTTCTTAAGAATCTCTGTATAGCATCGATTGGAGAAGCGGCGTGAACAACACCGATCATACCTATTCCTGCGAGTCTTAGATCTACATATAGATTAAAGTCTTCATCGTCTCTCATCTCGTCAAAGACTGTGTAGTCTGGTCTACTGAGTAAAAGTATATCATGCAACTCCTCTGATGCCCCCTTGCTCTTAGAGTATTGAGAGATCTCATCTGGTAAATGCATGTCTCGAGGACTCTCTATAGTTTTCACGATCTTTCCTCTCTCCATATAGAACTTAGCTAATGCTTGAGCAAATGTTGTTTTTCCCATACCAGGTGCGCCAGCTATGAGTATTCCCTCTGCCTTTTCTAGTAGTCTCTTCACCAGATCTTGTCTCAGATTATAGCTCTCGAGACTCGGAGAAGCTATAGGTCTCGTAATTGTTACCTCCGAGGTGTCGCTTAGAGGAGGTTTCACAATAACGATTCTGTAGGTATCTATCTGTACAATTATTGAGTATGGTCTCTCTATCTCTATAAATCCTCTTCTTCTGATCTTAACTTCCTCTAGTATATCATTTATGATCTCTTCTAAATCCTTCTCTGTTAGAGGTTTATTATCTAAATACTCAAAGAACCATTTTACCGGAGATCCCTTCTTAGCTCTTGGAGGGGCTCCTGCTTTCAAGTGGATAGACATTGTGTTCTCGTCAAAATACTTCTCGAATATTAATCCAGATTTCTTCTTACTTATCTCTATAACCTCTATATTCATAACCTCAGAAATCTTTTTCTGAAGAGGATCTGATGTTATTAGAATACCACCGATCTCTAGAGTATAGTCTCTTATTATTTGCTCGAGTGTTTTTTCAGGACTTAGTCTCTCTTGGATATTTACAACTCTTATCTCAAGATCTTCTCTATTTTTAACAAATTCTCTTAGTTTCTCTATGTTTTCTAATCCTCTTACTGCCTGAGGATCTCCTTCTCTAATCCCTTTCTCGAATTTCTCTATCACTTGCTTTAGTATATGGATCTCTCCAGAGCCTATTTTGCTCTCTATTAATTCCTTAATTAACTCAAAGTCTTCTAACAGGGCTGTTTGATCTATTACGTATATGTTTTGGAATGCTTTCTTCAAATATCCTCTTATCCTCCTAAAGTAAATTATGTTTTAACTGATTTAATATATCTTTAATATGCCTTAAAACAATACGATTTATCTGGGAAGTATTTTATAGATACAAAATTCATGTAATTAGCATAAATCCTACTCACGTATTTTAATTCTTAATCTCTCATTACTTATATATTTAAAAACTCTCTTCAATAATTTATCTTAGACTGTTAAATAAGGTGTTTTATTTGGTTGATATATACGCTGTTGTGATCATTACTCTACTTGTGATCGTATCACTACTTATCCCCATAGGCGCTTATTATATCTCTGTCGCGGTTTCACCTGAGATAGAGTATGATATGAAGAGAGAAAGATTCGAGAGTGGAAATCCCAGATCTGGGAGATCCCGCGGTTTCTTTATTATGCAGTATTACCCATATCTCTTAATGTTCTCCTCATTGGAACCTCTAATTGTTCTGCTCATATTTATCCTTATCTCACCTCACGAGCTCCTTAATTTGATCTCTTACGCCGTGTTTGTAAGTCTTATAATTATTCTCCCAATTCTCTACTTCGCATATAAATACGCGGAGGATCTGAGCTTATGGAAAGAGGAGTAGTTTTTATTGGAGCAATAGACGTATTCGTTAAGAAGCTGATAAGATCTCTTATCGAGAAAAAACCTATTAAAGACGTCCTTGAGTGGGCAATATCATACTCCCTGTGGCCAGTTCATTTAATGACTAGTTGTTGCGGTGTTGAATTAGCTGGCGCATATTCGCCGAGATACGATCTCGAGAGATACGGCTCTTTACCATTTGTCTCTCCTAGACAAACAAATCTGATAATAGTAGAAGGCACTCTTACTCTAAAGATGGCTAAGGTGGCTAGGATCACATGGGAGCAAATGGCTGATCCGAAATTTGTTATTGCAATGGGTGCCTGCGCCATTGATGGAGGATTATTCTGGAATAGTTATAATATCGTGAGAGCTAATGAAGTTATACCCGTTGATGTATATATCCCCGGTTGCCCGCCGAGACCCGAGGCTCTCGCAAGAGCTATTTTAATGCTTCAGGATAAGATCAGGAGTGTTGGTATATCGAGAGAGGATTTGGAGATTCTGAGAAGATACGTGAAGAGTCAGACCAGGTGAAGGTGTGAGAAATGTCTCAGGTGACTGCTAAGGATCCTGATCTAAATAATCTACTTAATATACTTAACGAGGAATTAAAGGATCTAGCTACTAAGATCTATATCGATAAGACTGAGAGAGTAATATATATTGAGGTCGCTAAAGAAAAAATCTTGGATTTAGCTAAGAGAATGCTCCACTTAGGTTTTGACCATGTAAAATCTGTATCGGCTGTTGATTATCCTCAGGAGAGAAAGATTGAACTCATGATTCACGTAGGATCTTATCTGAGAGTTATTAGGAAATATACCGTTATTATAAGATCAGTGCTTGAGAGAGATAATCCGAGGGTTTCTTCTTTGACGAGTGTTTGGCCTAGTGCTGAGTTTCACGAAAGAGAGACTTGGGAGATGTTTGGTGTTTATTTTGAGGGTCATCCAGATCTTAGGAGACTTCTTTTACCCGAAGAGCTTGAAGGTAAGTGGCCTATGCGTAAGGATTTTCATATTGTTACTCGTAAGGCGGGGGAGGCTGAAGCTCCTTGGAAATGAGTGATTCTCAGGATATCACCCAAGAATTAGCTCAGGAGATGTTTAGGGTAGTCGAGACAGGGGTTAAGGAGGAGGGTGAGAGATTAATTGAGCTTCAGATAGGTCCAACGCATCCAGGTTCTGGACATATGAGGATTCTTGCTTGGGTTGATGGAGATATTATCGTGAGATGTGATCCTGACATTGGGTTTGTTCATAGAACTATTGAGAAGCTTAGTGAGAATAGAGCCTACATAAAGACTATTCCTCTTGTTGAGAGACCTAGTTTACTTGATACCACTCCAATGACCATTGGTTATGTAAATGCATTGGAGAAACTTATGGGAATAGAAGTTCCTCCAAGAGCAAAGTATCTCAGAACTATTTTAGCGGAGATTACTAGAATAGCTAGCCATTTCTATGGCATAGGTATTCTCGCAATATTCTTAGGGCACTCGACGGGATTTATGTGGGCCTTTGGCGATCGAGAAGTCATGATTGAGCTCGCAACCATGTTAACAGGTGCCAGGATCACTTACACCTATGTTATACCTGGTGGTGTTAGGAGAGATATGCCACAGAACTTTCCTGATGCCGTCGAGAAAGGTCTTAGATATATTGAGAAGAGACTTAAAGAATGGGAAAAGATCTTTTTGAATAATCCTGTTGTCGAGAGGAGACTCAGAGATGTTGGCATTCTCAAACCTAATGTAGCTAGAATGCTTGGTGTGACTGGACCTAATATTAGGGCTTCAGGTATAGACTATGACGTTAGAATGATCGAGCCTTATGAGGCCTATGACGAAATAGACTTCATGATCCCGGTTGCAGAAGAAGGAGACGCGTATGCCAGAAGTTTAGTTAGATTTAAGGAGATTGAGCAAAGTATTAGTATCATTAGACAAGCGGTTAAAAAGATTCCTGAGGGAGAGATTATTTCTCCACAGATATCACGTCTCTTCAATCCCTTAATGAAAAAGATCTATGCTGAGCAGAAGAGAGTTAAATTACCTAGTCTAATGGCCACCTTGAAACCTCCTAAGGGAGAAGCTATGGCTCGTGTTGAGGCAGGTAGAGGAGAAGCTTTATTCCACATAATTAGTGACGGATCTACTAATCCATATAGATTTAGATTCGTAACACCTTCATTTAGAAACGTGATTCTATTTAAATATTTAATTCCTGGGCATAGAATAGCTGATTTACCAGCAATATACGGCTCTTTAGATTATTTTCCTCCGGAGGCTGATAGATGATGACCATTACTCTAGGTCCTCTGGAGATACCTACTAGACTAGTTTATGATTTTCTCCATGTATTTATTTTACCAGGCTTTGGGGCAGCACTTATTTTAGTTATATTAATCATCTGGGCCGAGAGGAAGATTGCCGGTCTTGTTCAACTTAGATATGGTCCACTACATGTGTCTAGGAGATTCGGTGGGATTCTTCAGTTAGTGGCTGATCTTATAAGATACACATTCCAAGAATTTATTATCCCACGCGGTGTAGACAGGATCGCTTATTTAACAGGTCCAGTGCTAGCGTTAATATTCGCTATTATTCCCATAGCGTTTATACCTGTATCGCCTTTTATAGAGCCTCCAATATATGTTTCTTCTAACGTGTTGCTTGTTTTAGCTATACTCTCTACGGCCCCGATTTTTATTATAGTAACAGGTTATGCATCAGATAATAAATTTGCTTTTATTGGTTCACTAAGAGAAGCTTTTCTGATGATTTCTTATGAAATACCCTTTATTATTTCGATACTATCAATGGCTTTGCTATTTAAGTCTTTTGATATGAGTGTTGTTGTGAGCTCTCAAGCTAAGTATCTTCCGGGAATTATACTAAACCCCTTAGCTGCTTTAGTCGCGTATATTGCGATTATAAGAATCACCGGTAGATTCCCATTCGAGATCTCTGAAGCGGAGTCTGAGCTTGTCATGGGTCCATACACTGAGTATAGTGGTCTGATGTATGGTGTTGCAATGGGTATAGCATATATTAAGCTCTATGTATACTCGATACTATACTCAATAGTCTTCTTAGGAGGTTGGCTACCGATTCTCTCGAGTAATTTAGTAGAGTCTTATTTCATAGGGAGCTTCATTATATTAATCAAAGCATCACTCTTGATGCTTATTGCTGTTTTCCTAAGATCTGTGTACCCAAGATATAGAGTTGATCAAGCTATTAGACTAGGATGGTCTCAGGTGCTTATTCTATCTATTATATCGTTGATCTGGTCTCTCATATTATCATATTTCTTGAGGTGATGATATGCACATATCGGAGGATTTAGATCCCAGGATCAAAGAATTAATAAGTAGAGGAATAGACAAGGTAAAGATTCTTCGTGTGAAGGCTCCTCCTCCTGGTAGAGTTATTCAGAGAAATATAGACGCATTAGCAACAGGTTTTAAGTATGTGGTTAAGCCTATGAGAATGACCATTGATTATCCATATAAAGACATTGAGTATCCAGATGGCTACAGAGGAATGTTTAGAGTCGATGCTGATAAATGCATCGGATGCTCACTATGTGATATTGTTTGTCCCGCGGACGCCATAAGACTTGTTTTGAGAGATAAAAAGAAGGTGCCTACAATAAACTGGGGAAGATGCATATTCTGCCACTTCTGCGTGGATATATGCCCGGTTGAAGCCTTTGAAACATACAAGATCCATGACGTGGCTTTCTATAGATTTGAGGATATGTTGACCACTCTACAAGAATTTACTAAGAGACCAGAGGAGTATGTTCCTCCGCGAAAAGTTATTGGTAAAAAGTTTAGAGTTGTTATTGATGAGAACAGAGGTTTACGATACGAAAGCATTGGGTGATGCTATGGAGTATATAGATCTACTATTCATATTCTTGAGTTTTCTCACGGTATTAAGTGGACTAATGATTCTATTAGCGAGAAATCTTGTTTACTCAGCTGTCTACTTATCGATACTGGGGGTTTTAGTAGCTACCCTAATATCTCTCTTAGGTCTACCTACTCTAGGTGTTATTCACGTCTTGGTTTATGTCGGTGCTGGTGTGCTATTCATAGTGATGACTACATTATTGCTAAGAGAAGAGTTCCCTAGAGAAGTAAGAGGACTCAGGATCCCAGCTCTCTTAGTAGCAATTTTATCAGCGTCTCCTCTAGTGTATATCTCTATGAAAACTGAGAACAGGATCATTGTTCTTGATAAACCAGATTATGTTTATATCGCCGAGTATCTCACCGTCAATTACTTCATTATTGTTATGATAATTGCTTCTGTTAGTGCTCTGTCTCTATTTGTATCTTTATTAATCGCTATGAAGAAGGTGAGAAAATGAACTATGTACTCTTAACAGCCTCTATATTACTGGCTATATCTGTCTACGGTATTTTATCTAGTAGGAATATTGCTAGGATACTTATTTCAGCAGAGATAATGTTCAACGCGTTCATATTAGTCGTTGTGGGTGCCTTCTCATATATCTATTCTTATCTCGGAGGTATAGTATTGACTCACTATGCAACTGGCTATGTCTCCACACTGATTCTAGTCTCTATACTATTAGCTGTTAGCGAGATAGTCGTTACATTCTCGATACTTATTGCTTTAATTAGATATGGTGTGTTAAAGAAGATCGATACCGAAGAGAGAATAATTAGAGATTTAGCTATAGGGGGTGAGGAGAAGTGATTCTTCTAAGCTCAATACTTATTCCCGCTCTAATAGCTCTTATAATAGCTCTTATACCAAGATCATCAGGTAGATTTGGTTCATTAGCCTCATTTGTAGCTCTATTTTATAGTCTCCTAATCTATATTCTAGCACCTACAGTCTACGGTATCCCATACTTCGAGAAGATCTTTAGTTCAGCTTCGATAGGCACTTTCGGTTTCTTCGTAGACTCGTACAATATACCATTTCTCCTGGGAATATCATTAGTCTCAAGCATAGTTTCCCTATACTCGTACCCGTATATGGAGCATAGATTCAAGGAGCTGGGGTATGGTTCTTGGAGAATTTATTATGTGAACTACTTACTGTTTGCACTTTCAATGAATGGTGTTGCTTTATCAACTAATTTAATAGAGTTCTATGTTTTTCTAGAGATCTCCTTAATAACATCCTTTATACTAATAGCTCTCTATGGTTATGGAGCGAGGATCAAGATAGGTATTATGTACTTTATATGGACTCATGTCGGTGCTTTACTATTTCTACTGGGCTCATTGATATACGGAATTAACGCCGGAACGTTTGATTTCATATATCCTGAGAAACCCTACTACATGATTGGGTACGGAGAGAAGATTCTCGGTATATTAGGCGGTATACAATTATCCGTGTTTCTGCTCATACTAATTGGTCTCATGATTAAGCTACCTGCACTAGGTTTCCACATATGGCTTCCATACGCACATGCCGAGGCTCCGACACCTGTATCTGCTTTGTTAAGTCCTAATCTAATTGGTTTAGCTGGTCTGGGTCTGGTGCGTGTATTAGTCACTTTATTCCCACAAGTCTTCCACGGTCTTCAGAGCTACTTGATCTTGTGGGCGTTGCTAACAATGATATATGGTGGTTTAATGGCTCTCTTCCAGAATGATTACAAGAGGTTCTTAGCTTATAGCAGTATATCTCAGATGGGTTATATATTACTAGGCGTAGCCACGCTAACACCAGCTGGTTTAATAGGTGCTGTTCTTCATTACTTAACACACGCACTTGGGAAAGCCGCTCTCTTCATGACCGCAGGAAGTATAATTGTTAGTGGCCATGGTTTGCGAGATATGAGAAAAATGGGTGGTTTAGCCTCAACAATGAATTATACAGCGAGTTCAGCTCTACTCGGTTTCTTAACCATATCTGGTCTACCTCCAACAATGGGTGTTGTGAGTAAATTCTTTGTTGTCTCTGGTTTCGCTATTTACTTAATGTCTCGCGTGGATAATATCTCTGACTTAATTATTCTTATTATACTAGGTTTCTTAGGTTTTGGTTTAACTATTGTTTATAGCTTCGCTACCATGAGAAAAATATTCTTTGGTCAGAGAAGATCTGATGAAGAAATACATGAAGGATCGCCAGGGATTTCATTAACTACTCTCTCAGTGGCTTTGTTATCAATTTTAATGCTAGTGTTAATTGGTTTTATATTAAATAGCTTTAGTTATACTCCTGAACTACTCTATCTCAAAATTATTTTAAGTCTCGTGAGGGGGTGGTGAGGAGTGGGCGTTCAGATCATTTGGTGGATTGATCTGATTTGGGTAATACCTTTCTTAGGTGCTGCCTTAGCTGGTTTAGTGGGTCTTCTTAAGAAGAGATTATCTGGGTTTGTGGGAGTTATCTCAATTGCTATCTCAGCGATCTTAACAATACCTCTTCTAGCTATTATTTGGAGTGATCCTTCCACAGTCATTATATCAAGAGATAGCGTCTGGTTCACTATACCTATTTCAAGAGAAACTAGTGTAGTCTTTAGATTCGTGAGCTATGCGGATGGTTTATCCTCAATAATGGCTCTAATGGTTGCGTGGATCTCTCTGCTGATAGCCATTTATAGTCTCAGGTATATGGAGAATGATTATGGCGAGCATAGATACTGGGTGTTCTTTACATTTTTCGTAGGTTCAATGCTTCTATTGGTTCTAGCCGGAGATATTCTTTTATTCATAATTGGTTGGGAGGGGACTTCTCTCGCATCATATGCTCTCATCGGTCACTGGTATAGAGATGATGATGAATTAACATACGTAGGAGACAAGGGAAGAAGTGCCTTGGGTAAATCAATGTTTTTCTCACCCAGTCACTCCGCTGTGAGAGCTATTGTGATGACTGGCGCTGCTGATATTGGTCTTTTACTAGGTCTTGGATTCATAATAGTTTCCGCTAAGACAAGTTTTATACCAGATCTATACGCAAGCTCCGCATTAGCAAATGTTTTCGAGGTTCTTTCCTCTTATGGTGTCTTAACACTATTTTTATTCATAACTAGTTTAGGCGCCTTAGCTAAGAGTGCGCAATTTCCACTACATGAGTGGTTGGTAACCGCGATGACAGGTCCTGCAAGTGTTTCTGCACTTATTCACGCAGCCACAATGGTCAAGGCAGGTGTTTACTTCATGTTAAGATTTTCGCCAATATTTATATCTGTCGCGTCTTTGGGCGGTGAGCAAGTTCTTTATCAAGTCAGGGAGTACTTCATTATCATCGCTTCGCTGGGGGCTTTCACAGCTTTTATGATGGCTACTATGGCTGTTGTTGCTAGAGAGCTTAAGCTTATATGGGCTTTTTCGACAGCCTCGCAGATAGGTTATATGTTTGTTGCTGCAGCTTCATCAGGCTTAATCAGTGAACAAGGACTTGGTATTGTGGCAGGATTCTCTCATCTTCTTAGTCATGCTGTGTTTAAAGCAGCCTTATTCTTAAGCGCCGGCGCATTAATCCATGCTGTTCACAGCAGATATATTAATGATATGAAGAATTTAGCGAGTTATATGAAGATAACAACGTTCTCTAGCTATCTAGCAGCTTTGTCACTGGCCTCGGTGCCTCCGTTAGCAGGTTTCTGGAGTAAGGATCTTGTTATTGAAGTATCGGCTTTGACAGGCTTATCTGTGATCCCTGCTCTACTTCTTATCACAGCTTTCTTAACATCGTTCTACTCTATGAGAGCTGTTAGTTATCTATTTATGAGATCTAGTAGCGAGAAACAGCATATTCACGAGGCTAGTTCTGTCATGTATATTCCTTATCTGATCCTGGCTATAGCCTCTGTTTTAATGGGCTTCTTCTGGATGTTTAGCTATGGTGATTTTGCTCATGTTATCTTGGCAACTCTACCGATCAAGGGTGTAGAAGAGATTCATTTTGAAGTTGAGTTAATGATTATATCGCTAATAATCGCTTTAGTCGCTGTATTATTCGCTGTATCCGTCTATCAATTTATGAAAAAAGAAATTTATCCAAGGATATCTGGTGTACCATTGATCAAGGCGTTACATAATTTCCTCTACGATAGATGGGATATTAACTCTGTTCTTTACATAATCTTTGTTGATGGTTTCTCCAGCCTAATTAATTATGTCGGGAGATACTTCGAGGATCTTGCTGTAGATGGTTTCTACCATAGGTACTTAGTAGCATTGGCTGATCGTCTTAGTAAGGCTTTGAGATCTATTCAGTTTGGTTTTATAAATATTTATTTAGTCGCTCTATTAATAGGGTTCTTGGTGCTTCTATTACTAGGTGTGTGGGTGAGGTGATATGATTATGGATTCATCGTATATCATATACTTGTTATACAATCTATACATCCCCCTACTAATCTCCTTACTAATAGGAGGATTTGTTGCTCTAGCTGTTTCTAAGGTCTTTAATATTGGTTTAGCTTTTCCTAGAAATATGTCGAGAGCTATAATACTCTTCTTATTGATATATTTGATTGTTTTGATCATTCTTTACCCCGGCTATCCTGTGCCTGTGTCTGGTTTATTCCCGTATTTTAGTGGGATAGATGAGATAGTTCTTCTTATTTCATTAACTATTCTCTTGAGCAGTTTTATTGTTATTTCGTCTTATCCTCTTGATTCTATTGACACGATCTCTGTGCTGGCTGTTTCTCTACTAGGTGTGCTGGGTTCCGCACTGATCAGTATGTATGGGATAACTTATGTTATGGATAGTCTTATTTCAATTATTCCAATTATTGTTTCGTGGGCTCTCTTATCTATAGCCTCGTATGCCGTCATTGCGTTATTTAAGGATCCCTTGTCTCTTGATGCTTCTTCAAGATACGCTATTGTTGGTGTTATTGCTTCGCAATTTCTACTTTTTGGATTAAGCTTCTTTGTTTTATTTAATTTTGTCATATATTCCAGAGGTGTAGTGTATGGGTTTATTGGACAAGATGTGTATAGATTATTTCTGGTTTTGTGGGTATCGATGTTATTAGTTGCTCTAGGGTTTAAGTTAGGTTCTGCCCCATTTCATTTCTGGCTTCCTGATGTGTATGGTAGAGGCTCTCCGTATGCTGTTGCGGCTGTCGCCGGTTTTATAAAGATTGGTTTAGTGGGTCTCTTGCTGAGATTTGCTCGCTACGTATTTGATCTAGGTTCTGTTTCTTCTTATGCTAAGCTTGATATTGACTCTTCTAGTGTATTCTTCTATATCGCAGCTTTACTAGCTGTTTTAAGTATGTTGATTGGTTCTATCACTCCTCTTACTCAAGTTAGTATTCAGAGGATCTTGGCTTTTAGCTCTATTGCTCATATAGGCTTTGTATTTGTTGGTGTTGCTGTTCTTAGTATTGCTCCTATTCGTTCCTCTGCATATTTCTTTGCGTTGGCCGGTGTTTTACTTCATGTTCTTGCTTACTCTATTAGTAAATCTAGTTTATTTATTTTAACTGGTTTTATGAGAGGTGTATATGGCTCATCTAATTTATCAGTTATTACAGAGATCCCTGGGAAACCTAATGCTTTAAAAACCTCTATTATTATTCACTTAGCTAATTTAATTGGTGTTCCTCCACTACCTGGTTTCTGGGGTAAGTTATTCCTATTCTTATCTGCTACTTACGGGGATCCTAGACTCTATATTGGATCCGTTCCCTGGCTAGCTCTACTTGGTGTTTTAGCAAGTGTTTTCTCGGTATTCTACTACCTTAATATTATGAGAGCTGTATCTATAGAGATTAGAGAGATAAAGAGTTCGTCTAGCAACATGTCTCAGAGACCTGATCTATTTTACCCCTACATAGCCTCATTCCTAGTTATTGTACTGGGTCTTCTAGCGCCTATTATGATAATATATTTAAGACTTATATAGTGTTGATCCGAGACAAAATATTATAAGCTCTGTAAGACAATAATATTAATGGCTCGCAACCCCAGACATCCCGCGGCTCCCGGCGGCGGCTCACCCCGACGGAGGGTGAAACCCTCAGGATGAGGAGGTGGCCTCCAGCCGCGGGGATAACTCTTACGATTAATATATACATGGGGGCTCGGAAAACTGGGGCTCTAACCCCAGGAACTCCGGGCCCGACGCAGACACCCCAACAGACATAGATCACCCACCGCAACCCCACGGCTCTGCGGCCGTGACTCCGCTTGATCCTGGCGGACCCGACCGCTATCGGGGTAAGGCTAAGCCATGGGAGTCGTACGCCCCCCACAGGGGCGTGGCGGACGGCTGAGTAACACACGGCTAACCTACCCTCGGGACGGGGACAACCCCGGGAAACTGGGGCTGATCCCCGATAGGCGATGACTCCTGGAATGGGTCATCGCCGAAAGGCCTACACCGAGATGGTGGTGTAGGCGCCCGAGGATGGGGCCGTGGCCCATCATGGTAGTTGGCGGGGTAACGGCCCGCCAAGCCTATAACGGGTAGGGGCCGTGAGAGCGGGAGCCCCCAGATGGGCCCTGAGACAAGGGCCCAGGCCCTACGGGGCGCACCAGGCGCGAAAACTCCGCAATGCGGGAAACCGTGACGGGGCTACCCCGAGTGCCCCCGATAAGGGGGCTTTTCCCCGCTGTAAGGAGGCGGGGGAATAAGCGGGGGGCAAGTCTGGTGTCAGCCGCCGCGGTAATACCAGCCCCGCGAGTGGTCGGGACGTTTATTGGGCCTAAAGCGGCCGTAGCCGGCCCCGTAAGTCCCGGTCTAAAGACCCGGGCTCAACCCGGGGAATGGCCGGGATACTGCGGGGCTAGAGGGCGGGAGAGGCGGGGGGTACTCCCGGGGTAGGGGCGAAATCCGATAATCCCGGGAGGACCACCAGTGGCGAAGGCGCCCCGCTGGAACGCGCCTGACGGTGAGGGCCGAAAGCTGGGGGAGCGAACCGGATTAGATACCCGGGTAGTCCCAGCTGTAAACGATGCGGGCTAGCTGTTGGGCGGGCTTAGGGCCCGCCCAGTGGCGCAGGGAAGCCGTTAAGCCCGCCGCCTGGGGAGTACGGCCGCAAGGCTGAAACTTAAAGGAATTGGCGGGGGGGTACCACAAGGGGTGGAGCCTGCGGCTTAATTGGAGTCAACGCCGGGAATCTTACCGGGGGAGACAGCAGGATGATGGCCAGGCTGACGACCTTGCCTGACGCGCTGAGAGGAGGTGCATGGCCGTCGCCAGCTCGTGCCGTGAGGTCTCCGGTTAAGTCCGGCAACGAGCGAGATCCCCGCCCCTAGTTGCTACCCAGGGCTCCGGCCCTGGGGCACACTAGGGGGACTGCCGCCGTTTAAGGCGGAGGAAGGAGGGGGCCACGGCAGGTCAGCATGCCCCGAAACCCCCGGGCTGCACGCGGGCTACAATGGCGGGGACAGCGGGTTCCGACCCCGAAAGGGGGAGGCAATCCCTGAAACCCCGCCGTAGTTGGGATCGAGGGTTGAAACTCACCCTCGTGAACGAGGAATCCCTAGTAACCGCGCGTCAACATCGCGCGGTGAATACGTCCCTGCTCCTTGCACACACCGCCCGTCGCTCCACCCGAGCGGGGGTTGGGTGAGGCCTGTTTTCCCTGGTAGCCCAGGGAGGGCAGGTCGAACCCAACCCCCGCGAGGGGGGAGAAGTCGTAACAAGGTAGCCGTACCGGAAGGTGCGGCTGGATCACCTCCTACTCAAAAACTGGGTTGCGGTGGGTGAGTGTAATCTGTTGGGGTGTCTGCTACACAGATGAGATCCGAGAATCTTTTCTCGGATCGATGTGTGAGGAGTATAATTCTCCAATGAGCACCGCACACCCAGGTACTAAACGGGTCAGTCCACCCAGGAGGGCTCACGGCACGAAGCCGCGCGGTGGATGGCTCGGCTCGGGCGCCGAGGAAGGGCGCGGCAAGCGGCGATATGCCCGGGGGAGGCGCAGGCAGCCGTCGAACCCGGGATCCCCGAATGGGAACTCCTACCGCGGGTAAACCCGCGGTGCCTGGGATCCGGGTACTAAACCCGGATCCTGGGCGGGAACCCCCCGAACGGAAACATCTTAGTAGGGGGAGGAGAAGAAATCAAAATGAGATCCCCTGAGTAGGGGCGACCGAAAGGGGGACAGCCCAAACCAAACCCGCCGGCGATGAGTCGGTGGGGATGTGGGGTTATAGGCTCCACGGCTGGGGCCTCGAGCCCCAGCGGACCGACCCACGGTAGCCGAAGTGGCCTGGAAAGGCCCGCCGCAGAGGGTGATAGCCCCGTAGGCTAAACCGTGGGGGTCCGCGCCGTGGAGCAGAGTACCACGGCTTGGTTTTGCCGTGGGAAGTTGGGGGTCTCCGACCTCCAAGGCTAAATACGTCCCGAGACCGATAGCGAACTAAGTACCGTGAGGGAAAGCTGAAAAGAACCCCGGAAGGGGGTGTGAAAAGAGCCTGAAACCGCGCGGCGACTCATGACGCGGCCCT
>JBMFLZ010000001.1:0-16151 GCA_049970935.1 Sulfolobales archaeon | reverse complement strand
CCGGAGGGAAAGCTGAAAAGAACCCCGGAAGGGGGTGTGAAAAGAGCCTGAAACCGCGCGGCGACTCATGACGCGGCCCTTAAGAGATGACCCCGCCGAAGGAAACCCTCGCGAGAGGGGAGTACGAGGCGGGTGATCAGGGTCGCGTCTTCCGTCTTGAAACACGGGCCGGGGAGTTCACGGCAGTGGCGAGGTTAAGGGGGTTATCCCCGAAGCCGTAGGGAAACCGACATGCCCGCAGCGGGGTTCAATCCCCGTGAGGGGCGGGGTCCGACAAGGGCCCGGAGTCACTGCCGTGAGACCAGAAACCGGGCGATCTAGGCGGGGGCAGGGTGAAGCCGGGGGAAACCCCGGTGGAGGCCCGAAAGGGTTCTGACGTGCAATTCGTTCCCATGACCCCCGTCTAGGGGCAAAAGACCAATCAAGCCCGGTGATAGCTGGTTCCCGCCGAAGTGGGTCTCAGCCCAGCCCCGCCTGAGGTGGGCCACGGGGTAGAGCTACGGATTGGGGGCGCAGGAGCCGAAAGGCTCCGGCCTCCAGTCCAACTCCGAACCCGTGGCCACCGTAGAAGGCGGGAGTGGGGCTCCCCGCCGTAAGGGTGGGGGCCGAGAGGGGAACAACCCAGACCGGGGTTAAGGCCCCTAAGTGCCGGCTAAGTGCCAATCTCAAAGGGCGTCCCACGGCTCAGACAGCGGGGAGGTGGGCCTAACAGCAGCCATCCTCTAAGGAGTGCGTAACAGCTCACCCGCCGAGGCTCGGGGCCCCGAAAATTGGTCGGGGCTAAGCCGGCCGCCGAGACCCCGGGGCACGGCTCTTATGAGCCGTGATCCGGTAGGCGGGCGCTCTGGCGGGGCAGAAGCCGGGCCGTGAGGTCCGGTGGACCCGCCAGAGTTGCGGATCCCGGCGGTAGTAACAGCAAAGAGGGGTGAGAATCCCCTCCGCCGGAAGGACCAGGGTTCCTCGGCAATGGTCGTCAGCCGAGGGTTAGCCGGTCCTAAGGCGGCCCGTAACTCGGTGCCGCCGAAAGGGAAACGGGTTAATATTCCCGTGCCGCGGGGGTAGGTGCGGCAACGCAAGCCCCACCCCTGACGCCTCGGGGTAGGCCGACCGAGGCGGTCGCCTCGGCTAACCGCATAAGCCCGTGGAGTGCCGTAATGGCGAGAAACGGGCGAAAGCGGGAATGGGCCCCCGTATGGGGGCTTCGGCCGAGCCCTGGGGCCCATGAAAAGGGGGTGGGGAACGATCCCCCGCGCCCGTACCGAGAACCGACACAGGTGCTCCTGGGTGAGGAGCCCAAGGCGTGTGGGGGCTAACCCGGGCTAGGGAACTCGGCAAATTGGCCCCGTAACTTCGGGAGAAGGGGTGCCTGCGGTCCTCAGGTAGACCCTGGGGACCGCAGGTCGCAGTGACCAGGGGGTCCTGACTGTTTAATAAAAACATAGCTCCCCGCAAGCCCGAAAGGGTTTGTACGGGGGGTGAATCCTGGCCACTGGCGGTTCGTGAAACCGGGGTACAACCCGGCGAAGCGCCGCTGAAGGCCGGGGGTAACTCTGACCCTCTTAAGGTAGCCAAATGCCTTGCCGGGTAAGTTCCGGCGCGCATGAACGGATCAACGAGGGCCCCACTGTCCCAGCCCGGGACCCCGTGAAGCCCACGGAGCCAGTGCACAGGCTGGCATCCCCCCGTAGGGAGAGAAGACCTTGTGGAGCTTTACCGCAGCCTGGCATTGGTCTCCGGACCTCGGTACGTAGCGTAGGCAGGAGACTGTGAGGCAACCCTTTCGGGGGTTGCTGAGTCGCCAATGAAACACTGCCTACCGGGGTCTGGGGACCTAACCCCGGGAAACCGGGGGACAGTGCCAGGTGGGCGGTTCGGCTGGGGCGGCACGCCCGCGAAAAGATAACACGGGCGCCCAAAGGTCGGCTCAGGCGGGTCAGAACTCCGCCGTAGAGTGCAAGGGCAAAAGCCGGCCTGACCAGGCCCTTGATAATAAGGGGCCTGGCCGGGAAACCGCGGCCTAGCGAACGCTCGTGCCCCCCTCGGAGGGGGCCGGGCATGACAGAAAAGTTACCCCAAGGATAACAGGGTCGTCGCGGGCGAGAGACCCCATCGACCCCGCGGATTGCTACATCGATGTCGGCTCTTCCCATCCTGGGGGTGCAGCATGAGGGTGGTGTCTCTCATAATTATGTATCTAGATTTTACGATACCACCCTCCTGTAAGCCCCCAAGGGTGGGGCTGCCCGCCCATTAAAGGGGAACGTGAGCTGGGTTTAGACCGTCGTGAGACAGGTCGGACTCTACCCACGGGGGGTGCGGGCCGCCTGAGGGGAAGGTGACCCTAGTACGAAAGGAACGGGTCGCCGCGGCCTCTAGTCTACCGGTCATCCGGCAGGGTGTATGCCGGGCAGCCACGCCGCAGGGGGTAACCGCTGAAAGCATCTAAGCGGGAACCCCTCCCCGAAAAGAGGCGGCCGTCTCACCCGGTGTATACCGGGTGGGCGAGGGCTCCCGTAGAAGACGGGGTTGATGGGGCGGGGGTGTAAGTCCCGAGGGTTTCCCGAGGGACGAGCCTGCCGCTCCCAATCGCCCGAGGCTGTGGGCTCCTCCCTGGGAGCGGTCTGCGGTTATTGCCGCAGGCCCTTGGACTGACCCGTGTATATTCTGGGTGTGCGGTGCTCATTGATCTAGAACTTCTTTGTTTTATCGTCTCTATTATAAAGTGGTTATTTTATTTTCTCTATTATGTCATGAAATGTGTTTTTTCGGCATACTCTGCAGTAGTGATATAGGTTTCTGAAATCATTTATTCTATAACTTACCTTAAGGATCCATTCTGTTCCGCATTCTCTGCATCTTAGTCTGTACCCTCTCAATTTAGGTCTTCGCCTAATGTTTATGTATCTTAGGATAAAAAAATTGTTGCTATGAGCAAGTTTTATTAGTGGGGCTAGGTAGTATTATATATGAGCCCCGATGAACACGACGGGCGGGCTGATAATGATGATCCATTGTAGCTATGAGGGGCTTCACAGAGTTTTTCTCTCATGAGAAGTAATAATCTCAAGACTTATCTCACCAGAGAATCTTCTGATTAAACCAGCAACAACACTTTTGACAGCTGGCACAGATACATTAATCACGTACGATGAATTTATTTTAGCGAGCCACTTCTTAGAATTATGTGAATGCGCGTGAATAACTAAATCAGGTTTTGTCTCGTAAATGACTTTCTCATATCCTCTGTGCCCAAGAAACTTATATATGTTCTCTGGCTCCCCCTCAAGAGTTAAGTAAGTGGGTGAGTAATGCATTAGTAGTATAACAATATCACACTCTCTTCTTAATTTCAGCAGGTTCTCTTTAGCTAGATAAATTCTCTTCTCATAAAGATCCTTGAGAAAAGAAGCATTTCTACTCTGCCAAGGAGTTAATCTCTCAAGAGATCCTCTGGAGCCGTACACACAAAGCTTACAGCAACTTAAATTACCAACCCAACAAGAATCATCTAACCAAATAATATCTTTGTACTTTTCCCTGAAGATACTCTGACGATCCATATACTCCTCATTCCCAAAAACAGAGAGAATAGGGACCTCAGAACCATACTTATTCCTAAGAAAACTCCTAACAAACTCAAACCCAGCGACATCACCGCGATCAACAATATCACCAGCTAACAAAACAACGTCAGGCCTAAAACCAACAAGAGAATTCACAGAAGAAACAACCAGAGAGAAGTATCGTGGAACATGAGAATCACCAAAAGCAAGAAACCTAAGAACAGTAGACAAACACAGACACCTAATAAAAATAAGACAAGACACAACTTATAAGAAAACAAAGAATATTTAATAGGATGATAAAACAATGCCTATGACAATGCTGGGAGTAAACACAAAAGGACACAGAGGATGGGTGACGCTGAGATGCGGAATATGCAACAAAAAACTCTACGTAGGCGAAGACATAATATATATGTGCCCCAACTGTAGCAAGATAAGAAAAGTGGTTTTCTGCAAAGCATGTGCGAGAATAACACATTATAGATGTCCATACTGTGGAACAGATCTACAATTATACCCATAGAAGATGATGACAATAATAAAATTACTAGATCTAATAGATGATACCTGGTGCACCAAAGAAGATTACTACGCGGCAATAGCAGTAGTATATAACCCGAACCAAAGAAAATTAATACTTCTAGAAAGAAAAGAACACCCAGGCGACCCCTGGTCAGGACATATAGCATTTCCAGGAGGAAGAAAAGAAGAAGGAGATAAGAATAGTTACTACACTAGTTTCAGAGAACTGCTAGAAGAGATACACTCGCTAAAGCCCAAAGAAATAATTCATTTAGGAGGAATGCGAACTTATATAAGCAGAGGAATCTACAAAATAATACCACATATATACTTAATAAAAGATACTCCAGAGCTTAAATGGGATCAGAACGAGATTGAGAGAGCAGAGTGGGTGAGTATAGATGAGCTAAGAGAAATAAATTGCCCACCAGAGAAAACACCTAGATGCTTTATAACAAACAAATTCCAAAAAATAATATGGGGCTTAACAGGAAGAGTATTAGGAGACTTAATATCTAAATTAAAAAATGATGAGGCATGAGCGTCCAGAGAAAAGATGAAGAGAAAGCCCGTCTCTGAGGATTTCCCTACCCCCATCTAATACTGCTAAAAACATATATACATTTCATAAGAAAACTATTATTGATGATGAACGCTCTATCCAATGAAAAATGATTAGAGTAGAACCCCGACTGATACTCTTTATAAAACTCTAAAAATAAACTCTTACTAGGATGAGAATTATTGAGTGAAGCTCTCACACAGATTCTATGGACCGAGAAGTATAGACCAAGATCACTTAAGGAAGTAGTTAATCAAAAAGAGATAATCGCAAGACTAATGAAATTCGTAGAAGAAAAAAATATGCCTCATCTACTCTTCGCAGGACCCCCAGGAGTAGGTAAAACAACAGTAGCACTAGCATTAGCAAGAGATCTCTATGGAGAAAACTATCACAGATACGTACTCGAGACAAACGCCTCAGACGAGAGAGGAATAGAAGTTATAAGAACAAAGATCAAAGAATTCGCGAGAACAGCAGTCCCTGAAGGAGTACCCTTCAAAATCGTTATATTAGATGAAGCAGATAACATGACAGCAGACGCGCAACAAGCCTTGAGAAGATTAATGGAGATGTATGTTGACACAACAAGATTCATATTACTCGCTAATTTCCCCTCAAAGATAATAGAGCCTATCCAGAGCAGATGCGCTGTATTTAGATTCATGCCACTAAATAAAGAAGATGTCGTGGAGAGACTTAAGTACATAGCCAAGAACGAAAAAGTAGAGTACGACGAGGAAGCACTCGAGACAATATACGAGATATCGGAGGGGGACATGAGAAAAGCAATAAATATTTTACAGGCCTCAGCGGCGTTAGGCAAAGTAACAGTTGATGTAGTTTACAAAGTGGTTGGATTAGCACATCCTAAAGAAGTAAGAGAAATGATACAATTAGCACTCTCGGGAAAATTCCTAGAATCGAGAGAGAAACTAAGAAAATTAATGATTGAATACGGTCTCTCAGGACTAGATGTAGTTAAACAAATGCATAGAGAGATATTCTCAAGCGACATAAATCTCCCAGAAGATGTGAAGGTGACTCTAGCAGACTACATAGGCGAAATAAACTTTAGATTAGCAGAGGGAGCAGATGAAGAGATTCAACTAAGCGCTCTACTAGCAAGATTATCAGTCATAGGATCAAAACTAGGATTATCAAAACCAGGTGAGGTGCCTAGCCGTAAGCGCTAGAATACCTTGGATAATAAAATATAGACCAAAGACACTAAGCGAATACATTGATCAAGAAGAAGCAAAAAACACATTATAAACTGGTTAAAGAGATTCCCAAACACAGACAAGAAAGCAGTACTTCTGTACGGACCACCAGGTGTTGGAAAAACAACACTTGTTGAGTGCTTAGCGCATGACTTCAAATATGATTTAATAGAGATGAATGCAAGTGATTTCAGAAGAAGTAAAGATATTAATAGAGTAGCCATAAAATCAGCAGATAAATTAAGTCTAGCCGGGAGAGGAAAACTTATTCTTCTAGATGAGGTAGACGGTATTTATGAGAAAGTAGACGCAGGCTCTGTGGAAGCGATACTAGAGCTTATAAAAAACACTAAATTCCCAATTATAATGACCGCCAATGATCCGTGGTCAAATCAGCTGAGAGAATTAAGAGAAAATGTCCTAATGATAGAACTAAAAAGACTGGGAAAGAAAGAGATCCTAGAGATCATGAGGAGAATATGCGTTGCAGAAAAAATACAGTGTTCTGATGAGGCACTAAACTATATATACGAGTTATCTAACGGTGATCTCAGATCAGCAATAAACGATCTTCAAGCAGTTGCAGAGGGATTTGGCAGAGTAGATCTTGATTTAGCAAAAACTATTCTGAGAAGAAGAGATAGAGAACTAGATCCCTTCGAAACATTAAGAAACATATTTGGGGCTAAATACGCTTGGCAAGCAAAAGTAGCTATATCCCAAAGTAACTTAGATAGAGATATGCTCATACAATGGCTCAACGAGAACCTACCGAGACAGATTCAGGACCCCGAGGATCTCTGGAGAGCGTATGAGTCATTAGCAAAAGCCACGGTCTACCTATCGAGAATAATAAGAACAGGTGACTGGGATCTTTTGTCATATGCCATAGATCTTATGGGACCAGGCGTCTCATTCTCAATAAAGAATAATGAGAAAGATAAATGGAGATGGGTGAAATATAATTTCCCGGAGAAAATAAGAGAATTAAGCAGAACAAAGGAACAGAGAGAAATAATATACTCACTAGCCTCAATAATAGCCTCTAGAGAACATGTCTCTAGAAACAGAGCTAGAACAGAAATAATCCCTTATCTAAGAATAATCTTTCAAAACAATATTGAGGAAGCCGCGAAATTAGTTCTAGGCTTAGGTCTCTCAGATAACATGGTTAAGATCCTCGCAGGAGAGAAGAGCGGAGAGATACTCAAGAAGGTAAAGGAATATCAAAAATTAATTAGAGAAGAGGCGAGAAAAAGTGAAGAAATCAAAGAGGTAAAGAAACCCCCAGAGAAAAAATCAGTCGAGAAAAAAGAGAAGGAGGAGAGAAAAACACAAGCTACAGGACTTTATAAATGGTGGAAGAAATAAATTGCCCAAAAGCGATAGCAACAACTTACACAGGTAAGACGCTTAGAGGATTAAAAGAATTAAGAGACATAATATTTTTACTGGATCCTAGTGTTAGAGTAGAGACAACAAGGTATCCAGATGTTCTCCTCATATACACCTCTCTCCCAAGAGAAATATTGAGAAAATTAATAACTGAGAAAAGACCCTCAGCCGTAGCTAGAGTTGTTATAGCTGATGTCTGTCTTAAAGTATCTAAGGAAAATTACTTTGAATATATACTCAAAAAAAGTATTGAATTACTGCAGGAGAGAAAGGATCTTCCAATAAAATTCTATGTTGATTGTGTCTCACGTGGAAAAATTATTGAGAGTTGTAGAATGTTAGAAATAGAGATCGGGAGACACATAGAGGAGGCCGGATTGGGAAAAGTATTATTCAGAGAATCTGTGAAGGTTCTAAAAATTGAGGCTGTAGATGACATAGTCATATTGACATTAATGGATCCTGAAGAAGATCGCTTAAGGAAAACAAAAAAATGATCATAGATATATAATTTTTCCCTGGCAGTGAAGATTATTTATGGAAGAGATTAATGGATCCAAAGAAGATAATAGAGGAGACACTATCTAAACCAAGTGTATTCTACAAGAAAGAAGCCTTATATCCAGAGTATGTGCCTAAGACGCTTCCTCATAGAGAGAATCAAATAAGGCAATTAGCTGAGTATTTCAGACCGCTACTAACATCCCCAGGCTCCGCTAGTATAAAAGTCTTAAGTGTTGGCGGGGTGGGAACAGGGAAAACAGTTTCGACAAAAGCATTTGGGAGAGATTTCAGAGATATTGCTATGAGGAAGGGGATAGATGTTAGATATGTTCATATAAACTGTCATCGAAGTAGAACACTGCACGAAGTGATTACCGAGGTAATAAAAGAGGTTAACGTTCCGATACCTAGTAGAGGTTTCTCAGCTAGAGAGTTATTAGAATTTCTTCATCAGTACCTAGATAGACACAATATATATGTTATAATCACACTTGATGAATTTGATTACTTCGTAGAGACCTCAGGATCGGAGGCGGTATATTTCTTAATGAGAATTTATGATGAGTATCATGAATGGGTTAAGAGACTTAATTACATAATGATATCAAGAGATTACTCAGTGATATACAAACTAGATCAGGCTACATACAGCTATGTAACTAAAAACATAGTTAAGTTTTATCCCTACAAAATCTCGGAGTTAATAGATATATTATCAGTGAGAAGAGATGAAGCTTTTCACAAGGGCACTGTCCCAGATGAGGTGATTAGATACATAGCGGAGTTAGAAGGTGTTGATGGAGGTGGTAGCGGAAATGCTAGGGCGGCTATAGAGACACTTTTGCTAGCGGGTGAGGCAGCGGATCAGGAGAATTCTCCCATCGTTAAAATAGATCATGTGAGAAAAGCTAGAGCAATGATCTCGCCAGATATAATAATTATCTCTGAAGCACTAAATAACTTAAATACACATGAATTACTACTATTGAAAGCTCTTATCGAGAGGTTAATGAGAAAAGGAACACCATATGTATCTCTAAGCGAGGTCGAAGAAGAATATAATAATATTGCTACACTATATTCTCAAACCCCACGTAAGCACACACAGGTTTATGAGTATATAATGAATATGAAGAGAATGGGTATACTGGAGACTAAACCGAGTGGAAAAGGGAGAAGAGGAAGATCATTACTAATAGGAATAGGGGGAGCACCGCTGGAGCCTGTGGCTAAGAAAATAAATGAGTTATTAGAAAAGAGACTCTAGTCGTTAGGTGTCTCAAAACGAGTTCCAGGATCTCTTTAGACAAGATCCTTAACTCCCCCGGGAGATATAGAGTGATAAAATACTTGATTCTAACAGGTGGGGGTAATATAACGAAGATATCCAGAGAATTACAGATCTCTCATAGCAACGTGAAGAGATACTTAGAAGAGATGCTTGCAGCAGGCTTAGTTGAAGAAGTGAAGTTAGGGAGGGCTAGATATTTCTTCCCCGCCTGGAGAGATCCTAGGATAAAAATACTTAAAGAATTAATTGAGAGTGAAAAATAGTTTTAGGTGATTAAAAATATCAATGGTTGATATATCTGCCAAGAAGGATGTTTACAGAGAAGCTATCGCTGTAGGCCGAATCAGACTTAAGAAAGAGACTATACAAAGAATCCTTCGCAGAGAGACGGCAAAAGGCGATGTTTTAGAGATCGCTAAGATAGCAGGGATAATGGCTGCGAAGAAGACGTCGGAGTTAATACCATTAACACATCAAATACCTCTTACAAATGTATCGATAGAGTTTAGTATAGGAGAGGATTATATTGAGGCTAGAAGTGTTGTATCCACGGTATACAAGACGGGCGTTGAGATAGAGACTTTAGTCGCTGTTGCAATAACTCTAATAACAATTTGGGACATGATCAAGGAGTACGAGAAAGACGAGAATGGTCAATATCCAGAAATAAAAATAGAAGAAATAAAGATAGAGAAAAAATTTAAGAAAGACTTATCAGATGATTGATTAGATATACGTAGTCAATTAAGCTATATTGTAAATATCTCAAATACCTTAAGAGATCAGGATATCTCAAAATACCAACTAGGAAAAGATATTCACATACATATAAATACAAATACTGTGAATCTTACGGGCCCGCGGGGATTTGAACCCCGGACCTTCGGCTCCGAAGGCCGACGCCCTATCCTGGCTAGGCCACGGGCCCCAATAAAATATATCGATTAATCCTCATTATATCTTTTAACGAGCGTGGTCGTAGGTGTAGCTATGGAAAAAATAAGTTTTTATTCAATTAAGAATTACCGTTCTCTGCACTTATTTTCTAAATCTTTCAGACATTCCTCGACGCATTTCTTAAAGTCTTCTTTAAATATGCTTCTTTCCGCGCATTTTTCTCTACATACTCGATGAGGATGTAAACATTCGTATGGATCCTTAGAGTCAATCATTAGATACACCTTTTTTGCATGGGGTCTCGACAATCATATATGGGCCCGGGGGGATTTGAACCCCCGACCCCCCGGTTATCAGCCGGGTGCTCCACCAGGCTGAGCTACGGGCCCAGAGAACTTTTTGTCCAATAGATATATATGTTAGAGATTAAAAAATATTCGACGTGAACTCGTTGTGCAACACTACTTTATTTGTTAATTAAAATTAATATTAGTTTCATTTTAATCTTATATAGGGTTTAGATAAATATGGCGTTTGGGCCTGCTACAGCTGGTTACGATAGAGGTATAACGATATTTTCGCCTGATGGAAAACTGTATCAGGTTGAGTATGCTGCGGTAGCTGTTAGACAAGGATGGACTATAATAGGTATTCAAGGAGCAGATTCTGCTGTTCTGATCTCTGAAAAGAGAAAACATGCTCCATTAATAGATCTAAGGGATCTAGAGAAAATATTCATCATTGATACACATATAGGAGCAACCTTCGCGGGACTAGGAGCAGATGGTAGAGTACTTATTGATTATGCCAGAATAATTGCTATAAGACATAGATTCATATACGATGAACCAATAGATATGGAGAGCTTAGTGAGAAGTATAGGCGACTTAAAGCAACTATTCACGCAACAAGCAGGTGTTAGACCTTTTGGCGTATCTCTAATATTCGCGGGAGTAGATCTAAGAGGCGTACACATATATAAAACAGAGCCAAATGGTCTCTATTTTAGATACTATGCAACAGCCGCGGGATCTGGGGAACAAGCAGTAATAGAGTACCTAGAAAAGAATTACAAGACGGGAATGAGCCTCGAAGAAACAATAATAACAGGCCTCAGAGCATTGAGAAGCTCTGTAGAAACAGGCCTAGAACCTGAGAGAGTAGAGATTGGCTACGTGACTTTACAAGAAAAGATCTTTAGAAAATTACCCATCGAGGAGGTGTCTAAATATATTCTTAAAGCTGGGGTAAGTAAATGAGTAAAGAATACGTGATAGCTAGATATGAAAGCAGAGGAAAAAGATTCGAGATTTTAGTCGATCCTGAGAAAGCACTTGAGTATAGAGAAGGTAAACAAGTTGATCTAGGAGAGATAGTTCAGGGAGAGTTTATCTTCAGAGACGTGAAAAAAGGTCTGAAAGCTTCCCCCGAAGAGCTTAAAGAAGTATTTGGAACAGATGATACGAAGAAGATAATGGATATTATACTTAGAGAAGGAGAATTACAATTAACCACAGAGCAGAGAAGAAAACTCATCGAGGCTAAGAAGAGAATGATTATAAACTATATAGCTAGGAGCGCCATAGATCCTCAGACACAAAAACCTATTCCACCGACAAGAATAGAGGCTGCGATGGAGCAGGCTAAAGTCTCAATAGATCTTTATAGAAGAATTGAGGAACAAGCAATGGATATAGTCAAGGCGATCTCGAGAGTAATGCCTATAAAGATAGCAAGAGTTTTAATCAGAGTTAAGATCCCAAAGGAGTATGCTAGTAAAACAATAAATCTTATATCAAAGCTAGGTGAAGTTAAGAAGAAAAACTTCTATGCTGATGGTTCCGCAGATGTAGAGTTAGAGATCCCTGCTGGTATGCAAGGAGAGGTTCTAAGTAAAATCGCTTCGCTAACAAGAGGAGAGGCATCAATTAATATTATTGAGGTGAAGTAAAGATCTCTCAAAAAAATAATAGAGGAAGTAGCATCAGTATAAAAGTTAAGCATAGAGAGATAGTGGCTCCTGGAGATATCATAGCTGAAGGCGACTTCAAGAAAAAGTTTTATCAGAACATGATTCTTTACAAAAATAAACTTTTATCAACAGTCCTAGGGGTTGTTGAGATAAGAGGAGAGGAGGAACTAAAAATATCTCCTCTAGAAGGATCTTACATTCCACAGGAAGGAGATCTAGTTATAGGAATTGTTGAGGAGATAAATCCAACATATGTATACTTAGATATAAAAGCTCCTTACAAAGGTGTTTTACAGGCATCAGAGATACTTGGTAGACCCATGAATCCTTTAAGAGATGTGTTAAGTGAGTATGTATCTATAGGAGATGTTTACTTAGCAAGAATTGAGAGATTCGATCTATTGAGAGATCCTTTATTAACAATAAGAAAGGAGAAGGGTTTAGGAAAAATTACAGAAGGAGTTCTCGTGGAAGTAAACCCTACCAGGATCCCGAGAATAATTGGGAGAAGAAGCTCCATGCTTGAGATACTCACAACAGAGACAGGCTGTGATTTGGTCGTAGCCGCCAATGGTAGGATCCTCATTAGAAAATGTCCTACATCAGATCATGAGGAGATCCTTATTAGAGCAATAAGAATAATTGAATCACAACCTTATTTAAAGGGTTTAACAGATAAAATAAGGGAGTTCATAGCCGTAGAAAAAGTGAAGAGAGGTCTCATAATTGGGAGTTCACAAACCTAATATAAAATTAATAACAGAAGACGGACTAAGAATAGACGGTAGAAGACCAGATCAGCTCAGACCAATAAGAATGGAGGTAGGAATACTAAAGAATGCTGATGGATCAGCATACGTGGAATATGGTAATACAAAGATACTAGCAGCCGTTTACGGCCCCAGAGACCCTGGTGCAAAACATATGGTGATACCTAATAGAGCAGTTATAAGATGTAGATATCATATGGCACCATTTTCAACACACGAAAGGAAAAGTCCTGCACCCTCACGAAGAGAGATAGAGTTATCAAAAGTCATAAGAGAGGCTCTTGAACCAGCGATCTTAGTAGAGAATTTCCCTAGAACTGTAATCGACATATTCATAGAGGTTTTAAATGCTGATGGTGGAACAAGAACAGCTGGTATAACGGCTGCATCACTGGCTTTAGCAGATGCAGGGATACCTATGAGAGATCTTGTTGCCGGAGTAGCTGTAGGTAAGGTACAGGGTGTACTGGTGCTAGACGAGAATGAGCAGGAAGATATGTATGGCGAGGCGGATATGCCCGTGGCCATGATGCCTTCCTACAGAGAGATAACACTGCTTCAATTAAATGGTGTATTAACAGAGGAAGAGTTTAGCAAAGCTTTGGAATTGGCTATAGAGGGTATTATGAAGATTTATAATATGCAAAAAGAGGCTTTGAAGAAGAAATACGCTGAGATTGAGGAGGCATAGCGAATATGTCTATGACACCAACAAATCTCCCTATAATACCTAAAATAAGGAAAAATGCTATATTAACACTACTTACTAAGGGCTCCAGGATAGATGAGAGATTATTTGATGAACCCAGGGTCATAAATGCCGAGGTAAATATTATTCCTAACGCCAATGGATCAGCCTTAGTGAGACTTGGTCACACAAAAGTTCTAACAGGAGTAAAGGTTGAGATCGGAACACCTTTCCCAGATACTCCTGAAGAAGGGAATCTCATAGTAAATGCAGAGTTTCTACCGCACGCATCACCGGTTTTCGAACCAGGGCCACCAGATGAGAGAGCCGTTGAGTTAGCCAGAATAATAGATAGATCTTTGAGAGATGTTAGAGCGATAGATCTAAGTAAACTCGTGATTATACCTGGTAAAAAAGTATGGAATATCTTTATAGACATATACGTAATAGACTATGATGGAAATATGATCGATGCTTCTTCATTAGCGACATTAATAGCTTTAATGAATACACGTATACCTCAGGTCTCGGTAGATCAGAGCACTAGCGAGATTATTATCCAGAAAGATAATTATCAACCTATTCCCCTCAGCAGAAGAGTAGTGACAGCCACATTAGCTAAAATAACAGATGAGAACACAGGATCCAGGTTCTATCTCGCAGATCCTTCATTAGAAGAGGAGATCATATCAGATACATTAATAACAATAGCTTACTCAGAAGATGGTTTATTAACAGGTATACAGAAAAGCGGTATAAGTTCTATACCTAGAGAAGATATACCCAAGATCCTTGAATTAACAAGAAGATTAGCTATGAAATATTTTGAGAGAGTAAAGGAGATTAGCTCAACCATACCTCCTAAATGAGATAAAAACAAAAATATTTAAAACTCTAAAAACACGTTAGCTAGGGGGTGATTAATATAGCCTCTCAAGAAGAAATAGATATTGAGTTCTTCAGAAAAATAGATCTGAGAGTAGGATTAGTTAAATTTGCAGAGAAAATAGAGGGGACAAGCTTGCTTAGATTAATTGTTGATCTGGGGGAATTAGGCGAGAGACAAATAATTGCTGGTGTAGCTAATTGGTATGATCCGAAGGAACTTATTGGGAGAAAAGTTGTTGTAGTCGCTAACCTAAAACCTAAGAGGATCCGAGGATACATAAGTCAAGGAATGATCCTAGCTGCGGGATGTGAGGAGGGTGGTACTCCGTCTATTTTGTATCCGGATCCTAAAATAGAAACTAAACCAGGCTCAAAGATCTGTTAGTAGCATTATTTCTCATTTAAGAATCTCAAAACAGCTATCGAATAAGCTGGTAGCGATAATTTAAGCATATTAAAACTTGGATAGAGAGTCTCCCATACATTTTTTAAATAAGATACATTAACATTTCTGAAATAACCTGTGGAAATTAGAGTTATACTAAAGTCTTTAGGCAAGTAATTGATTAGATACATATAAATATTCTTCTCAACAGGATCAAAGTGGATACTATGTAGAAGAATCTTATTAGGAATAATACTTAGCAATGGTTTTCTTGATTGAGTAATAAATTTCGTCTTAATAGGATCAATGAGTTTATGTGATGAGATCCATGGTATGGTCTCTTCTAAAGAGGATCCGGTAGAGATCACCATAGAACTATTTGGTAATGATATCTCTAATTCATTATAGTCTCTCAAATTAGCATTTAGATAAGGATATGAGGCTAAACTAATGTGAATATTATTACTTAAATTAAATAGATCAAGCCACCAACATCTAAAATCCTTACCAATATACCTTTCGTAAAAATCGGTTGCTGGCCCAAGAGGATGAGACCATGAAATTAATGAACTCCTCAAATTAGTCCTCAAAATAATTTCTCTATACCCAGTTCCTTTTAAAACAAATCTATTTGAAGCATCTGTGTATAACAAGAATTCATCACCTACGCAAATCTCTAACTCGTTATCTGCGAAGCATCTAACATTATTGAAATCTCCGATAAGATCGATTCTGAGATCTTTAGTTCCCCTTATTCTAAAGGTATTTTTATTCAACATACTGATCCGCCTGGTCTCTTGAGACCTTGCCATAATGCTATATACGGATGTTTTCTTTTCAACCTCCTCAATAGATACAAAACTTAGAGGAGGTATTCTTATAGGCATAGTATGAATAGAGTAATCCACGATGGTTAAAATACTTTCCTGAGTAGGGTTAAATAACCCTTCTTTCTCTATAGTCTTAACCTTGAAGATATTAAGTATATGTTTAAGTGATTCTTCCTCAAGGAATTTGTTTATAGGCCAACACATCCTCTCAAGCTCCTTTAGATTATCAGTATAGAAACACTCTAGATCCTCTAATGTCTTATTAGATCTAGGTAGGATCCTCAGATTTCTGTTGGCTTGATCAGTTAATATAAAGCAATTATCTTGATCTAAATTATGATAAAGAAGGTTCTTGTTCAAGAAGGATGATAATGAAATAATAGTTGATGCCGAGAGTAATAAACACGAATCATCAAGATCATTCATATTAACTAAGGTATTTAAAAATGTTTCTTTACATAGATCCTTACAGTAATTATGCATTATCAAATCACTCTTCATCTGGGGATAGTAACTTGATTACAAGTTCTTTATAGAATTTTGCTAAAGGATCAAGACTCCAAATTTCAACATATTCATCTGGTCCATGAGCGTTTCCACCCACAGGGCCAAAATCTATTGCTTCAACACCTAATGGGGAGAAGTATCTAGAGTCACT